>JAISYG010000010.1 GCA_031270075.1 Dysgonamonadaceae bacterium
GTAATAATTCCAGTCGAACGTCAAAGCAAATTCGTCGGAAGTCAATCTTGTTTCCAATTCTTCGAATACGCTGTAAATCACTTCGCCAAGCACATTTTTTAATACTTCCTTTGACGGGAGAATTTCCTGTTCCCTTAACAATAATGCCAAATCCATATTAATTCTATTTTCATGAAACACATGGTGCAAAGTTAGCATTAAATATCCAATTACACACAAACGGATAAGAATAGTTTACAAAATTTATAGGGGAAATATACAAAAAATGGGGGGGGACATACGAGAAAAATCGGATGCTAAATTTTCCGTTGTACACGAAATCATTCCCCTGTCGTTTACCCCAACAATCGAACCGTTCACAAAAATTGTTTGTTTGGTTCTATCCGGCATCTTATTTTTGTTGAAATTAATAAATTAATAACTAGGATGGAGAAAAAGAAATTTCATTTCGTAAAAACAGCGCTTTGTTTTTCGGCAATTGCAGTTTATTTTCTGCTGTTTTTGACATGCAAGACAGACGATAACTTTATCGGAGATGCGCCTAAAACTTTTCGTATCAGTGGCACAATTATAAAATCGGACAATGGCAGTGTAGCTTCGGGCGCCTCCGTCATGCTCGTGAAGATTTCCGATGGTAGCGACGCGGGTCAATCGTCGACCAACGCCGCAGGTGAATACATTATTACAGGCATCGTCGCAGGAAGTTATAAAATTACGGCAACACTCGACGGCTACGAAACCGGTTCTATCGACGATGTAAAAATCGTAGACGCCGATCTAACGGACAAAGACATGGAACTGCAGAAAATAACAGTTCCGACATACTCTATCAGCGGCACTGTGACCAAACCCGGTGGCGATGCGGTGGCTGGCGCTTCCGTGCAAATCTTCAAAGCAAGCGACAACACCCGTGTCGGGCAGCTTGCAACGACCGGCAATGCGGGCGAATATGCGATTAGCAACATCCCGTCCGGCGCATACAATATCATCGTTTCCCTCGACGGCTACGAAACCGGAACGCTGCCCAACGTAACTGTAAACAATTCCAGTCTTACGGGTCAAGATATCGAATTACAAATAATTACGACAAATGCAAACGCTATAAGCATCGTTTATTCGAGTAATGATGCAACCGTTGGCAACCTTCCTTCCGACGGCAGCATTACAGCAACGAAAAACGGCGCCGACGTTACGATTGCATCATCGTCTTCCGGGAATGTCGAATTGGATGTTTCCGGCTCAACGTCCGGCGGATCGCTCAAAATTCAGAACAATGCGACCGTGCCGAACACGCTCCGCCTGACATTGAACAGCGCAACAATTGCCTCCACATCGAAACTTCCACCCATCCAGATTACAAAAAACGAAGGCGTAACAATCGTTGAACTGAAAGGCTCCAGCATCCTGTCCGACAACCTGTCCAACGAAGAAAACGCTACGCTGATAAGCAAAAGCGGTTCGATAGCATTTGAAGGCTATGGACGGCTCCTCATTAGCAGTGCGGCAAAACACGCCATTGCAAGCAGCAAAAAAAGCATTACGGTGCGTGGCGGAAACATAACCGTTGCATCGGCTGTGTCCGACGGCATTCATGCGGAAGCCGGGTTTGCCGTTTCCGGTGGATCGCTGGACATTACCGCTTCGGGCGACGGTATCGACGCCGGTTCAGGCACAGCAGAAATATCCGGCGGAAACATCCGGATTGTTTCCTCTGTCGATGATACGAAAGGCATCAAAGCCGATGCGGGAATAAGCATTACCGGAGGAATAATTGCTATAAATGTGTCGGGCGCACAGTCGAAAGGAATTGGCAGTAAATCCGATATTGCAATCAATGGAGGTGATATAGCTGTTGTTACATCAGGTGCTACAGTTCTCGAAGCAGTCGAAAGCGGTTACGACCCATCGTACTGCACGGCTATAAAAAGCGACGCCAACATAAGCATCACGGGCGGAACCATTCAAATCGAAAGCCGCATGACTTCCGATGGTGGAAAAGGTGTTTCGGCTGACGGAGATATTGTGATTCGCGGTGGAATACTCAATATCAACGTTTCAGGTAACGGCAAAACGTATACTGCCCCAACCGGCTTGCCCGATTCCTACACGGCGACAGGCATAAAAAGCGACCGAAACCTCTCGTTGCTTGGTGGAAAAATTACATGCAGCAGTTCGGGAACAGGCGGCAAATGCATCCATGCCGATGGGATAATCACCGTTGGTAATCAAGGAGCCAACAATGCAGACCTTGTCCTGATTGCCGGTACATCGGGCGAACGGTTTTATGTATCGGGCAACAGTGGAGGCGGGCCAGGAAGCGGACCGGGCGGCGGCTTCGGCGACAATGGCACGGACTATGCTAATCCCAAAGCTATCAAGTGCGAAGGAAATATGACTATCAATAGTGGAACAATTTACATCAACTGCACGCAAAAAACCGAAGGTGGAGAAGGGCTTGAAAGCAAGGGCTTGCTGACCATCAACGGCGGAAATATCGATATCCACACCTACGACGACTGCATTAATGCCGAAACAGGAATCGTCATCAACGGCGGAAACATCTTCTGTGCCGCATCGGGACAGGACGCTATTGACAGCAACGGATCGCTGACCATCAACGGTGGATTGACTATTGCCAACGGTATCCGTGGCGATGGAGAAGCCTTCGACGCCGAACGCAACTTTCAGGTCAACGGCGGAATCATAGTAGGTACGCATGGTGGCAATATGGCGATGACTACTCCGTCGGGACAACAGCGTTCCGTGCGAATTCAGGGTGCTGCGGGCAGTGCTATCGGCATTAGAAACGCGGCGGGCGAAATACTTTTGTTGCTCAATATTCCCGTGATTGCAGGCGCAACGACAGGCACAAGCGTAACGGTTACTTTCTCTGATCCGCGTCTTGTTGCCGGCTCATATACGTTGCTGTCCGGCGGAAGCATTAGCGGCGGAATAACCATCAATGGCTACAACACAGGCGGGACCTATTCGGGTGGAACGTCGAAGTCGTTTACAATTTAAACCTGATTGATATAACCGATGCATAGACTCCTCCTGTTTTTCAGCCTGTTTACAACTACCCTCTCAGGCAGCTTCGCCCAAACCGGCGATACCACGTGGGTCGTCCACGAGAATTACTTCGGAACACCTCTGCCCCAAGTCCTGAACGACTTCGAGGAAAAGTACGGGTTTATCCTGCGGTTCGATTCGGCTTTGGTGGCAGATTATACCTACGAATACCTCTATCTCGGTACCGAACGGCAACTGGCGTTCGATATTATTTTCCGGAAAATAAAAGATTTGGCCTATTATGTGGATGAAAATAATGTTTACTGTATCGTCCCGACTAAAAACCTCCCGAAAAATCGAACAAGGATTGAAAATAAACTCTATACGGGCGATGCAAGCCGGCACAATCTCACCGTAAGCGGACGGATAAAAGACCGTACCAACGGTGAGTTTCTTCCCTTTGCCACCGTTCACGTGGAAGCACAGCCTACCCTCGCAACTACTACCAACAACGATGGCTATTTTACCCTATATCGTGTGCTTTCCGACAAAGAAACACTGGTATTCAAATACTTGGGATATGAAACCCAGTACTTTCATCTCTCGCCGGAAGTGAAGACGGAAAATCTGTTGGTAGAATTAGACCCCGCCATCAATGCCCTGGACGAAGTGGTGATTGTAAAGCAACGGGAAGACGTCCTGAAAATCCCGGAACTGTCTATCGGGCTTATCCAAACCACAGCCGCCAAGATTGCCGACCTGCCCGCGCTGGGCGAGAAAGACCTCTTCCGCACCTTCCAACTGATGCCCGGCATTTCGGCTGCCAACGAATCGTCGGCCGGAATGTATGTGCGTGGCGGCACACCCGATCAAAACCTGGTGCTGTATGATGGTTTTACCATTTACCACCAAGAGCATCTGATGGGTGTGTTCAGCGCCTTCAATACCAATGCAGTGAAAGATGTGCAGTTGCACAAGGGCGGTTTCGACGCCAAGCATGGCGGGCGCCTGTCGAGCGTGATGGAAATTGTCGGCAAAACCGGCAACGACAGGTCGTTCAACGGGGGCGGCGATGCGGGTTTCCTCGGATTCAATGCCTTCGCGGAAATACCGTTCGGCGACGAAAAAGGCTCGTTCTTCGTGGCCGGACGACGCTCGTTCCAAAGTTTTATGTACAACAAATTCACCAGCGTATATTCCGAAAGCTTGCAATCGGCCATGGGTGGCCCCGGCGGCAGGTTCAATCAGCGCAACCAGCAAAAGCCGGAATCGTATTTCTACGACCTCAACGCCAAACTGACCTATAACCCGACCCGGCGCGACATTGTCGCCCTCAGTTTTTTCAACGGCGAAGATGTACTCGATAATTCGCGCGAAAGTTTCGGCAGCTCGTTCATGAGCGGAAGCATTACCGACAAAACGAATTGGGGCAACATCGGAAGCAGCCTGAAATGGTCGCACAACCGCGACAATCGGCTTTATTCAAACCTCCTCGTTTCATTTTCCAATTATTACAGCCTGCGCGATCGGCAAAACAATTCGACAACGTCCAGCAGCGGCAGCGGCGCGAGCAACAATGTCGCCGTCATGTTCGATCAGAATACCGGCGAGCATAACCACTTGTGGGACTACTCCCTGAAATTCGATAACGAATACAAAATCAGCGGGAAGAATAAGTTGGAATGGGGTCTTAATTACTCCCATTACCGCATCGACTACCGCTACACGCAAAGCGATACGGTGAGCATTTTAGACATGCACAACAAGGGCAACCTGCTGTCGGCCTACGTTCAGGACAAATGGACGATGGGCGAAAAACTGACCGTCCTGCCCGGCATCCGGCTCTCGTATTACGACGTAACTTCCCGCATCTATCCCGAACCGCGCTTGCAGGCTTTCTACAAAATGCGCAGCCGGCTGAGCCTGAAAGCGTCTACCGGATACTACAAGCAGTTCGTCAACCGGATTGTACGCGAAGATATTTCCGCCGGAAGCCGCGACATCTGGCTCCTCTCGGACGATAAGGGTATTCCCGTCAGCAGCGCCACCCATTTCGTGCTCGGCGGGAGTTACGAAACCAAAGATTACCTCTTCGATGTGGAAGCCTATTACAAGAAACTCTACGACCTGAGCGAATATACCCTCCGCTTTGCGCCTTCCTTTATCGACAACAGCAATTACCAGGAATTTTTCTACAACGGCGAAGGCTATTCGCGCGGCATCGATTTCCTTGTACAGAAGAAATACGGCAAACTAACCGGCTGGATGGCTTACACTCTGGGCGAAACCCGCTATCATTTTCCGGTTTACGGCGACGGCTATTTTCCAGCCAATCAGGACGTAACCCACGAGTTCAAAACCGTACTGACCTACAAACCCCGCCGCGACTTAACGCTGTCGGCCACTTGGATTTACGCTACCGGAAAGCCTTTCACCGAACCCATCGGCGGCTATAAACTCAATACGCCCAATGGTGGCGAGATGAATTTCATTGTAGTCGACAAGAAAAACAATGCCCGCTATCCCGCTTATCATCGCTTGGATTTGCTGGCTAAATACGATTTGTCGTTTATCAAGGCGGTAAAATCGAGCATCAGCGTTTCGCTCTTCAATGTCTACGACCGCGCTAACGTCTGGTACAGGGAATATGCTTACGACGAAGCGGCCGGCATTACCGAAACCAATATCAATCTGTTGGGGTTTACGCCGAATGTTACGTTGAGTATACAGTTGAAATAATTAAGAATTAAAAGTTATGGATATTATAAAAACGGTATGGATTATTAGTTGTTTTTCATTATTAACCGGTTGTGGTGAAAAACTGATGACTTACGACGTTACGACCGGTACGCCCATCGTAGAAAGTTATTTGCAGGAAGGCAGCAACACCCTAAGCGTTCAACTATACAGCATGGAAGTCTATTTGAAAGACGGTTACGAACTGTCCTTGCCCATCGAAGGCGTAGAGCCGACAATCAATGGAAAAGCATTGACGGAAACCGTGCCGGGAACCTATACGCTCGATTTGGGAACGGATACCATTCGCCAGCAGCAAAACTACGAGCTTCGTTTCGAATATCAGGGGAAAACCATATCCGCTTCCACCTCCGTCCCGAAGCCCATAAGCGGTTTCGGTGTGGAACCGGCGTACATTACCCGCAGCTCGTCGTCCTATTTTTGGGATACGGCAGATACCACCGAAATCAAACTGACGTGGGACGATGCCGGCGAGAGTTATTACCAGCTATACATCGAAAGTCCCGCCACGTCCGACCGCCCGTCCATCGACGGCAGCACGCAGTTTCGCCGCCGGATGATGCAGCCGTTCCGGGGCAACAGCTACACCACCGTTTCGCGGGAGTTTATGAGCGCCGGCTATTATTGGCTTTACATTTATCGGGTCAATAAAGACTACGTTGACCTTTACGAACGAATCAGTTCGACGGATTTGGCCAACCCGGCGAGCGCCATCAACAACGCTTTCGGCATATTTACGGCTATGAGTGTGGCGAAAATCCGGTTTCAGGTGATTGAAACGGAGGAGTAATGCACATTGCACACCTGCAACATGCCGCTTATACCTTTGCTGAGTTGGCATTTTAGTATGTTATCATACTGAAATTCACCGCCCCATAACTCCGCTTCTGTTCAAATCCCGGAAAATCCGAAAAATCGTACTCTTTCGGATGCTCCAACACCAGCAAACCGCCGGGTTTTATCAAATGATAGTTGAAAATCAATTGTGGAATCTGCTCCAACTCCGGCAAAGCATAAGGCGGGTCGGCAAAAACCAGATCGAACGAACGTCTGCAGGTTTCGATAAACCGGAATACATCGGCTCGGACGGGGAGCAGGTGCTCATCCTTGAGCACAGCCTTCACTTTGTTAATAAATGCGTAATGAGCGGGATCTTTCTCTACACAAACCACTTCCCGGCAACCGCGCGAAAGGAGTTCAAACCCAATGCTGCCGGTGCCTGAAAACAGATCAAGGGCTATCGTATCTTCCCAGTCCATTTGATTGGCCAATACATTGAACAGATTTTCTTTGGCCAAATCGGTCGTAGGTCGCGCTTTGAACGAATGCGGCACTTCAAATCGCCGACTTTTGTATTTCCCGCTGATTATCCTCACACAATACGATGTTTTGAATGTATTTATTTAATTTTTTTTCCAATTCATCTTCAGCTTTCACCAAATAAACAAAATCTTTTAATTGGTTAAATTTTAGTTGTTTGTAAACGTATAATGCGTAATAAACCGCGTCGCCGGCCGACTCGCAATCGAAATGATTGCACAACAACAATTGCCGGCGGGAAAAACAGAGGACATCTATTCCGTCTTTCTCCCGAAAAATAATCATCCGGTTTCCATCGGCCGGTAGTCCGGTTTCCCGGCACCATTCGATGAAAGGAACTGTATAATGCACGATAGATGCTTCGGGAAACGAACGTTGAAGAAAATCGTAAACCTTTTCCGGCATACTGTGCAGAATCGTCATTTCCGGGTATGACAACGTTTGATGCAGGATTTTACCGCTCACATTTGTAAACAGGAATTGGATATATGCTTCCTTGTCTTTTTCTTCAAACAACAGATTCGGAATGTATGTAAATACCGGCGTGTGATTCAATATAAGGATTTTCCGGAACGGATAAGTGAAAAAATCATGCTTGAAGAACGCATCCTGGAACTGTGAAAAGGCATCGGATAGCTTGTCGCCCGAAAAGCAATAATCAAAGGATTCCTGCTCGTTTTCAGCGTTATACAAACTGAATGAAAATCGTTCCGCATGTACTTCAAGGATAAGCACATACTGTCCGGAACGACTCAAATCCATATTTTCAGGGAGTTGTATTTCCATGGACAAATAGGCTGACATAACACATATACACCAACACAACTACTACCAGAAACAAAAGTGCCCGGAGTATTCGTTTAACAGTGTGTTCTTTTTTCATACCGCAAATATAGAAAATATATCTTAACTTTGTTCGATGATTGACACTTTCTTTTTAGAACAAATAAAAAAGCATTTCCCTTTTACGCCTACGGCCGAACAGGATTTGGCTTTCAATCGGTTGAATAATTTTCTTTTCGACCGTAATCCGCAATCGTTGTTCGTCCTGAAAGGCTATGCCGGAACCGGAAAATCGTCTTTGGTAGGGGCCTTGGTGAAGACGATGAACGAACTCCGGCAAAAAGCAATACTTCTGGCGCCGACCGGCCGAGCCGCTAAGGTTTTTGCAGCTTACGCGGGACAAACCGCTTTGACGATTCATAAAAAAATTTACCGTCAGAAAACTTTTTCCAACGAACCGTCCGGTTTTGTCCTGGCGGATAATCTGCATAAACATACGCTTTTTATCGTGGACGAGGCATCCATGATTTCCAATGACGGTCTGAATACTTCTTCCTTCGGCAGCGGACGCCTCTTGGACGATCTGATTCATTATATTTATAGCGGCGAAGGTTGCCGTCTGATTTTGCTGGGCGATACGGCTCAATTACCGCCCGTTTCGCAACCCGAAAGTCCGGCCCTGGATATGAAGGTGTTGCAGGGATACGGCCTCGATGTACAGAGTATCACCTTGAAACAGGTAGTTCGCCAAGCGGAAAAATCCGGTATCCTGATGAATGCCACCCGTTTGCGGAACGCTATCGAAACAGGTAAAGTCAAGGTTTTCCCAAAAATCCAAATCCGGCAGTATCCCGACATCATCCCGCTTAAGGGCGATGAACTGATTGAAGCTATCGAAATGTGCTACGGGCGCGACGGGGTGGAGGAAACCATCGTTATTTCGCGCAGCAACAACCGGGCCAACCGCTTCAACAACGGTATCCGCAACCGGATACTTTGGCGGGAAGAACAACTCTCGTCCGGCGATTTGTTGATGACGGTCAAAAACAATTATTTTTGGTCGGAACAGTCGCCGGAAATGGATTTTATTGCCAACGGCGATTTGATGGAAGTCCGTCGCATCCGGAAGATGCAGGAACTGTATGGTTTCCATTTCTGCGATATAACGGCGTATTTCCCGGATTACGGTGTGGAAATGGATTTGAAAATCCTCTTGGAAACACTGAATACCGATGCGCCGGCCCTGCCGAAAGAAGAAAGCGAAAAATTGTTCCAATCCGTATGGGAAGATTATGCCGATATCCCTACCAAAAAAGAACGCATCGGAAAATTGAAAGCCGACCCTTTCTATAATGTGGTGCAAATTAAATATGCTTACGCCATTACCTGCCACAAAGCCCAAGGCGGACAATGGAAAAATGTTTTCTTAGACCTGTCTTACATCCCCGAAGAATATCTGGGCATTGAATTTTATCGCTGGCTCTACACCGCCTTTACGCGGGCTACCGAACGCATTTATTTGGTTAATCCGGCGAAGGAGTTGCTGACATAGTAATTCATGTTGCGAAAGTTGCAAAAAACAGATAGATCTCCCAATCCCCAAAAACGCCATAAAGGATGATTATCTGAAGTTTTTGTTGTACCTTTATGCCCATGTATAAGTCGTTTATTTTTTGTTTGGGATCATATAGAAAACGGTTAGGTTACGGATTTAAAGATCTAAAGTTAATATTTTAAAAAAGTAAAAAAATGAAAACACTGAAGTATGTTTTGTTAGTAGTATGCGCTTTCATAGCCGTTTCCTGTAATCAGGAAACGAAAGTAGAAAAAAACATTGGTTTACAAATGTATTCCCTGCGCGGTCCGATTGGCGATGCGACCATCGGTATTGATTCCGTGATTACCGCCGTCGGTCAAATGGGATACAAGTATGTGGAAAATTTCGGTTATAACGAAAACGATGGTCTGACTTACGGCTTGTCGCCGGAAGAATTGAAAGCTAAATTGAATACAGTAGGCGTGGATATTCTTTCGACACATGTTCGTAAAGATTTGCCCTCCGAAAAGACCGAAGCGAATGATGCCGCACTGTGGGCCTGGTGGGATAAATGCATTGCCGACCATAAAGTCATGGGAGCAAAATACATCGTTATGCCCTCGATGCCGACTCCCGAAACCCTGGAAGGCTTGCAGGCTTATTGCGATTATTACAATGCCGTTGGCGAAAAATGCCTGGAGGCCGGTTTGAAATTCGGTTATCACAACCACAACTACGAATTTGAAAAGAAATACGAAACGGCCGACGGCAACATTTCCATGTACGACTATCTGGTGCAACATACCGACCCCGCCAAAGTGTTCTTCCAATTGGATGTCTATTGGGCGATTGTCGGTCGCCGCGCCCCGGTCGAACTGTTTGAACAATATCCCGGACGCTTTGAAGTGCTGCACATCAAAGACAGCAAGGAATTGGGACGGAGCGGTTTTGTTGGTTTCGACGCCATCTTCAATCATATCGACTTGGCTAAAGCGAAATACCTGATTGTGGAAGTGGAACGCTACAACATTCCCCCAATCGAATCGGTGAAAGAAAGTTTGGATTACCTGAATAATGCTGATTTCGTAAAAGATAACTACGCCGAATAGTTTTTCCCGGAAATTTTGAAACATTTTTTTCTTTCGAAGTGTAACATTTCGAAACCTCGTCCGTCATTTAAATAGAGCACATGAAACAGGACTGCTTTAGAAATAAAATACTACCGTTGAGCGACAAGTTGTTTCGTTTAGCCTTCAGTATTACAGGCAGTCGGCAGGATGCGGAAGATGTGGTTCAAGACGCTCTCTTAAATGTTTGGAAAAAAGACGAATGGGAAAATGTCGAAAATCCGGAAGCCTATTGCTACCGCTCGGTTAGAAACCTTGCAATCGACAAGATTGCATTGAAAGAAAATCAACAGGAAGCATGGAACGACGGATATGATAAACCCGATGCGGAAGAGTCCGCTCAGGAACGGTTGGAACAGGAAGAACATCTATTGTTACTTGAAAATTTTATCCGGCAACTCCCCGAAAAACAACGAACGGTTTTTCAGTTAAGGGAAGTGGAAGAGTTGAATTACAAACAAATAGCCGAAGTGATGAATGTTTCCGAAGAACAAGTAAAAGTGAATTTGTTCAGAGCAAGACAAAAAATAAAAGCGTTTTTTGAAAGGCTGTTGTAACAGTCGAAAAATAAAATGGAACAGGATAAAATAAAGCAACTGTTGGAACGGTACTGGCAATGTGAAACTTCCATCGAAGACGAACAAATGCTGGGCGATTTTTTCGCAAGCGATTCCGTTCCGGAAAAATTGAAAATGTATAAAACACTGTTTGTCTGGAAAGACAGGCAAAAGGTGATTCAGGGAGCGCCGGTTCATCCGGTGGTTTCAAAACGACCGGTGATGCATTATTTCTATCCGGCGTTGAAGATTGCCGCTTCCGTTCTGGTTGTTCTCACGTTCGGCATCAGTGTTTATACGCATTACCAGCAGGAAAAATTCATGGATGAAATGTTTTCCGAATCGACATCCGATGCGTTGGATATGCGGAGAGATTCGATAGACGTAATGGCAAGAGCATCGTTGCAGATGTTGCCGGAAGAAGATTCCCTCCGGTTGAAAGACAGGCAACTTTCTCAGCCGGAATTACGGAAAGAATAAGAGGCCATAAAAATAAAATTACATACTATTTCTCAAACTAGCTTTTCGATTAAAATGGTGGAAACGACAGGACGTGAGTCCTGTCGTTTTTTTTTTGTAAGTTACCGCCACTCTTTCAGGTATTTGTAAAGCAGCCGAACAGGCAATCCCATCACATTGTAAAACGAACCGCTAATACTTTCGACGCCGATATACCCGATCCATTCCTGCACTCCGTAGGCGCCGGCCTTATCGTAAGGCTTGTATTGCCGGATGTAATATTCAATTTCCTTTTCTTCCAAAACGGCGAACCGGACGGAAGAAACAGCATAAAAGGTTTGCTGCTTTTCACGGGTAGTGAGGCATACTCCGGTAATAACTTCGTGCATTTTACCGGATAGAGCGCGGAGCATGACTTTGGCGTCCGTTTCATCTTCCGGTTTTCCATACACCCGGCCGTTTAACCAGACAATAGTGTCGGCAGTAATTAGGAAAGTATCATCACTCATCATTTTTTGATAAGCGTTGGCTTTTAACCGGGCAATATAGACCGGGATTTCTTCTTTACTCAAACCGTCAGGATAGTTTTCGTCGATACCGGGAAGCGTGATTACTTTGTAGGGAATATCCAACCCCGATACAAGTTCCCGCCGGCGGGGCGAATTGGAACCTAATACGATTGTATATTTAGATAAATGTTCCAGCATATTACTACCAGCCGAAAGCATCATTTTGCATCCATTTGCCCTGCGCTTTCAGGATTTGTTCGATAATGTCGCGCCCTACTCCATACCCTCCGTTTTTGTGGGAAATGTATTTGGCAATCGCTTTGATTTCGGGCGCCGCATCGGCAGGGCAAGCCGGAAGGCCTACTTGTTGCATCACCTCATAGTCGGGAATATCGTCGCCGACATAGCAAATTTCTTCCGGCGACAAACCTGTTTTCCGGAGAAAATCGCGGAATTCATTGATTTTGTTCCGGGCTTTCAGATAAACATGTTGGAATCCGAGGCTTTCAAAGCGCCGGCGCACCGAAGCGGTATCACCGCCGGTAATAATTCCCAAAACGACTCCCTGCTTAACCGCCAGTTGCATGGCATAACCATCTTTGGTATTAATCACCCGCATAGGTTCGCCCGTGGGATGCAAGGGAATAGTATCGGGCGAAAGTACGCCGTCCACATCAAAAATAATGCCTTTGATCTTTGTTAAATCGAAATTGATGTTACTCATTATTGTTTAGGGAAACTTTATTTTGCAAAGGTAGTATTTTATTTGGGATTTTAAGAAAGTATACAAACTTGTCGTGATAGATTCAATCTGCCACGACAAGCAAGATTATGATTTACACTATATGAATGTTTTAATCAATGCATAAATGAATGTAATCAAGTATAAACACTCAAGCAGGATCCCGGCAACAATTGAGTCAATCACTCTATTAAAGTTACTCTATTCAATATTTTAGAAATGAAAATCATTCTGATGGATTGGAATGAAAACGTATTATAAAAAATAAAATGATACAATAAAATTAAGTTTGTCTTTGATGTCATTCTAATATGCACATAGAAAAAAATGTGGACAAAACTTGTATTATTCAATTGAATTTCTCAAATGGGCATACCTTTTTACTCTCTTGTTTTATTCCATAAGCATACACTTGAAAGTTTACCGCAAAAGTATGTCATATAGTTCAAAAAAACAGCAAAGACCAAGAATGTTTTTTTATTTTTTAACAATAATGTTATAAAAAACTAAAAAATAATATGTACCTTTGTTGCAATGAAAGTCAACTTTGTATTTTACATATTAGTAGGTGCGTTGTTGCTGGCAGCTTGCCGGGATGAAAAAAATTACCTGCTGGAAGGGAATATTACGGGTTTAGTCGATCCGGTACTCTATATCGATCCTTCCGGAAATCGAGGGATCAGGATGGATACGGTTTTTGCTAAAGACGGTGAATTTCAGTATAAAGCATCTTCCGATTCCATTCAACCGGTGCTTATATTTATGGAAGACGGTTCGGTATGGATGACGGTCTGGGTACAAAACGGACAAGTGGTAGAAATTGCAGGTAATGCCGAATATCCGGAGTTAATAGCATTTAACGGTAATGAAATCAATGATTTATTGACTCAATTCAGGCAAGACAATTGGGCGATTATCAAAGAACGCAACGATACAAACGACGCAAAGAGAAGGAAAGAATTAATGCAAATCTTAATCCGGAATTCTCAGGTTTTTATACGGGAACATCCCTATTCCATTGCCAGTTTAGTATTAATCCAGGATTATTTGATGGAAAGCGAAGACCTTTCTGTGGTAACCGACGCCCTTTCCCTTATCGAAAGTCCGGCCAAAGACTGCGCCCTTTATAAGCGACTGCGAATGGCTTTCTGATAGTTGACCGGAGCAAGATTGGACTGATAAACTTAACAAATCAATGATAACAACTTACAACTATGTTAGTAAAAGTCTACGCAGCTGCCCTGCAAGGGGTGAGCGCCACTTTGATTACGATTGAAGTCAATTGCAGTAAAGGAATTAAATTTTTTCTGGTTGGATTGCCGGATGTCAGTATTAAAGAATCGCACGAGCGGATTACCTCGGCTATTGAATTAAACGGAATGAAATTTCCCCGTAAACAAATTGTCGTGAATATGGCTCCGGCCGACATCCGCAAAGAAGGTTCGGCTTATGATTTGCCTTTGGCCATCGGAATTCTGGCTGCTGCCGAAAAAGTGAAAGCCGATCGGATAGGCGATTATTTGATGATGGGCGAATTGTCGTTGGATGGAACATTAAAACCCGTCCGGGGCATTCTGCCGATTGCCATCAAAGCCCAGGAGGAAGGTTTCAGAGGAATGATTATTCCGAAAACCAATGCACGGGAAGCAGCCGTTGTTACCGGTTTGGAAGTTTATGGTGTGGATAATATCATCGAAGTCATTCGCTTTTTCAATGAAGAAACGGAATTGGAACGGACGATTGTCGATCCGCGGAAAGAATTTTATGCCAATCAGGCCGTGATGGAATGGGATTTTTCAGAAGTTAAAGGTCAAGAAAATGTAAAACGGGCGTTGGAAGTGGCTTGTGCTGGTGGACACAATTTGTTGTTTGTAGGACCTCCGGGAGCAGGTAAAAGTATGTTGGCCAAACGGATACCGACTATTCTTCCGCCTTTGTCGTTGAGTGAGAGCCTCGAAACAACCAAGATTCATTCGGTAGCGGGTAAAATCCATGGGAATGTTTCGTTGATCGCGATTCGTCCATTCAGAAGTCCGCATCATACGATTTCGAGTGTAGCCATGGTGGGTGGAGGCTCTTTTCCGCAACCCGGTGAAATCAGTCTGGCGCACAACGGGGTTTTGTTTTTAGATGAGATTGCCGAATTTAATAAAAACGTCCTGGAAGTGCTTCGTCAACCCTTGGAGGACCGGAAAATTACAATTTCGCGAGCCAAATCGACAGTAGAATATCCGGCGGGGTTTATGTTGATTGCTTCGATGAATCCTTGTCCCTGTGGGCATTACAATAATCCGTATAAAGAATGTGTATGTCAGCCCTACCAAGTGCAAAAATATTTGAATCGACTGTCCGGGCCTTTGTTAGACCGGATTGATATTCAGATAGAAATTGTCCCTGTGCCCTTTGAAGATATTTCGGATATCCGTCCGGCGGAATCCAGCGCCCATATTCGTGAACGGGTGATAGAAGCAAGAAAAATACAGGAACAGCGGTTTGCCGGTGAGCCGGGAATTTATTGCAATGCACAGATGCATACCCGCCTTTTGCACCAACACGCTCAACCGGACGCAGCCGGCTTGTTGCAACTGAAAAATGCCATGGAGCGGTTGAGTCTTTCCGCGCGCGCTTATGATCGGATTTTACGGGTAGCCCGCACCATTGCCGATTTGGATAATTCCGAACATGTTCAGGGACGGCACATTGCCGAATCCATCAGTTACCGGAATCTGGATAGGGAAAATTGGGCCGGATAAATTCCGGTCAGATCCGGCGCTGCAACCGGGGAATTAGGGCCGCTTTCCATTGCGTGAAATCTCCGGCAAGAATGTGCTTTCGCCCTTCTTTTACTAACCGGAGATAAAATGCGAGGTTGTGGATGGAAGCGATTTGCAGTGCTAAAATCTCATCTACTTTAAAGAGATGATGTAAATAGGCCTTGGTATGAATGGTGTCGATAGCCGATGCTCCGTTTTCTTCTAACGGCGAAAAATCGGCTTCCCACTGCTTGTTCCGCATATTCATAATGCCCGATTGGGTGAATAATTGCCCGTTGCGGCCATTCCGTGTAGGCATGATGCAATCGAACATATCCACGCCCCGCTCAATGGCTTCCAGCAGATTGGCCGGCGTACCGACGCCCATCAGGTATCGGGGTTTATCGCGTGGAAGGATGGCATTCACCACCTCAATCATTTCATACATCTTTTCGGTTGGTTCACCGACTGCCAGACCACCGATAGCATTGCCGTCGGCACCTTTCGAGGCCACATTTTCTGCCGCTCGTTGTCGCAAATCCGTATAAACGCAACCTTGCACAATGGGAAACAGGCTTTGCGAATACCCATATTTCCCTTCGGTTTCGTTGAAACGCTTCAGGCAACGGTCTAACCAGCGTTCGGTTAAATCCAACGATTTGCGGGCGTATTCGTAATCCGCATTTCCGGGGGTACATTCGTCGAAAGCCATGATAATGTCGGCTCCGATGCTTCGTTGGATATCGACCACTTTTTCAGGCGTAAACAAGTGTTTGGAGCCGTCGATGTGTGATCGGAACTCAGCGCCTTCTTCCCGTAATTTACGGTTTTCGGATAAGGAGAAAACCTGAAAGCCGCCGCTATCTGTCAGAATCGGACGGTCCCAACTGTTGAACCGGTGCAATCCGCCCGCGCGTTCCAAAATGTCGATACCCGGTCGAAGATACAGATGATAGGTATTTCCCAGAATGATTTGCGCACCGATATCGTTTCTCAATTCGTCGAAATGTACGGCTTTAACAGTTCCCTGAGTGCCGACGGGCATAAAAATGGGGGTTTCAATCGTTCCGTGATCGGTAATGATTACCCCCGCCCGGGCGTTCGATTTCGGGTCGGTATGTTGTAATGTGAAATGCATATTTCTTTTATTGAAGCGCAAAATTACAAAAAAAACACATCGTTTAGGAGATATTTAAGTGAGAAATAATTAAAAAATAAAAATTATACTACCTTTGTAAGAAGAATTTAAAAATTGCTTACACAATGTCTATTTTCCAAAGGAAACCGATTTCCGTTTTGATCAACGAATCCAGCGAAGGAGGAAATCACACGCTAAAGAAAACGTTAGGTTCTTATCAATTGATTGCTTTGGGTCTGGGAGCGATTATCGGCGCCGGATTGTTTTCGATCACTGGACTGGCAGCAGGGAATTATGCCGGCCCGTCGATCACGATTTCTTTTTTAATAGCTGCCGCCGGTTGTGCATTCGCCGGTTTGTGCTACGCCGAATTTGCCTCGATGTTGCCCGTGGCGGGAAGCGCCTACACGTATTCCTATGCCACTTTAGGCGAATTTATTGCCTGGGTTATCGGCTGGGATTTAGTGTTGGAATATGCCGTCGGCGCGTTAACCGTAAGTATCAGTTTCAGTGTTTATTTCGTTAAGTTTATGGAAGGAATTCATATCCATTTGCCGGCCGCATTAACATCCTGTCCCGCCGATGGTGGAATAGTGAATCTGCCTGCTGCTATCGTTATAACGTTGTTAAGCCTGTTGCTTATTAGCGGAACCGAAAAAAGTTCATGGGTCAACTCGGTCATAGTTGTATTGAAAGTTTCCGTCGTATTGATTTTCATTATCATCGGATGGCAATTTATTCAATCGGAAAACTATATACCGTATGTTCCTGAAAATACGGGCAATTGGGGACAGTTCGGTTTCAGCGGGATTATCCGTGCGGCGGCCATTGTCTTTTTTGCCTTTATCGGTTTCGATGCGGTGAGTACGGCTGCGCAGGAAACCAAAAATCCGAAACGGAGCATGCCTATCGGCATTTTAGGCTCATTGTTGATTTGTACTGTTTTGTATGTGCTTTTCTCGCACGTTTTGACGGGTGTTGCCCACTATACCCAGTTTCAGGGCAGTTCGGGTATCGCGCCGGTAGCCATTGCCATCGACAATATGCAAACCGCCTTACCCGACGGAACGCTTCAACCGGCTTTCCCTTGGTTGAATAAGGCGATTATTCTGGCAATTTTGGCAGGATATTCTTCGGTCATTTTGGTGATGTTGCTCGGACAGAGCCGTGTGTTCTATTCGATGAGCCGTGACGGTTTATTGCCGAAACTCTTTTCACGGGTGCATCCGAAATTTCGTACACCTTACAAAAGCAATATCTTATTCCTGACCATTGTCGGTGTTCTGGCCTTGTTTGTTCCTGCGAGGATAGCAGGTGAATTGACCAGTATCGGTACGCTGTTTGCCTTTATTATCGTTTGTGCAGGGGTATTGGTGATGCGGAAAAACATGCCGGATGTGCCGCGGGCTTTCCGTACGCCGTGGGTGCCTTACATACCCGTGTTAGGCATTGCCATTTGCTTGTTTATGATGGTCTTTCTTCCTTTTGATACATGGATCCGATTAATACTCTGGATGTTGATGGGGCATAATATTTACGTTTTCTACAGTTCCAAACACAGCCAATTGGGCGTTAATAAGGGATATAAACTCTTGTCGATTATAGGAATAAGCATTTCACTCTTGCTTCTGACGCTGACTCTTTTCCATCAAACGTATGTTGGATGGGATAAAGATATATTATTTAGTTGTATTTTATTATTTTTGTCCGTATTTCATATTGTATTGTATGGTGTCCGGTATTTCAAAAAAAGGTAAATCCTGGGTATTTGTTTTTGTGATTTGTTTATTTTTAACAAGTTGCAGGAACAGAAACTTACCGGTTGCTTTTGATTTTCCACAAATAGAGCAGCAAGGTGAAATCAACGTACTGACTTTATCGGGTTCGATGTCTTACTTTATTTACAAAGGCGAACCGCGGGGCTACGAATACGAACTGTTAAGCGATTTTGCCGATACTTACGGATTAAAAGTTACTATCCACTTGGCGGAAAACGAAACCAAACTGACCGAAATGCTTCTCCGGGGCGAAGGCGATTTGATTGCTTACCCTTTTCCGGTTACCAACAAAGGTAAAAAAGAACTGCTCTATTGTGGCCGGGAAGTCATCAACCATCAGGTATTGATCCAGCGGTCGAACAAAGGGGATACCATTCTGAAAGACGTTCCCGAGTTGATTGGCAAGGAAGTATGGGTCATCCACGACAGCAAGCAATATCGCCGGATGGTGCATTTGAATGACGAATTGGGTGGCGGTATCCGCGTTCGTCCCATCGACAAGGATACCGTTACAGTGGAAGATTTGATAGAAATGGTTTCCAAAAGACTTATTCCATACACTGTGAGCGATGTGGATATGGCCCGGTTGAATAAAACTTATTTTCATAATTTGAATATCGCCTTATCCGTCAGTCATCCCCAACGCTCGTCGTGGGCGGTACGGAAAACCTCTCCGCGGTTGGCTTCTGTTTTGGACGAATGGTTTCGGAACAACCGGAATACCCCGCATTACCAATCACTGATAAAACGCTATTTCGAGATGAGCAAAATGCCCGGTGATGCTCCGGCGCCTTTACTCGGCCCACACCAAGTTTCGTTATACGATGCGTATTTCAAGCACTATGCCCAATCGATCGGTTGGGATTGGCGTTTGTTGGCTTCCATTGCCTATCAGGAATCGAAATTTTACACCGATCGGGTTTCATGGGCGGGCGCTACCGGCTTGATGGGATTGATGCCGGGGACTGCCGAGGCTTTCGGCTTACCGGCCGACAGTCTGGATAATCCGGAAGGCAGCGTCCGGGCGGCTACCGGATTGATTAAGCGGCTCAATCGTGCGTTTTCGTCCGTGGAAGATGAAAATGAGCGAATAAAGTTTATTCTGGCGGCTTATAATGCAGGTGCAAGTCATATTTACGATGCGCAGGCTTTGGCCGGGAAATATGGGAGAAATCCCTTGCTTTGGGAAAACAATGTGGAAGAATATCTTAAATTGAAAAGTCTGCCGGAATATTACAACGACAGCCTTGTTCAGCAAGGTTATTTCCGGAGTACGGAAACAGTCAATTATGTACAGGCCGTTGTGGAACGGTGGCGTTATTATCAGGAAAAAATACCATAGAAATGGAAACAATTTATTATTACCAGTCGCCTGTCGGCCGGTTGCAACTAACGGCTAACAACGATGCGCTTACAACTTTGCGCATAGTCAACGATTGTCATTGCGGGCTTGAACCGCAATCTCCTGCTCATACGATTATCGCAAGAACCTGCAAACAATTGGACGAGTATTTTTCCGGCGAACGGAAAACATTCGATTTGCCTCTGGCTCCTGTGGGAACAGCTTTCCAACAAAAAGTCTGGGCATTGTTGTTGCAAATTCCTTACGGGAAAACCATCAGTTATGCACAATTGGCCCAATCGGCCGGCAATCCGAAAGCCTGCCGGGCAGTTGGATCGGCCAATGGGAAAAATCCGGTGGCTATTATCATTCCCTGTCACAGGGTAATCAATACCGGTGGAAAATGGGGTGGCTATGCTTACGGATTGGATGTTAAAAAGCAGTTATTAGAATTGGAAGGGGTGCAATAAAATATTTGAATTCGATGCAACACTTCCTATCGGATTTGCGTCTTATAGTTATATCAATTGAAAAGAATATGAATATACAATGGCTCAAACTTTTTGATAAGGTAATCGTTGCGCTGTTAGGAGTCGCCGGCCTTTTAATGGGTTGTAATATTGTGTTTGAAACGCCGGCGGAATACGGGATGCCTCACGCCGATTTCGTGCTGAAAGGGACGGTAACGAGCGCCGCCACATCGCAACCCGTGAAAAACATACAGGTAGTCCGCCCGTTTTGGGAATACGGCTATGGATACGAAGGAGGTTATGCCGCCATCGGCGATACGGTCTATACCGATGAAAACGGAAAATTCGCTTTTGAATTCGATGGTTTGCCAACCATGAAATATCAACTGAAACTGAAAGATATAGACGGACAGGAAAACGGAGGGCAATTCGTGAGCAAGGAAATAGAAGGCGAGTTCACGAAAGCGGATCAGGAGAAAAAAGGCAATGACCGCTGGTATGACGGAAAATTTGTGAAAACGCGGAATGTTTTACTGGATTGGGAAGATGCAGTGGTGCCTATGTACGGCGTAAGACCGGCTCCTTTTCAACCTTAACCCCATTGCTGTGAACCTGAAAAAACAGATTACTCTGTCGCTGTACCGGCAGCATAAACGCAATCAGGCTCAACTGCACGAACTGAATTACCTGTTCTGGGAATGCACCCTGCGCTGCAACCTGAACTGCCTGCATTGCGGAAGCGATTGCACGAAAGAAGCGGCTGTGCAAGACATGCCTTTAGCCGATTTCCTGAAAGTGCTGGATACAATTGCGCCGCATGTCAACCCAAACAAAACGATGCTTGCCCTTACCGGCGGCGAACCCTTGATGCGGAAAGATCTCGAAATCTGCGGTAAAGCCTTTTATCAACGGGGTTTTCCCTGGGGTATGGTAACGAATGGTTACGGACTGACGCGTGAACGGTTGAAGAATCTGTTAAATTCCGGTTTGCGTTCCATCACCATCAGTTTCGACGGTTTAACTCCCGAAACGCACGACTGGTTGCGCGGCAAGGCCGGTTCGTGGGAACGCGCCGGGAATGCCATTGCCCTGGTGGCCGCCACTCCGAATCTGGTGTATGATGTGGTTACCTGTGTCAATAAACGGACCATCGGTGAATTGGAAGCCATCAAAAACCTGCTTATCGGATTAGGTGTGAAACAATGGCGTTTGTTCCGTATATTCCCGAAAGGCCGTGCGGAGGATAATCCTTTGCTGAATCTTTCGCCGGAAGAATTTACCCGGATGCTGGAATTTATTAAACAGACACGAAAAGAAGGGCGCATTCACGCCTCGTTCGGTTGCGAAGGCTTTCTGGGCGATTACGAGTTGGAAGTGCGCGATACCCCTTTCTTCTGCCGGGCGGGTATTCACATCGGTTCCGTTTTGGCGGACGGTTCCATCAGCGCCTGTCCCAGCTTGCGAGCCGATTATATTCAAGGAAATATCTATCACGACGATTTTTGGACGGTTTGGAATGAGCGCTATCAGACCCTGCGCGACCGTTCATGGACTCAAACCGGCGTCTGCGCCGCTTGTAAATCCTATAAATACTGTGAAGGAAACGGTCTACATCTTCGCGACGAAAAAGATGGCCGTTTGTTGTGTTGTCATTTGGAAATGATTATTCCAATTCCACAATCGTAATTCCGGTACCTCCGAACTGCACATGCTCGTCTTGAAAATGCCGGATGCCCGGAGTAGTTTTCAGGTAATCGCGGATAATTTGCCGCAAAGCGCCTGTGCCTGTGCCGTGCAGGATGCGCACCCTGCCCGCATTGCATTGAATCGCATCGTCGATATAGTACATCACCGTTTGCAAGGCTTCGTCGCCCCGCATTCCCCGGACATCCAGTTCCGGTTTGAAGTGGAGTTTTTTCTCCGAAAAAGCATCGGCGGTGCTATGGGAAAGGATTATTTGCGAGTGGGGCGTTTCCCGTTTCAGTTGATTGTTGCTGACTTTTTCCAGCCGGTCGAGTTTCGTGGAGGTTTTGAGTGTACCGAAAGCAACCACAGCGTTCTTCCCTTTTACTTCGAGCACTTCGCCTGCCGTTCGCTGTCCTTTGATGCGGACGGTGTCACCTGCGGCTATGGGAGCGTCCGGTGCAGGGTGCACGGTGAACGGTGCACGGTGTTTTTTCGCTTTCTTGTCGTGTACCTTGTATTGTGTACCGTCAATCGTGTTGTCCGATTGAATCGATTGCTTGAATGCATCCAGCGTTTTCCGCGCCGCCCGCGTCTTCTCTTTTTCCGCTTGCGCTTCTTTGATTTCCCGGATGGTTCGTTCGATTTGCGCATTGGCATCGGCCAACAAACGTTCGGCGCCGGATTTAGCTTGTTGCATCAGTTCTTTGCGCAAGCTTTCCATCTTTTCCAAATCGGCCTGGTAGCGTTCGGTCAATTCTTCCAACCGTTTTTCTTGTTGGCGGATGTGTTGACGTTTCGATTCCCAGTAACGTTTGTCGCGGACGATATCCTGCAAATACTTGTCCATGGCAATGTAGTCTTTGCCGACCGTTTCGGAGGCTTCGGCAATCACATCTTCGGGTAAACCGATTTTGCGGGCAATTTCGATGGCGAAAGAGGAACCCGGATTACCGATAGACAGTTTGAAGAGGGGCTGCATCTCGTGCCGGTCGTAAAGCATGGCGCCGTTTACAATTCCTTCGTGGTCTTCGGCGTAAGTTTTCAGATTCTGGTAATGGGTGGTAATAATGCCGAAGCAATGCTTCTCGTTGAAGCGGTGCAGCAGGGCTTCGGCAATGGCGCCGCCGATTTGCGGTTCGGTGCCGCCGCCAAATTCGTCGATCAGAATCAGCGATTGCGGGTTGGCATTCTTGACCATGAATTTCATATTGGTCAGATGGGAGCTATAGGTCGATAAATCGTTTTCGATGGATTGTTCGTCGCCAATATCGAGGAAAATATCGTTGAAAATGCCGGTTTTCGAGCGTTCGTCGAGTGGGACTAACAATCCGCATTGCAGCATGTATTGCAGTAAACCGGTGGTTTTCAGGAGTACGGATTTGCCTCCGGCGTTGGGGCCGGATACAATAAGTATCACCCCTTTGGTATGCAAGTGCGGGTCTTTGCTTCGCTCCGTCTGTACGGACAGCGGCAAATCCAGCGGCACAACCGGTTTGTTTTGTTTTGTATGCGAGAGGTAGAGTAGGGGATGGATGGCGCGAATCCAGTCGATTTGCTGCCGGTTTTCGATGACCGGCAGAATCGCATCGATAGCTAACGCAAACAACGCTTTGGCACGGATAAAATCGATGGTTGCGAGGAATTGATACGAATGGGTAATTTCCGGAATCTCCGGCCGGAGCCGGTTGGTGAAAGCCGTCAGTATGCGGACGATTTCCCGTTTTTCCTCGCTTTCCAGTTCGCGGATTTTGTTGTTGGCTTCCACCACTTCGGCCGGCTCGATGAAAACCGTTTTGCCGGTAGCCGATTCATCGTGGACAATCCCTTTCAGTTTTCGTTTGAAAGCGGGGGAAATGGGAATCATCAACCGGCCGTCGCGCATGGTAGGACTTACATCTTTATCGACCAACCCTTCCGATTGTGCGCTTCGTAAAATGCTGTTCAGGGTTTTTGAAATACCGTTGGCGGTTTGCGTCAGCAGCCGGCGAATGTCGCTCAATTCCGGCGAGGCCTTGTCCCGGATGTGGCCGAAGGGGTCGATAATCGCATCAATTTGCTTGGTGATTTGGGGGAAAGCAAGCACTTCGGCCGCCAAAGCCTGCAAATGGGGATAGGCATTGCTTTCCGATTCCTGCTTCTGTTGGAAAAACTGCAGAATTGCGTTGATGGTTTCCAGCGACCGGCGGATGTCGAACAATTCTTTTTCAATCAGGTAAGTACCTTCAATGCGGATTTTTTTCAGTGCATCGCGCACATCGTAGAAATGGTCGGCAGGAAAAGCGTCTTCTTCCCGGATAATTCGTGTAAATTCGTGGGTTTGATAGAGTTGTTGCCTGATTTCGTCGTAAGCGGCTGAAAAAGCCATCTCCCACACCCGCTCTTCTCCCAAAGGCGACAGGCAGTGCGCTGCTACCCGTTCCCGGATTTTATCGAAACCGATTTTTTGTTCAAAATTCTGAGGATATATCATAAATTACCTATCCTGTACTCATTTTTACCCATGAAGACGATTACGGCGGCTTTCATATCGGAACGGTTACTCAGGCGATGCAAAGCCGGGTATTGTTCTATCTGCTCTTTTCCCTTCTGCTGTTGAGCGGTGACTTCCGCTTCGCCGGCGCCTGTTTTACAGTAGAGAAGAGTGGTAAAAAACAGGCTTTTGCCGAATTTGCGCGGACGGATGAAAAACAGATTCGGATTCGTTTCGTTTTCCGGCATTTCTATATATTTCGTCTTATCCTCGTAAGCGTAATTTTCGCAGATAATTCTTTTAAAATCGGAACTACCGTAAGGCATCCGTTTGTATATCTTCTTCGTTTCCACATTTTTGGGGATTAGATCGCAAAGTTACGTGAAAATTGTACGATTTCCAATCTTTTTCCCCGCTTGAAGGGCTTTCAAATTCATCGCGACAACATCTTCCCCCTTTTTCCCGAAAATCCGCCGTATTCCATTTTCCAGTTTGGAAAAGTCGATGGGCAGATAAAGCGATGCAGCACCCAGCAACACAATATTACCCGAACGCGGCGTTCCCAACTCTTTGGCGATTTGCTCCACATTCAGAATGACTTTGTGAGGTAAGGTTTCGTAAACTTTCATTACTTCGCTTATTTCCGGATAATTGGGAATGTTCTCGAAAGGCTCGGAATGGGTAACCACCCAGCCATCCTTTTGCAAATACGGCAGGTAGCGCAGGGCTTCCATCGGTTCGAGCGAGATGATTAAGTCTGCCTGTCCCAACGGAATTAAATCCGAAGCAACCGGCCGATCGCTGATACGTAAATGGGATTGGACATCGCCGCCCCGCTGACTCATGCCGTGCACTTCGGCTTGTTTCATGTAAAGACCGTCTGCCAGGGCGGCTTCCCCGATGACTGCGGCTAAGGAAAGGATTCCCTGTCCGCCTACGCCGGCTAAGATAATATCTGTTTTCATCGTCTATTCAATTTAACTTTTCTCGCATGTGTTTGAATACATTCCCGGCAAGGAACAATCACTGAAACACCCGGATAGTCGATTTCTTTCCGGATAATCGCTTTCATTTCCTCGTAATTTTTTTTCAGCGGAACGATGCCGTGCAAATGGCCCGGTTCAACGCCGATGCCCTGGCAAATGGCATGAATGCGTCCCGTCGCAGCCGAATCCTGTCCGCCGGTCATTCCGGTCGTTTCGTTGTCGGAAATAATAATCAATACGTTAGCATTGGCGTTGACACAATCCAGCAGTCCCGTCATGCCCGAATGGGTAAACGTGGAATCGCCGATAACGGCTATCGAAGGAAAAACGCCCGCTTCCGCCGCACCTTTGGCCATCGTAATCGAAGCGCCCATGTCGATGCAGGAATGAATCGCGCGGAAAGGCGGCAAAGCGCCCAAAGTATAACATCCAATGTCGCTAAACACCTGTGCACCGGGATATTCTTTCAACACATCGTTCAGCGCCTGATACACATCGCGATGCCCGCAACCGGCGCACAGGGCAGGCGGACGGTTGACGAGGATGGCCGGCGCCGAAAAAGGCGAAACCACTTCCATTCCTAAGGCTTTCCGGACATTATCGGGGGTCAATTCGCCGTCGCGCGGCAGGGAGCCATCCAGGCGGCCACGCACGTTCAATCCCAGGCCTAAATAGCCTTTCAGCTGCTCTTCTACTACCGGAAAACCATCTTCCAGTACTAAAATTGCTTCACAACTGTCCGCCAGTTGCATTAACTGTTTCTTCGGAAGCGGATATTGGCTGATTTTCAATACCGGATGTTTGAAACCATCCGGATAATTTTCCTGTAAATAATTGAAAGCGATACCACAGGCAACAATGCCCAAGGGTGCACGGTGTTCTAAAAACAACCGGTTGTATGTGGAATTTTCGGAAGCCATCCGAAATTCGTCTTGCTTGGCAAGCAAGGCTTTGTATCGCCTGCGGGCATTGACCGGCAAGAGGATATACCGCGAAGGCTCGTTCGAGTCGATATGCATCGGATTTTGCGGTTGTACTTCACGGGTTTGAACGCCGGAGCGGGAATGCGCCATCCGGGTAGTGATGCGCAACAGGATCGGATACCCCCATCGTTCGGATAATTCAAAGCCTTCGTACACCATATCGTAAGCCTCCTGTTGGTTGGAAGGCTCGAAGACGGGGAGCAGTGCAAAATTACCATACACACGGTTATCTTGTTCGTTCTGGGAGGAATGCATCGACGGGTCGTCGGCCGAAACAATAATCATTCCGCCGTTGACGCCCGACATGGCCGTATTCATAAAAGCATCGGCCGCCACGTTCAATCCGACGTGTTTCATACAGGAAATCACCCGTTTTCCTGCGTACGACATGCCTAAAGCCGTTTCTACCGCCGTTTTCTCGTTGCTGCACCAGCGGGAAACTATCTTCCGTTCCCGCGCCAGGGACGAAGACTGGATATATTCCGTAATTTCGGTCGACGGCGTTCCGGGATAGGAATAAACGCCCGATAATCCGGCATCTATGGCTGCCTGGGCAATGGCTTCATCTCCTAATAAGAGTTGTTTTTTCATCTTGGAAGTATATTATAGATGACAAAGGTAGCGAAAATTCTCATACACCCCCTCTAAAAACCATGAATTTATAGCGGAGAAAGATGCGAGCGGGTAACGCTTTGGAAACGAGCGAATGACGACTCTCGCCCGAAAACAAGTCTGTACTGTTATTGACCGTATTTTTTGCTGACTTTTTGCCTAAAACGACAATTGACGGCTGACGTCTTCGATATGTTCGTTGGCCGTAACCAAATCTTTTATCCCGATTGGTTTCAAATCGCCAAGCAGACGCAACAGCAGGCATAAAGATAGAGGCGCCGGAAATTTTATCGGTAAACCGGTAGCCGTTTACGCCGTTCAACTATCAGACGGGCGCCTTAAGTTTTGATACACCCGACGGCACTCATGTAACGACATTATCCTTCGGCATGTACTGGACTGGTTCTGCTTCCCTTCCCGGCGTCGGTCGCGAGGCAGACTTTAAAAGATTGGTTTTTGTAATAAATAATCGTTATATTTGTCATCCAACTCAACGGAAATGGACAAAACGTACGAATTAATAACGGTTTTAGGCCCTACTGCTTCCGGCAAAACGGCTTTTGCGGTGGCTTTGGCGAACGAATGGGATACGGAGATTATCAGCGCCGATTCGCGGCAGGTATACCGGGGAATGACCATCGGAACGGGCAAAGACTTAAGCGATTATGTTGTGAACGGGAAATCCGTTCCGTATCATTTGATTGATATTTGCGACCCCGGCGAAAAATACAATGTGTTCCGGTATCAACACGATTTTCGTCAGGCGTTCGAGGTCATTCGTTCCAAAGGGAAACTACCTGTTTTGTGCGGCGGCACCGGTCTGTATATCGAGGCAGTACTGAAAGGCTACCGGCTGTTGGATGTTCCTGAAAATCCGGAATTGAGGCAACGGTTGAAAAACAAAACCTTACCGGAACTGGAGGCCTTGTTGAAGTCGTATAAGCAATTGCACAATAAAACCGATGTCGATACGCCGCAACGCGCTATCCGGGCCATTGAAATTGAAGCATATTCCCTCACTCAGGAAGCAAGGCAGCAGGATTATTCTCCCATTCGCAGTTTGATTATCGGCGTAGATGTTGACCGCGAATTGCGCCGGAACCGGATCAGCGCCCGTCTGAAAAAGCGTTTGGACGAAGGGATGATCGACGAAATCCGGTATTTACTGCAAACCGGTCTTTCTCCCGAAGATTTAATTTACTACGGACTGGAATACAAATACGTTACCTTGTATGTGATGGGCCGGCTCTCTTATTCCGACATGTTTACGCAGTTGGAAATTGCCATTCACCAATTTGCCAAACGGCAAATGACCTGGTTCAGGGGCATGGAAAAGCGGGGATTAACTATCCGGTGGATGCCGGCGGATATTACTCAATTCCGAATGATATTCCCATCCGTTTTCCCTGCACAATCAAATCGTGGTCGGGCGTAACCAATCGGGCTTTGCCTGCCACTTCAGACAAAGGGACGGATGTGATTTTGTCGTCGTGCACACACACCATCCGGTTGAATTGTCCGTCGACAATCAGTTCGGTGGCGTGTCCGCCCAGGCGGGTAGCCAGATTCCGGTCGAAAGCCGAAGGACTTCCGCCGCGTTGCACATAGCCGAGAGTGGTTTTCCGGGTTTCGATACCGGTTTCGTATTCGATGCGTTTATCGTTGATATCCAATCCTTCGCACACGGCGACAATGGAATAGGATTTACCTTTTTCGACGCGATGGAGAATCGCCTGGTTTACCTTTTTCAAATTGTAACCTAATTCCGGTATCAGAATTACATCGGCGCCGCCTGCCATTCCGGCATAGAGAGTAATCCAGCCGGCTTTATGTCCCATCAGTTCGATAATCATCACTCGTTTGTGGGAGCTTGCCGTAGAATGCAAACGGTCGATAGCCTCGGTGGCAATATCGACCGCTGTGTAAAAACCGAATGTGATATCGGTGCCCCACACATCATTGTCGATGGTTTTAGGAATCCCGATAACATTTAATCCTAACTGGGATAATTTGTAAGCGGTTTTTTGCGTGCCGTTACCGCCGATGCAAACCAAACAGTCCAGTCCTAAATTCCGGTAATTTTCCGCAATGATACGGGGCTTTTCATTCGGGACGCCTTCCTGGCTTTTGAACGGTTTTTCGCGGGAAGTGCCTAAAATGGTTCCTCCGAGGCTCAGTAAACCCGAAAGGGCGTCATCGTCCAACGGGAGATAATCGTTTTCGAGCAATCCGGAGAAGCCGCTTCGGATGCCGATCACTTCCATGCCGAAATGGGTTAAAGCGCTTTTTCCCACTCCCCGGATGGTTGCATTGATACCCGGACAATCGCCACCGGCCGATAAGATTCCTATCCGCATGCTCAGGCATCTAAATTTTGATCGATGACTTCAATTTTCTTCTCAATCAGTTGGAGTTCATCTTTCAGGCTTTCGATTTTGCGTTGCATTTCTTTTAACAGACCACCGCCGCCTTTCGACGATACCGACAGGAAGCCAATGTTGTTTTCGTAGGTTTGGATGTCGCTTTTCAAGCGTTCGTAATTGCGCATCAATTTTTCGCGTTCGTTCAGAATCTTGTTTTGCGATTTATCCCTTCCGATATTGTTCAGGCTGGATTTGAACGATTGCAGGCGCCGTTCGCTTCCATCGACTTTCAGCCGGTCGAACTGTTTGTCCACGGCTGTGCGGTATTCTTTGTAGATTTTATCCTTCTCGCGGAAAGGAACAAAGCCAATGATGTTGAATTGCGCCATGTATTCGCGCAGTTGGGCGATGGCTTCGTTGGCGGAAAATGTTTCGTCGATGGCGTTGATTTGGACGATAATTTCCTTTTTCTTCATCAAATTATCGGTTTCTTCCGTTTTGTACGAAGACAAATGCGTGTTTTTCTGTTCAAAGAAATAGTCGCAAGCGCCGATAAATTGTTTCCAAACAGTATCGGAATATTTGCGCGAAACCGGACCGATGGTTTTCCATTCTTTTTGCAAAGCGATGAGTTTGTCGGATGTTTCTTTCCATTCCTGACTGTCTTTCAAAGCTTCGGCTTGTTCGCAGAGCGCTTTTTTCTTTTCCAGATTATCGTCCATTGTTTCCTTGATACCCTTGTAAAACTCGCTTTTCTTTTGAAAAAACACGTCGCAAGCTGTACGAAAACGTTCAAAGATTTTCACGTTTTGTTTTTTCGGCGCGAAACCGATGGTTTTCCATTTATCTTGCAGTTCGAGTACCCATTTATTTTGCTTGTCCCAGTCCTTGAAAGAAACCAGTAGCGAATAATCGATTTTTTCCATTTCTTCGCAAAGGGCGGTTTTTTCTTCCAGATTGCGTTGTTCCAAACCACGCAGGGCGTCAAAATGTTCCTGATGCTTTTTGTTGATGACCGAAGAGGCTTTTTTAAGGCGCGTCCAAATGTCTTCGCGCAGGTCGCGGGCTACCGGACCAATTTCCCTCCATTCCTGATGCAGTTTCTGCAACTGGTAGAAAGCGGAAACGACATCTTTTTCTTCGTCCAATCGTTCGACGGCTTCACAGAGCGCTTGTTTCAATTCCAAATTCTTTTTGAAATCGTAATCGCGCATTTCGTTGTTGATTTTCAGGAGATCGTAGAATTTTTCGCTGTAATACTGGTAGTCTTTCCATAAGTCGTTGATAGCGTTTTGTGGAATCTGTCTGATTTCTTTCCACTGTTGCTGCATTTTTTTGAATTCGTTATAGACTTTATAGAAATCATCCTTGCTATCGATCAGTTCTTTGAGTTTTTCAATGATGTTCTTTTTGATGACCAGATTTTCTTCCTTGATTTTTTCGGTTTCGGCGGCTTGGGAAGCTTTCTTTTCACGGAATACGGCCAATAATTCTTTTAATTTTTCTTCGAGCGCATCTGCTTCGGCGTGAAAGTCTTCTTCGATTCCTCCGGCTTCGATAAAAGCTTGTTTTGCGGCTTCGGTTTCTATCCGTTCCAACTTGTAGAACAATTGTTTCAAAGCGTCCACTTCATTGCGGACGGCTTCGGAAAATTCTTTTTCCACAGTGACTGCCAACTGTTCAACAATTTCGGCCTTACTCAAAAGATCGGTTTCCGATTGTTTTTCTACCGGCTCGATTGTTTCTTCTGTCGGATTGGTTGTTTCTTCTACCGGATCGGTTGTTTCTTCTGTCGGCTCGGTTTCTTCCTCAAGAGAAGCAGTGATTTCCTCTGCAGAAGTATCGACTTCCTCAAGAGAAGCCGTGATTTCCTCCGCAGAAGCATCCACTTCCTCAACAGAAGCAGTGATTTCCTCCACAGAAGCATCCACTCCCTCAAGAGAAGCAGTGTTTTCCTCAGCAAAAATATTAACTTCCTCAGCAGAAGCATCCACCTCCTCAACAGAAACAGTGCGTTCTTCAACAGGAACGTTTGTTACTTCTTCGGAAACAACAACTCCATCTTTCATTTCGGCCGCATTGTCATTTGTAATGCGTTCTGACTCCATGTGTTTACTCATAGGGCTACTATTAACTGAATTTAGTGTACAAAGCTATTAAATTTTTTGGATATTTACGGGTTAAGGCGCTATTTTTTTTGGAAATCACTTGAATTTGCTTACCTTTGCAATCGCAATTTATAAAAATACGGTCTGGTAGCTCAGCTGGATAGAGCAACAGCCTTCTAAGCTGTGGGTCTTGGGTTCGAATCCCAACCGGATCACTGGTATTTAGCTTCTCACTTGTCCGTTCCCTTCAATAATGTACTTATAAGTAGTCAATTCCGGCAAAGCCATTGGCCCGCGGGCGTGTAGTTTCTGGGTACTGATGCCGATTTCCGCCCCGAAACCGAACTGCGCCCCGTCGGTAAAGGCGGTCGATACATTGGCATATACGCAGGCGGCGTCAACCTGCCGTTCAAACCGACGGATGGCTTCGTCCGATTGGCTGACAATGCTTTCGCTGTGCTTTGAACTGTAACGGGCGATATGCTCCAGGGCTTCATCCAGCGATTCGACGGTACGGATGCTCATTTTATAATCCAGGAACTCGGTGCCGAAGCAGTCTTCCGTCGCCGGCTGAAGCAGTACTTGAGGATAATGGCCGGATAACGCCCGGAATGCCGGCGCATCGGCATAGATAATCACCTGCCTGCCTGCCAGTCCGCTGCACAGGAAAGGCAGATCGGCTAAACGACTGTTGTGAATAATGAGGCAGTCTAAGGCATTGCAAACGCTTACACGACGGGTTTTGGCATTCATAACAATGTTGCGTCCAATGGTTTTCTCGCCTTCTTTATCGAAATACGTGTGGCAAATACCGGCTCCGGTTTCAATAACCGGTACCAGCGAATGGCGGCGCACATAGTCAATCAGTTCGCTATTCCCGCGGGGGATTACCAGGCTGACTTTTCCGACGGCTTGCAACAGTGCGGCAGTAGCTTCCCTGCCGTCCGGGAGCAACGTGCAAACAGCCGTATCCATGCCATGCTTCTCCAACACGCTGTGAATTATCGCAACCAGCGCCCGGTTAGACCGGTAAGCATCCGATCCGCCTTTCAACAGACAGGCATTGCCCGATTTCAGGCACAGCGAGAAGACATCGAACGTAACATTCGGACGCGCTTCGTAGATAATGCCTATCACCCCCAAGGGCACGGAGCGCTTTTGGATGTGCATCCCGTTCGGACGCGTGGTTTCAAACAATATTTTTCCTAACGGCGACGGCAAGGCGGCCACCTGCCGCAAGTCGCCGGCCATATCTTCGAGCCGTCGGCCGGTGAGTTTCAAGCGGTCGTATTTCGGGTTATCGGGCGACATGCGCGATAAGTCTTCGGCGTTGGCGTCCAGCACATCGGCTTGGGCGTCCAGCAAGGCATCGGCTGTATCAGTCAATACCCGGCCGATCTGTTCGTCGCTGTAATTCAATAGCGTATACGAGGCTTTCAGTGCCTGGTCAATCTGTTCCATAATCTATCCATCTAAATAAAGATAATCGTAATGAATGGCCGGACGGTTTTTCCGCTTACCGATAAGCGGCAAGGCCTTTTCGTAATCGTATCCGGCGCGTCCGACCCCGATGGCTTTGCCTTCCGCGTTGATGATCCGGACGATATCGTCCTTCCTGAACCGGCCGGCAATGCGGGTAATGCCCACAAAGAGGATGCTGGTAGCCCGGGATCCGTAGAGTGCCTGTTCTGCGCCGCGATCGATGTGAATTTCCCCTTTGGCGAAGTCTTCCGAATGAGCAATCCATTTCTTGATATTGCTGGCCGGCTTCGGGGAAGGAAGGAAGCGGGTGTGCGGCGTGGGTTTCCCGGCCACTAGATCGGTCAAAACCGCTTTCCGCATTCCGTTGGCGATGATGACCGGGATGCCTTCGTCGGCCACCTTGCGGGCGATCGTGTACTTCGTTACCATCCCGCCACGACCGAAAGACGAGCGTCCGGGACGAATAAACGCCAATACGTCGCTCGTGGCGCTTATTTCCGGGATGATGTGGCTCGTGGGCAGGGCGGGGTCGCCGTCGTAAATGCCGTCTACGTTACTCAGGATAATCAGTGCATCCATATTCATCATGGCGGCTACGAGGCCGGAAAGCTCGTCGTTGTCGGTAAACATCAATTCCGTAACCGAAACCGTATCGTTCTCATTGACAATAGGGATGACACCATTCTCAAGCATCGTTTCCATGCAGTTTTTCTGGTTTAGGTAGTGCGTCCGGCTGGCGAAGTTCTCTTTCATGGTAAGGATCTGTCCGCAGAGCAGGCGGTGTTTCCGGAAGAGTTCAAAGTAGTGGTTAATCAGTTTGACCTGCCCCACAGCCGAATAGAGTTGCCGTGACGAAACGGCGTCTAATTTCTTTGAAGGCTGTATTTCGTTTCGCCCGGAGGCCACGGCGCCCGACGAAATGAGGATGACCTCCACGCCGGAAGCCCTTAATCCGGCAGTCTGGGCGACAATATCCGCCATGCGATCCGTGTCGAGCGTACCGTCCGGGCGGGTCAGTACATTGCTTCCTACTTTTACGGCAATACGTTTGAATATTTGTTCTGCCATGTGTTGTTTTTTAGCGCACAAAGTTACGATTTTCTTTTGAAATAAAGAAAAAAGTAAGGGATCGACCAGCCGACGCAGCTCCTCCCTATGGGCTTTGGAGGACACACCTCAGCGCGAAGCCGTAGTGATGACGGGTGTAGTCCTCGCGCAAATAGGGACTGCTGCGCATGTACATGTACCAACTGGTACCCGTGTCG
>JAISYG010000039.1 GCA_031270075.1 Dysgonamonadaceae bacterium
CATTCATCTAAGGGAGTTATCGCTTTCTTATTAAATTCATCGACACGAAGGACGTAGTATTCCGGAAATAAATCGCCCACATCTTTATGGGTAAATTGTTCCTGTTGCCGTTCCGACAATTGTAATACATCGTGTTTATGAATTCCCCGAAACTCGGTCCGGCCATGATAGACATAATCTTCACCCTGACCCAAATCAAAATAAACAATATGGATCGAATAGAGTTTTTTGATGTGATTGTATTCTTCTCCTTCCCGGATGTATTCCGTTATCGCTTTCGATACGCCGTACAGCATCCGGTGAAAATAGTCCAGCTCCCGGTTGTTCTGGATTTCTACAATGATTAATTCACTTTTGCTGTTTTCTGCCAGCATATCTACACGGTTGAATTTGTCTTCGGTATTTTCCTTGTTACCTTCACTTTCCAGCATCCGTACAATACGAATATCTTCCTTCAATAAGGTGGACAGCAATCCTTCCAAGACTACAAAGTTGGATTTTTGCCGCAACAGGCGCTTGGCAGCCCAGTCGAAACGAATTAAATTATTTTTCATGATCTACTGTTATTGTGATGTTTGGATTTACAAAATTACATAATTTTTTTTTGACTGACAAACTAAAAACAGATACGATAACCATTTTAAAAATGCTTAATTGCAATTTCACCTGGTTAAACTTCGTTAAAATACAATGATTTTAATTACTGTGTATTGCAAAGTACCAATTTATACATATCTTTGCAACCGTTTCAAAACAATGGAACGGATAAGCAGGTTAGAAAAATGCAACTCAATCGTTATTATTAAGAAAACAATATTTTATAAAAAAAGGATGATAAAACTGGAACATATCAATAAAACGTACTACAGCGGCGCCCCTCTTCATGTATTGAAAGGGATTGACCTGAATATCGAAAAAGGTGAAATGGTTTCCATTATGGGAGCTTCGGGTTCCGGTAAATCGACTTTGCTCAACATTCTGGGTATTCTGGATATCTACGATACGGGCAATTATTACCTCAACAACGTATTAATAAAAGATTTGAGCGAAAAGAAAGCTGCCACGTTCCGCAATACAATGATTGGTTTTATCTTCCAATCGTTTAACCTGATTGGTTTTAAGAATGCGATGGAAAATGTAGCCCTGCCGTTGTATTACCAGGGTGTAGGCCGCAGGAAACGCAATCTGATCGCAATGGAATACTTGGATCAAATGGGCTTGAAGGATTGGAGCCGCCATTTACCCAACGAATTATCGGGCGGGCAGAAACAACGGGTGGCCATCGCCCGCGCCCTGATTGCCAAGCCGCAAGTAATTCTGGCCGACGAGCCTACCGGCGCTTTGGACAGTAAAACTTCGGAAGAAGTGATTCAAATTCTTCGCGATGTAAATAAAGAAGGTATGACGACGCTCATCGTTACCCACGAACACAGTGTGGCGCAGGCGACCGATAAGATTATCCATCTGAAAGACGGCGTGATTGAAAACATAGCAACCGTAGGCGAATGAATATCTTCGATAAAGAAAACTGGGCTGAAATTTTCAGCACCATCAGGAAAAATAAACTGCGGACGTTCCTTACCGGATTTTCCATTTCCTGGGGAATATTTATGTTTTGCATCCTGCTCTCGGCAGGAAACGGTTTGCGGAACGGAATGCTGTCGAACTTTGAAGGACGCGCCGTGAACCGGATCAACTTCTGGGGCGACCGCACGTCGATTCCTTACCGCGGATTTCCAGACAATCGCGTCCTTTCTTTAGATGAGAGGGATCTGCAACTGGTTCGCACGCAAGTGCCGGAAGCCGGCGAAATCACGCCTCGAACGTCCAACAGTGTTACAGCCAGTTACGGTACGTTGAACGTGAGTTGTCAATTTACAGGTGTCAATCCGGAATTTAAGTATATCAATCACATCAAAATATTAGATAATCAGGGGCGTTTCCTCAACGACATTGATATGAAAGCGTTCCGGAAAGTGGCGGTCATCAACGAACAGATGCGCACGTCGCTTTTCAAAGGCGAGAATCCGGTGGGGAAAATGTTTATCGCCGGCGGACTGAGCTACACAGTTATTGGCGTATATGACGAAGAGTCGTGGGGAAGCCAGAGTTATGCGTATATTCCGCTTACCACCGCTCAGATGCTTTATAAAAAAGGTTGGGGGTACAACAATATTACCTTGACTCTGAACGGCCTGCAAACGGAAGACGATAACACGGCCTTTGAAAAGCGCTTCCGCACCAAGTTGGCCGACTTGCATATTTTCGACCCGGAAGACAACCGGGCTATCGGGATGTGGAACGCCTTGCAAAATTATCTGCAATTTATTGGTATGTTCAACGGCATATCGGCTTTTATCTGGATTATCGGCATCGGTACGCTTATTGCCGGCATTATCGGTGTCAGCAATATTATGCTCATCACCGTACGGGAACGGACGCGCGAAATAGGCATCCGGAAAGCGTTGGGAGCGCAGCCTTCGTCCATACTGGGCAGTATATTGATGGAATCGATTTTCATTACCTCTGTTTTCGGTTATATCGGCATGTTCCTCGGCGTCGGGTTGGGCGAATTGGTGAACACGATACTGCAATCGCCCGGCATGCCGGAAGAAACGGCGTCGATATTCCGAAACCCAACCATTGATGTGCCGGTTGCCATTGGCGCAATGATAGTATTAATTGTATCCGGTTTGATTGCCGGATACTTCCCGGCCTGGAAAGCAGTGAAAATTCCGCCGGTAGAAGCAATGCGAGCAGAATGAATATATTTGATTCGGACAGATGGGAAGAGATCTGGGTTACCATTACCCGGAATAAAGTAAGAAGTTTACTGACAGGCTTCGGCGTGTTTTGGGGCATTTTTATGCTGATCATTATGATGGGCGCCGGAACCGGTTTGCAACGGGGGATGATGCAAGGCTTGGAAGGTTTTGCAACCAATTCTTGCATTCTTGGAACCGGAACAACCAGCGAACCGTATAAAGGATTTAAGAAAGGCCGGCGCTGGAATATGCACAACCGTGATTTGGAAATCTTAACCCGTTCGATTCCGGAACTCGACATCTTGTCGCCCTTGCTCTTCGGCGGGAATCAGGGCACAGGAGATAATGTGGTATACGGCGAAAATTCCGGTTCGTACGATGTGCGTGGCGTTCATGCCAATTACCAATACATCGAAGACCCGAACATCACGCAGGGTCGCTTTATCAACGAAACCGATATCGCCCAAAAGCGGAAAGTTTGCGTGATAGGATCGGAAGTATATACTACATTGTTTCCTAAAAAGAACGACCCGATTGAAAAATACATCCGGGTAAACGGCATTTATTACCAAGTAGTGGGTGTGGGGTCCGGCATATCCGATATCAGCATTGGGGCGAAAACTTCCCAATCGGTCAACATTCCGTTCACCACCATGCAGCAGATTCAAAACGGAGGGGATATTATTCATGTATTAACGGCTACTGCCCGACCGTATGCATCCGCCAAAGAAGTGCAGGAAAAGATAGAAACCATATTGAAGGCCAGCAATGATATTTCCCCGACCGACAAGCAGGCGACGTGGGGATTCAGTCTGGAAGAACAGTTTAATATGGTTAACGCCGTCTTTCTGGGCATCGCTATGTTGGTTTGGATTGTCGGCTCGGGCACCCTGATAGCCGGGATTGTCGGTGTCAGCAACATTATGATGGTTACGGTGAAAGAACGCACCAAAGAAATAGGCGTTCGCCGGGCGCTGGGCGCCAAACCGTCTGCCATCATCTCGCAAATCATGTCGGAAAGCCTGATTCTGACGGCTATGGCCGGGATGCTGGGGCTAACGGTAGGCGTTATTACTTTGCATCTGGCCGATGTGTACTGGTTGCAGAAAGCGGAAAATATGTTTTTGTCCGATCCGGTCGTTTCGTTCGGAACAGCTATTATATCTACTGTTATTTTGTTGATATGCGGTTTGATAGCAGGCGCCATTCCCACTATGCGCGCTTTGCAGATAAAAGCGATCGATGCTATAAGGGAAGAATAAAATAAACAAATAGAATAGATAATAATGAAAAAAGTCGGTAGAATTATTTGGATCGTAATCATCAGTTTGATTGTGTTATTGACCTTTGTGTTCCTTTGGAACAAATCGCGTCCCGAAGTAAAAATGTACGACATTGTGTCCCCCACTACGGGAACCGTCGAAAACAAGACCATCGCCACGGGTAAAGTCGAACCCCGCGACGAAATCCTCATCAAGCCCCAGATATCGGGAATCGTTTCCGATGTGCTGAAAGAGGCCGGACAAATGATCCGGGTAGGCGATGTCATTGCCACCGTGAAAGTGATTCCCGAAATGGGACAGTTGAACTCCGCCGAAAGCCGTTTGCGGGTAGCCGATATCAACCTGAAACAGCTTGAAACGGAATACACCCGGCAATCGCAATTATACGCGAACGGCGTTATTTCCAAAGAAGAATTTGATGCTGCGGAAGCCGCTTACAACAAAGCCCAGGAAGAAAAAGCCAATGCAGAGGATGCCTTGGATATTGTTCGCGAAGGCGTTTCTAAGAGATACGCTCAGTTGAGCAACACGCAAATTCGCTCAACCATTTCCGGGATGATACTCGATGTGCCGGTCAAGAAAGGCAATTCGGTCATACAGGCCAACACGTTTAACGATGGAACCACCATCGCATCGGTCGCCAACATGAACGACCTGATTTTCCGCGGGAACATCGACGAAACGGAAGTCGGCAAAGTAAAGGAAGGGATGCCGTTGATACTGACCATCGGAGCGCTGAGCGGCGAAACGTTCGATGCAAGGCTCGAATATATTTCCCCGAAGGGAACGGAACAAAGCGGCGCCGTACTGTTTGAAATCAAGGCGGCTGTGCAGGCTACCGATTCGTCGTTTATCCGCGCCGGCTATAGCGCCAATGCCGAAATTGTTCTGGCGAGCGCCACCGATGTGATGATCGTTCCCGAAGGCTCTATCGAATACAGCAACGATTCGGCCTTTGTTCACATCCTGCTAAAAGACGAAAAGCCCCAAGTGTTTGAAAAGCAATACGTCGAAACCGGCTTGTCGGACGGCGTGAACATCGAAATCAAAAACGGCATCACGCTCGAGAGCAAGCTGCGGGGCAATGAGATTGATAGGAAAGCAAAAAAAACGGAAGATAAAAAATAAGCGGCCATGAAAAGTATCATTTTTATTGCAGCATTCTGCTTTTGTTCCCTTGCAAGCTATGCCCAAAAGGGGTGGACACTCGAGGAATGTATTCAATACGCAACAGCGAATAATATCACAATCAAACAAATACAGCTTCAGAAAGAAAACGCCGAAGTCAATCTGAACACGTCGCAAATGAGCCGCTTGCCCGACCTGAATGCCGGCATAGGACAAAACTGGAGTTTCGGCCGCACCCAGATGGTAACCGGCTTGTACGAAAACCAAAGCCAGTCCAATACCAGCTTATCGGTCAGCAGTTCCGTACCCTTGTTTACCGGATTTCGTATTACGAATGAAATAGCGCGTAACAAATTGACTTTGCAGGCAGCCACCGAAAATTTGTCTAAAGCAAAAGAAGACTTGTCTTTGGGAATCGCATCTTTATTCTTGCAAGCGCTCTTCAATAAAGAGATATTAAAGGTAAATCAGGAACAACTTCTTTTGAGTCAAATACAGATTACCAAAACCCGGAGCATGGTAGAAGCCGGAAAGGTTCCGCAATCACAATTATATGATATTGAAGCGCAAGTGGCAAAAGATGAAGTAACGGTTATTCAAGCAAAGAACAACCTTGCTTTGGCCTTGTTGGATTTAGCTCAAAGTTTGGAACTGGAAAACCAAACCGGATTCGACATCTATGCTCCCGAAATGAATGACGTCATCTCGGAATACATGAGTAGCGTTCAACCACCGCTCATCATATACAACAATGCCCTGAATACCAAACCGGTAGTGAAAGCGCAAGAATACACGGTACAAAGCGCCGAAAAGACCTTACATATCGCTAAATCGGGTTATTTACCTTCGTTGAGTCTTAGTTTGGGATATGGCACTAATTATTTTTACCGCTATAATTTATCGGCTACTCTGGCAAATACGGCGTTTGGCGAACAATTGAAGAACAATGCCGGCGAATACATCGGCTTATCCCTCAGTATTCCGGTCTTTAATCGGTTTTCCGTCCGGAATCAAGTGCGTAATGCTCAAATCAATATATATAACCAGCAATTGGAACTGGATAATGTAAAAAAGACGCTCTACAAGGAAATACAAACCGCTTACCTGAACGCCACGGCGGCACAGGAAAAATACCGCGCTTCCGACAAGGCGGTGAAAGCGACTACGGAATCGTTCAAATATGCGCAGGAACGCTACGAAGTAGGGAAATCGTCGGTTTTTGAATTTAATGAAGCGAAAACCAAACTGACTCAAAGTCAATCGGAGCAGATCCAGGCCAAATACGATTATATTTTCCGGACAAAGATACTGGACTTTTATAATGGGGTGCCGCTGGAATTATAATGAGAGATGCGTTTTCAGCATACCTCAACGGCGTGGGTGGACAGAAAAGCACCTTTAGAGTAAAACTCCTTCAAAAACCTGAATGGCTTCGCCCGTCATATAAACACGATTATTTTTTTCATCCCATTCCAACTCTAAATCGCCACCCAAAAGCGAAACAGTCGCTTTCCGTTCCAATCGGTTATTGAGAACAGCCGCCACCAGTGTAGCGCAAGCACCTGTGCCGCAGGCTTGGGTTTCACCGCTGCCGCGCTCCCACACCCGCATTCGGGCATGACAGGGCGAGAGGATTTCCACAAATTCTACATTGGTTTTTTCCGGGAACATCGGATGGTTTTCAATCACTTTTCCAAGGTTTTCTATTGTATAATCCTTTAGATTCTTTCCTTCAAGGAAAATAACCGCATGCGGATTCCCCATCGAAACCGCTGTGATAGCCGGCTTTTCCAAACCAAAATCTACGATTCGGTTGATTAATCTTTCCTCCGGCCATTGCACCGGAATATCTTTGGTCGAAAGAATGGGTTCGCCCATATCTACTTTCACTTTTTCCACTTTGCCGTTTACAGGAAAAAGTTGCAGGATTTTGACTCCCGCTTGGGTTTCCAAAGTAATTGTTTGCTTATCCGTATAACCGTTGTCATAAACATATTTGCCTACGCAACGCGAAGCATTGCCGCACATCTGCGCTTCCGAGCCGTCGGCATTGAACATCCGCATCCGGAAATCGCAGGTTTCGGACGGCAGGATAAGTACCAAACCGTCCGAACCGATGCCTTTGTGCCGGTCGCTCACCCGGATAGCCAGCGCTTCGGGATGTTCTATTTTTTCGCGGAAACCGTCGATATAAACGTAATCGTTTCCCGCGCCGTGCATTTTGGTGAATTTCATCTTATTCTATATTTTCCGACAAAGATACAAATTTATCCGCATTTAGAACTGCCGCAGGAAGTACAAATCAGACATCCTTCCTGATAAACCATGGTTTCCTGTCCACAATTTGAACATTCCTGGCCTTTGGCCGGGATGCCTTCCTGAATGTATTTTTTCAGGGCGCGGCTCACACCGTTTTTCCATGTATTAATCGATTCGTCTTTCAATTCCAGGCTGTCCACCAATTTGATCACCTGCTCCACAGGCATTGCATAACGCAACACGCCGGAAATCAACTTGGCATAGTTCCAGTATTCGGGATTGAATTTGTCGGACAATCCTTCGATAGTCGTCTTATACCCTCGTTTATTCGTATATTGAAAGTCGTAACGTTTGGTTCCGTTCTCATCTACATTCTTGATAATCGACCCTTTCGATACGTTTTTCGGCAGGAAAATCCCTTCGTCTTCATCGTTGATACCGGTAAAGATTTCATACGGACGACCGTTCAATAAACCCACGAAAGCAATCCATTTTTCCTTGTTATTCTGGAATTTCACAATATCGGCCTCCAATTCACGGGGACGCTTGGCCACAATGACCGGCGGTTCGGGACATTCTTCACATTCTTTGCCGGTCGACGCCGAAATCAGTACCCCGTTCCGGGAGCCATCGCGATAGACGGTACATCCTTTGCAACCCGATTTCCAGGCTTCGATATACAAACGGTTCACTAATGCTTCATCCACATCGTTCGGCAGGTTGATGGTTACGCTGATGGAATGGTCGACCCATTTCTGCACCCGCCCTTGCATTTTTACTTTTTGCAACCAATCCACATCGTTGGATGTTGCTTTATAATAAGGTGATTTTTTAATCAGGGCGTTGATTTCGTCTTCCGTATAACGTTTGGCCGCGGGATATCCTTGCGCTTCCATCCAATCGACGAATTTGTGATGGAAGACAATGTATTCTTCCCACGAATCGCCCACTTCGTCCACAAAATCTACTTTTACGGACGAATCGTTGGGGTTTACTTTCCTGCGACGCTTGTAGACCGGGAGAAAGACCGGTTCAATGCCCGAAGTCGTTTGCGTCATCAACGATGTGGTGCCCGTAGGCGCGATGGTGAGGCAGGCAATGTTCCGGCGACCGTATTTCCGCATCTCTTCCACCAGCTTCGGGTCAGCTTCTTTCAACCGGTTGATGAACGGATTAGCTTCTTCGCGGGCAGCGTCATAGACTTCAAAAGCACCTCGTTCTTTCGCCATTTCAACTGAAGAACCGTAAGCGGCTAAGGCCAGCGTTTTTTGGATTTTTTCCGAAAAAGCAGTGGCTTCTTCCGTTCCGTAACGGATGCCCAAACCGGCCAGCATATCGCCTTCGGCGGTGATACCTACGCCCGTACGTCTTCCCAACAGGGTTTTATGACGGATTTTTTGCCATAAATCGTGTTCCGTTGTTTTTATATCCGCATTTTCGGGATCGGATTCGATTTTCTTGAGAATAGCGTCTATTTTTTCAATCTCCAGATCAATAATATCGTCCATAATTCGTTGCGCCAAAGCCACATGCTTTTTGAACAAATCGAAATCGAATTTTGCTTTTGTCGTGAACGGATTTTTTACATACGAATACAGGTTGATGGCCAACAGACGGCAACTGTCGTAAGGACACAAGGGAATTTCGCCGCAAGGATTGGTCGAAACCGTACGAAAACCCAAATCGGCATAACAATCGGGCACGGATTCTTTCAGAATCGTGTCCCAAAACAATACGCCCGGTTCGGCCGATTTCCATGCATTATATACAATCTTTTTCCACAATTCTTCTGCATTAATTGTTTTGACATATTCCGGCGCATCGGAGTTGATAGGATACTGCTGAACAAAAGGCCGGTTATTGACGACCGATTCCATAAATTCGTCGGTAATCTTGACGGAAACATTGGCGCCCGTCACTTTCCCCTCCACCATTTTAGCGTCGATAAACGATTCCGCATCGGGATGTTTGATGGAAACGCTCAACATCAGAGCGCCGCGACGGCCATCCTGGGCCACTTCGCGGGTCGAATTGGAGAAACGTTCCATGAAAGGCACTAAGCCTGTCGATGTGAGAGCCGAATTTTTTACCGGTGAACCTTTGGGGCGAATATGCGAAAGATCATGCCCTACTCCACCCCGGCGTTTCATCAACTGGACTTGTTCCTCGTCGATTTTAATAATAGCTCCGTACGAATCGGCCGCGCCATCCAAACCGATAACAAAACAGTTGGACAGCGAAGCCACCTGACAATGATTGCCGATACCCGTCATCGGACTTCCCTGAGGAACGATGTAAGTAAACCGGTCGAACAGGTTAAAAAGCTCCTTTTCCGACAACGGATTAGGATATTTCTGCTCCATCCTCGCAATTTCACTCGCCAAACGATGATGCATATCTTCCGGTGTTTTCTCGAAGATATTACCGAAGCCGTCTTTCAGGGCATATTTGTTCACAAACACTTTAGCTGCCAACTCATCTCCTTTGAAATAATCCAGTGAAGCAAGGAAAGCTTCATCAAAAGTATAAACAGTTTCTTTCACTTGTATATAATATTTATTAATAATTGACCTATGAGATTATCTCTTTTTTGAGAGTGCAATATTACGAATACATTTTCAATTCAGCAAATATTTTCAGAAAATAGTTAAGAATTTTTCAAAAGTTTTCCAAAATATTTTTTATTTACATAGTAATCAGATAAATAAAATTTCAAGTATAGTTAAAAGTTTTCCAAAATATTTATCGAGAAGAAGACAAGCGTAGACTAATCAGAATCACAGCCAAAGTTACACCCACATCGGCGGTAATCGCTAATACCAAATTACTGTATCCGAAAAAAGCCAACAAAATAAAAATGATTTTTACGGCAATTGCCCCAAACGTATTCCGTTGAATGGTTTTTACCGTTTTTCTCGCCAAGCGAATCAGCCAAGGAATAAGGGATAAATTATCGTTCATCAGGGCGATGTCGGCAATTTCGATGGCCGTATCGCTACCGGCGGCACCCATGGCAATACCTACGGTCGAAGCGGCCAAAGCGGGAGCATCGTTTACGCCGTCGCCCACCATCGCCACGGAAGAGTAATGTTGTTGCAATTCCCTGATTTTTTCCGCTTTATCCTGAGGAAGCAACCCGCCGGAAACATTCCGGATATGCACCTGTTGAGCCACGTAGCGGGCGGCTTGGGGATTATCGCCGGTAATCATCACGGTTTCTACGCCTTGCTCCTGCAAACTGCAGATAGCTTGAGCGCTGTCGGGTTTGATTTCGTCCGTCAGGCCGATAACTCCTTTGATTTTTTCTTCGCAACAAACAATGACCGATGTTTTACCCTGTTCCGACAAAGATGCAATGATAGCCCTAATTTCTTCGCTTACGTGCCGGTATTTCGCAATAAAATCCAATTTACCGACCAGCACCATTTGGTCGTTACAAACGATGCAGCGCGATTTGGCGCCCTCACCGACTACGCTTTCAAACGCCCGGACTTCATGAGGAGTAAAACCTTCCCGTTTCGATGCGTCGACAATCGCTTGAGCCAAGGGATGTTCGGAAAACAACTCCGTTCCGGCACCGCAACCCAGGAGTTCGGCCCGGTCGTTTCCATTCAGCGGAATAACGTCCGATACAATGGGTTTCCCATAGGTGATGGTTCGTGTTTTATCCAATCCGACGGCGCGGACAGTTGCCAGTGATTCGAGGAACTTTCCACCCTTAATCAGGGCGCCCTTCGACGACGCACTGCCTATCGCCGCATAAATCGCCACCGGTGTAGAAATCACCAAAGCGCAAGGACAGGAAATAACCAGCAAAGTAATTGCCTGACGCAACCAATGGTGAAAATCTTGATGCAAAACAAAAACCGGAATCACGATCAATAAGACAGCCGAAAGAATAATGACCGGCGTATAAATCGTCGCAAATTTTTCAATGAATTTTTGCGAACCGGACGGATTGTCTTGCAGGCTCTCGGTCAGTTCGATGATTTTGGAAAAAGTCGAATCCTTGTATTCCTTGCTTGTCCGGATTTCAATGAATCCGCTTTTATTCCACGTTCCGGCAAAAACGGTATCGCCCGGAATTTTCGTAGCCGGAATCGGTTCACCGGTAATCGGCGATTCGTCTACGGAGGTTTCGCCGTTCTCCACCGTCCCGTCCAACGGAATCTGGTCGTGCGGTTTCACTTGAATCAGCGTTCCCGCCCGGACTTCCTCAATCGGAATATGCTCGCCGGTTTCTTTGATTAAAGCGGTTTTGGGAGCGCTGCTAATCAATTGATCGACCGCCGAGAGGCTGTTTTCGATTCCAATGTCCTCCAACTTCTCGCCTAAAACATAGAGCACGATTACAATTGTAGCTTCAGGATATTCTCCGAGATAGAAAGCGGCAACGACGGCAATAAGCATCAACAGGTTAATGCTGCCGAAATTCAATCGCACCAGCGATTGCAATCCGTTCCAAAGCACCTCGCGTCCAACAATCAAGACAAACAGACCGAAAATAACCGGTGCATAAGGATGCGGAATATGTATCCCCGTAAGGGAAAGGATTTCCAGTACGACGGCCAAAATAACAGCTGCCAGTAAATAACGGAACTTCTTATCGTGTAAAGGAAGTTTCATACGGCAAAGATAGGAATTTTCAATCATAGTTATTATCTTTGTAACCTGAATTTTTATATTATTTTCAAAGCAAAATGAAAAAAGCAGTTTATATCCTGGGAATTATATTCCTCTCTGTTTCTTGTCAAAAGAAAGTAACGTCAGTCGATTACTATCAAATCGCATTGGAAAGTGAAGCACGCCTCGATTCGATTGAGGCCGAATACAATAAACTGGTCGAAAGCGGCGCTGTCGATTCCGTTATTGCCGCTCAGTTAGACAGCGCATGGGATGTGCAATACGAAGAGGTGAAAGCCGATTACGCACAATTTTTTGAACATCACATCAACGATTCCATCGGGCAGGCTCTATTTGCCGGTACCCCTTGGGGACAACGCCGGTTGACCATCGAACAATTGGAGGCCATTTTGGCTCAAGCCGGACCCGAATTGAAAACGACCGACCTCTATCAATCGGCATCCGAACGTTTAGACAGGATGAAACTGACCGCCGTAGGCACTCACTTTCAGGAAATTGTCGCTTCGTCGCCCGATGGCAAAGAAGCGAAACTATCCGATTATGCCGGAAAAGGAAAATATGTCTTGTTGGATTTCTGGGCCAGTTGGTGTCCGCCCTGCCGCCGAGAAATGCCTGCTTTAGTCGAACTATACAATACCTATAAAGACAAAAATTTAGAAATCGTAGGTTACTCCTTAGATAAAGATGTGAAATCGTGGAAAACAGGAATTACGGAATTGCAGATTACCTGGCCCCAATTATCCGATTGCTCGTACTGGCAATCCGTACCCGTACAAACATACAATATTCAAGGCATTCCTAACACAATTCTAATTGATACACAAGGCATTATTATCGCAAAAGGGTTACGTGGGGAAAAATTAGCCCGAAAACTTCAGGAATTGCTTCAATAAAAAAGATTGTACCGAACAGCTGTAAATAATGGCAAAAAAGAATAACACTCGTCAAAAAAAATTTGTACGATTCTTTTGGACAACATTCGGAGTTATCCTTGTTTTCGTTTTCCTATTTTTCCTGATGATAGCGTGTGGCCGGATAGGTTATATGCCTCCTGTAGAAGATTTGGAAAACCCGATCGATAAATACGCTTCCCGTATCGTGTCGGCCGACATGAAAACCATGGGAACCTACGCTCACAGCAAGGACAACCGTATTTATATCAATTATAAGGAACTCTCTCCGGCCATTATCCACGCATTGATTGCCACGGAAGACGCCCGTTTCATGGAACATTCGGGTATCGACGCCTACGCTTTGATGCGAGCCGTTATCAAACGGGGATTGCTGTTTCAAAAAAGTGGTGGCGGCGGAAGCACAATTTCCCAACAATTAGCTAAATTACTATATACGGAACGTGCAGCCAGCGTACAAGAACGTCTGCTCCAAAAACCCATCGAATGGGTAATCGCTGTTCAATTGGAACGATATTATACGAAAGAGGAAATCATCAATATGTATCTCAACAAATTTGATTTTCTGTATAATGCTGTGGGTATCCAATCGGCATGCTGGGTATATTTCGGAAAATTGCCGAAAGAGGTATCGGTTGAAGAAGCCGCTACCCTCATCGGCATGTGCAAAAATCCTTCGTATTATAATCCGTTGCGACACACAGAACGCACACGAGGCAGGCGAAACGTAGTGTTGGATTTAATGCAAGAACATGGTTATATTTCTCGTGAACAATGTCTTTTGCTGAAAGAATCGCCCTTGGTTCTCAATTATCATAAAATAGACCACACAGAAGGCATCGCCCCCTATTTCAGGGAATATTTGCGGCTGATGATGATTGCTAAAAAGCCGGAACGCAGGAATTATCCCACCACCTCCTATTACCGCTACGTTGAAGATTCGCTGGCTTGGGAAAATAACCCGCTCTACGGCTGGTGCAATAAAAACAAAAAAGCCGACGGCTCGAATTACAATATTTACACCGATGGTCTGCAAATCTATACAACCATCGATTCCCGTATGCAAACCTACGCCGAACAGGCAGTAACGGAACATATAGGCGGTTATTTACAACCGGCTTTTTTCAGGGAAAAAGCGAAAAGTTCAACTGCACCCTACTCCCGTTCGCTAAGTAAAGCCGATGTGAATAAAATCCTGGAACGGACAATGAAACAAACCGACCGGTACCGCGCCTTAAAGAAGGCGGACAAGTCGGCGCAAGAAATCCGGAACGACTTCAATACGCCGGTCGAAATGCAGGTTTTTTCGTGGCAAGGACTAAAAGACACGATTATGTCGCCGATGGATTCCATCCGCTACATGAAAATGTTTCTCCGCACCGGGTTTATGGCTATGGATACGCATTCGGGAACAATCAAGGCATACGTAGGAGGCATTGATTACAAGCATTTCCAATACGATATGGTGAGTATGGGTAAGCGTCAGGTCGGCTCGACCATCAAACCCTACTTATATTCGTTAGCGATGGAAAGCGGGTTCTCGCCTTGTAATGAAGTATTGCATGTAGAACAAACGTTGGTGACGGAAACCGGCGAACCCTGGACACCCAGAAATACGGTTAAAACCCATATCGGCGAAAAGGTTACTCTTCGTTGGGGGCTTCAACAGTCCGATAACTGGATTTCGGCTTACCTGATGGGGCAGTTAAGTCCTTATGCTTTCAAGAATATGCTGATTTCTTCTTTCGGGTTTTCCGAGCCGATAGACCCTGTCCTTTCCTTGTGTTTAGGTCCTTGCGAAGTTTCGGTAAAAGAAATGGTTTCGGGCTATTCCACTTTTGCCAATGGGGGTATCCGGGTCGATCCTTTGTTCGTTAACCGGATTGAAGACAAGAACGGAAATATCATTGCCTCTTTTCCTTCTAAAATACACGAAGCAATCACAGAAGATGCTAATTATAAAATGCTAAGCATGTTGCGCAGTGTAGTCGATGGCGGAACTGCCGGCGGGATGCGTACCCGTCAGGGAATAACAGCTCCTATGGGCGGAAAAACCGGAACAACCAACAATAATTCCGACTGCTGGTTCATGGGATTTACTCCTTCGCTGATTGGCGGATGTTGGGTCGGCGGCGATGACCCCGATATTCATTTCGATTCGATGAACGAGGGACAAGGCGCCCGCGCCGCTATGCCGATCATGGGCATCTTCCTAAAAAAACTATTTGCCGACCCGCAATTGGGTTATTCGCCGACCGAGCCATTTATCGTTCCGGAAAAGTATGGCGATCCTTGCCGTTCTACGCGGGAAATAATAGATGAATCCAATTATTCGCCCGGAGTGATGGACGATATTTTTAATTGAATTTTTGAATGATACTTATTATTAATAATTATTTTATCCGTATAACATTAAAACAATAAATGAAAATGAAAAAAGCGATTGTTATTTTAGGGTTAGTCTTCTCTGCCGCTGTTCAGGTACACGCTCAGGCCGGCGATTTATATGGTGGATTACAGGGTGGTTATGCCACTTATTATAAAGCTCCTCTTTATGGTTTAAATCTGTCGTACAATATATCCGATCCCTTGCAAATCAGTCTGACGGGATTAATGAATCCCAACATTATCAAGGCCGTAGATTACAATCACACATTGAAAGAAAATTTGCAATTATATTCCACCAACTTAGACATACGTCTTTTCCTGATTAATATGGAAATGTGGGCTACCGGACCTACATTAGGCGGTCAATACTTGTACATTAATAAAAAAGACAACCTCTTGGGCCCCGATAATTTGTTCGGATTCAATATCGGATGGCACCTTCAAATAAATATGACCGACAATCTCCGCATAAATGGTGGCTGGCGTTACAGTTCCATCAAGGATAGCGACAGTTACAATTTGTTCTATATAGGTATCGGCTACGCCTTTAATCTATTCTAATTCCTCGGCAACGGCATACTGGTTTCTTTCCGGAGCATTGCGGGTAATTAATTCCCCGATGAATCCGGCAAGGAACAATTGTGTACCGATAATCATGCAAGCTAATGCGATGTAAAAATAAGGCATAGTCGTAATGAGCGACGCGGGAATGCCTTTGTACAACGCATAAGCTTTCATTCCGCCGACCACCAATACGGACAAAAAACCGATTAAGAACATCAGACTACCTATCAAGCCAAAAAAATGCATGGGTTTTTTCCCGAATTTCGATAAAAACCACAGTGTAAACAAATCGAGGTAGCCATTGGTAAAACGGCTTAATCCGAATTTAGTATGACCGTATTTCCGGGCTTGGTGTTGCACCACTTTTTCGCCGATACGGGTAAATCCGGCATTTTTCGCCAGAAATGGAATCCAGCGATGCATATCGTTATAGATTTCGATGTTTGTAACTACGTTTTTATCATATGCTTTCAATCCGCAGTTGAAATCGTGGAGTTTAATTCCCGAAAAAGCGCGGGCGGTAGCGTTGAACAACTTGGTTGGAAGCGTTTTGGTAACAGGGTCGTAACGTTTCTTTTTCCAGCCGGAAACCAACTGGTAGTTATCGTCCTTAATCATACGGTAAAGTTCGGGAATTTCATCGGGATTATCTTGCAGGTCGGCATCCATCGTAATCACCACATCGCCGCGGGTTTTCCGGAAAGCCGTATGCAAGGCAGGCGATTTGCCATAATTGCGTTGGAAACGAACGCCTCGTATTTCCGGATGTTTCCGGTGCAAATCTTTGATTACTTCCCATGAACGATCCGTACTGCCATCGTCCACAAAAATAATTTCATACGAAAATTTTTCACGCTCCATTACCCCTTGTATCCATTCGTACAATTCGGGTAACGACTCCGCTTCATTCAATAAAGGAATCACAATCGAAATATCCATTGTTTTATTTACAAATGTCAATTACTTGCAAAGGTAGAATTTTCTTTTGAAAAAAACGAAAAAAGGTGTATTTTTGTATCCTAAAACAGTCAAGGAACACACATGAATAGAATTTGCCAATTATTTGGAATCGATCACCCGATTGTTCAAGGGGGAATGGTTTGGTGCAGCGGATGGCGTTTGGCTTCGGCCGTAAGCGCCTCCGGAGGATTGGGTTTGCTGGGCGCCGGCTCGATGCATCCGGAAACGCTTCGCGAACACATTCAAAAATGCCGGGCGGCTACCGGAAAGCCGTTTGGAGTGAACATCCCTTTGATGTATCCGGAAATGGAAACCATTATGCAATTAATTGTCGAAGAAGAAATTAAAATTGTTTTTACTTCTGCAGGAAATCCCAAGACATGGACAAAGTTTCTGAAAGACCACGGCATCACGGTTGCCCATGTAATAAGTAGCTCCAAATTTGCCGTGAAATGCGAAGAAGCCGGCGTCGACGCTGTTGTCGCCGAAGGTTTTGAAGCCGGCGGACATAACGGACGGGAAGAAACGACTACGCTTTGCCTGATTCCCGCCGTTCGCCGGTCTACTACACTCCCGTTATTGGCGGCAGGCGGCATTGCCACGGGCGAGGCTTTGTTAGCGGTTCAAGCATTGGGTGCGGAAGGAGCGCAAATCGGCACCCGTTTCGCTCTGACCAAAGAAAGTTCGGCCCACGAAAATTTCAAGCAATTATGCCTGAGTCTGAATGAAGGCGATACCAAACTGTTGCTGAAAAAACTGTCGCCCACCCGTTTGGCAAAAGGAACGTTTATGACCGCCGTCGAGAAAGCTGAAAACCAGGGCGCCCCGGTGGAAGAACTGAAAGATTTGCTGGGACGGGGACGCGCCAAGAAAGGCATTTTTGAAGGCGACCTGCAGGAGGGGGAACTGGAAATCGGACAAATCGCTTCCCTTTTCTCCGAAATGCAATCGGTAGAGGAAGTAATGAATGAAATTATCGGGGAATACCACGCAAGAAAAGCGGATCTGTGCAAGATATGATTATCGGAACACCGCTTTCAATACAAAACCAGCCCCGCTATTCCGGCTAAAACAATCAGCAGGATGGGATGCATTCGGGTAAACATCGTGAGAAGAAAAGCGGCGCCGAAAATAACCAGGCTCTTGTAATCAGCAAAATTTTCCCTGTTCATCAATAGCAGAGCGGCGGCGGCAATCAGACCCGTTACCACCGGCCGCAAGCCTTTGAAAGCGTCGTTGACATACCGGTTGGCGCGAAACTTCCGGTAACTGCCTGCAATGCACAGCACGATGATAAACGATGGCAAACAAACGGCAAAGGTGGTAACAAGGGCGCCCCAGACGCTGCCCGTAACCGTATAACCAATATAGGTGGCGGAGTTGATGCCTACAGGACCGGGCGTCATTTGGGAAATGGCTACAATATCGGTAAATTCGGCGGACGTGAGCCAGTGATGATGTTCTACTACTTCGTGCTGAATCAGCGATAACATAGCATACCCGCCTCCAAACCCAAAGAGGCCGATTTTGAAGTAAGTAACAAATAATTGCCAGTAAATCACGTATTTATTTTCTTATCGTCGGAAATCAGCAACAAAACATCGTCCGGTTTGATGTGGGAAGAACCGGTCGGCACAAAGTATGTACTTCCCCGTTTTACCAGCATCACCAACGTATGCGGGGGAAGGGACATATTTTTCATCATATCGCCGTTTGTCAAATCATCGGGACGCACGGTAATTTCCCGCATCACCGAATCGATATCGTCCGGAAGTTCGACTTCAAATTCGGATAAAAGGGGCTTTTCTTCCGGCTTTTCGGCCAGATGTAGCCAGCGGGCAATGACAGGAATGGTAGTCCCCTGCAAGAGCAAAGATACCAGGGTAACAAAGAACACAATGTTGAAAATCACCGGCGCCTTTTCGACATTGGCCGTCAAGGCGTAAGTAGCAAAGATAATCGGCACGGCGCCTCGCAAACCCACCCACGAGGTGTAGGTTTTGGCCCGGAACGATAATTTCCTGAACGGCAATAAACACAGATACACCGAAACGGGGCGGGCGATGAGTATCAGGAATACGCTAATCAGCAATCCGATACCTGCTATCGGAATCAGGTCTTTCGGATTCACCAATAAACCCAGGCAGAGGAACATGCCGATCTGGCACAGCCACGTCAACCCGTCGAAGAAGCGTTTGCTGGAGTATTTTTGGGTGAAGCGGGCGTTACCGATCATCAAACCGCCGATGTAGACAGCCAGGTAGCCATTGCCTTTCAGGTCGTTGGTGAGTCCGAAAATAAAGAAGCAGATGGCGACCAGCAACACGGGGTAGAGTGACAGGTTTACTAAGCGGATTTTATTCAACAGCCAGATAAACAGCTTCCCGAGTAGCCAGCCCATGAATGCGCCGAACAGCAATTGGAAGAAGAACGAACCGACCATCGACCAGAAGCTGCCGCCGCTTTGCATCTGGATGAGTTGGATGAAAGTAATTGTCAACAGGTAGGCCATGGGGTCGTTACTTCCGCTTTCAAATTCGAGCAGGGGTTTCAGTCGTTCTTTCAGTGCAATGCTTTTTGAACGCAAAATGCCGAACACCGAGGCCGAATCGGTCGACGACATGACCGAGGCCAGCAGCATCGCTTCGAGTAACGAAAAACTCACGGCGCCCGAAAAACTGTTGGTAATCCAGTAAATGAAGCCACCGGTAATCAGCGCTGTCAGCAAAACGCCCAAAGTTGCCAGGACGGATCCGGATAAAGCAATCGGCCGGATGTCGGAAAGCTTGGTATCCATCCCGCCCGAAAACAGGATGATATTCAACGCTATCAGACCGACAAATTGAGCGACATGCGGATTATCGAAATGTAATCCCAAACCGTCGCCTCCGAAAAGCATTCCTACAAAAAGAAAGAATATCAGGATCGGCAAGCCGGAACGATAACTCAACTTGCCGGCGAAAATACCGGCGAACAACAGGATACTCCCTATCAAGACAATCGTTTCTATCGAAAACTGCATATTAATTGTTTTTGTTATTTCTTTTCCGGTCGTAAAAACCAAACACCAAGCCACCCAAAGCAGCCGCCAAAACTACATAAATGGGCGAAACACCCCAATACCCAATCAAAAAAGCCGCCGCTATGGGAATGACGGCTGTTTTCAGGTTAATTCCTACCGCCCGGGCGGTGGTAAAGACCGGTACGGCAATCAGTGCTACAACGGCAGGCCGGATGGCCTTGAATATTTTTATAACGTAAGAATTGTCCTGAAAATTGCGAAAGAACATTGCAATTAACAAAATAATCAGAAAAGAGGGCAGTATAGCGCCTGCTGTGGCTACGATACTGCCCCGGGTTCCTTTCATCCGGTAACCGGCGAAGATGGCGATATTGACTGCCAGGATTCCCGGAACGGATTGGGACACCGCTATCAGGTCTATAAAATCATTTTCCGGTATCCATTTTTTCCGCTCAACCATTTCCCGCTGGATGAGGGGTAACATGGCATATCCGCCTCCGATGGTAAAGGCGCCTACTTTGAAGAATGTCAGGAAGATTTGTCCATAGATGCCCATCATCAGCGGGTTCTCCTCACCGACCGCACCGGAGCAGTTTCCGCTTTAGGCGCTGCCTGCGCTTGAGGTTCTTTCCGGACTTTTTCCTTGGTATTGCGGGCGGATGCGGTTTTTGTTTTTTCTCCTTTCTTGTCCTGTGCTTTCGCCTGTTGCAAACGAATGGAATCGTTATACACCCAAAGGTTTTGATTGAAGTCTTTTAATTGGGCTTCGATGCTGTCCTGCGCCTGTTTCAAAGCGAGTGAATCGCTGCCTACTTCCTGCGCCAGGCTTTTCCCCATCATGTTGACGGTTTTGATGATTTCGCCGGTGTACATGATTTTACGGAAGTAGTCGTCCATTGTATATGTCAGCGCATTGTTGTAGTTGGATGTCATAATCATCTCGCGGGAGAGGTAGGGGCGGATATCGTCGTATTTCAGCCAGAACAGCGTTTCGCGGCTGAGGCCTCCGCCATAATAATCTTCTCTAACCAGAATAGGACAAATCGCCAGTACGCTGGTTTGAAACATTCCGGTTGCCTGGTCGAAATAATAACCTTCTTTAATCATGTATTGGGTAACTTCCATGCTGGGAATGTCCCGTTCGTCTACCGTAAACCGGTTTCCCTCTTTGGTGTATAAAAGTTGCAGGGCTTTCAGTAACTCTTCAAAGTCCCGTTTTTGGCTGTCTTCAAACACTTCGCCGCCTTCGAGGTAATTGTAAGCCGTAAGCTTCCCGTCGGCCAGTAATTTGAATATCAATGTGAACAGGTTTTGCCGGCCGTTTTGGGGTTGCACCGGGTAATACAGGGCGGCGTTATTCACCTCCTTCGTCAGATCGATGGTGCGGTAAATGAGCCGTTCCCAAACGATGTGCGAGGGTTTCTTCGATTCTACTTCGTTTTTTATCCTGGCCCGTTCCGTTAAATCGGAAACAGACGAAGAATCGACCGCCGACGGACGCTGGCGGGTCCGGCGGGTGCTTGCATCTTGCGCCATACTTTCCTGCGCAAAAGCGAAAAGCAGGACAAACAGGCTCAAATAATAGATTGTTTTCATATCCTTAATTAATTCGTAATTCAAGAGGAGCGCTCAATGTGCGTTCGATTCCGTCGGGGCCTCGCACTGCAATGCTACTAATGAGCATGGTTTGTCCGCGTTGTGTGCCTCGTATGGCATCTTTCTGTTGGGATGTAAAGCTGGCGCCGCTCGATGGAATGGTTGTCCGGAAACCCATGGAATCGAATTTCACCAAATCGAAGCGAAGCACAGTAAAGTTGATGTCCAGTATACCGTCGTCGATAGCGGCATTCAAAGCCTCTACGGCCACCAAAGCGGCTCTTGCGATAGGAGCTCCACCTTTGTAACGGACTTTGTTGCCATCCGGGTTCGTGATATTCAGGTAAGCCATCGGGTCGGGCAACTGCCGCACACGGAAAGACGTTTTCGCCATTTCCTGCATCCGTCCGTCCGACATTTTTGCCGTTACCGTAATCACAGCGTCCGAACCGTATTTAGGCGTTGCTACCCAAATATCGTTCCCTTTGGATACCAGACTTCCGTTGGAAATCGTAGCCGATACATTCTGACTGGGCACGCCCGGAACGGCAATTCGGATATCGTTGGCGATACCGGCATACAGCACATTCATCAATACCGGCGCTACGGTTGCGCTTGGCTCGATTACATAGTACTGGGTCGAAAAATCGCGTTTCATAAACGAGCCGTCGCCTTGCGCCATTTCGATAAAACCGTTGACTTGGAAGGTCCCGGTTGCGCCGGCTCCGACGGTGTAGCGGCCATTGGCTTCGTCCGACAACTGACGGCCGTTAACGAAAATACGGGGACGCTGGGTTGAATCCCTGGCCATCATACCAATATTGGCGCGGTAGGAACCTCCCCGCATCACAATCTGCGATTCCGGTATTACATACGCTTCAATATCGTTGACACGGAAATCTTTCAGGTCGATGTTCTTTACCAGATCGCCCAGCACAGCGCCTTCCGCATCGCGGATGTCTTTCTGCAGTTTCGTTAGCAAAGTAACGGATGCTGCCATAGGCATTTGCCAGAACATCGATTCTTCCCATGTCTGCTTGTTGGCTTTGGCCTTGGCGGAAGGTTCGGTACTCAAATTATTCTCGGTAATGTTTTGGATGGACGGGTCGCTAACCATCGGCGTAATGAATTGCCGGTAGGCGTCGATGGCCGCTTTTAGCCGGGCGGCATCGTTTTTCTTGTGTTCAAACATGACGTCGTATGCGGCATTCAAATCGTCGGGACGTTTGAGATGCTCGGGATCGCCGTTTTTGCCGTCCGCTTTCTTAACGATACGTTCTTTCAAATCCTGAATATAATTATACAATGTATCGGTTCTTGTTTTCACCTGCGCTCCTTTGCCGTACCATTCCTGCGTTTTTTCGCGGTTGACGTTATAAGCGTCTGTCAAATCGCCGAAAATCCGGTCGTTGCGCTGGGTAGACACTTTTACGGAGCGAAGCAGACTTTCTTCCACCAACTCAAAGCCATCCAGCACCTCCGTAGATACGTTCAGGGCAAGCATTGCAATGAACACCAGATACATCAGGTTGATCATTCTTTGCCTTGGAGAATTCGGATTGTTTACTGCCATCCTGTTGAGTTATAAATTGTTTTGAGGATTGTTGTTGTACGGATTCGGATTGTAGCCGGCGGGATTCGGATTGAAGGGCGCCGGGCCTGCACCGTACATATTCATCGTCATCGCATTGAGCAAACGGTTGTACACTCCGTTGAGCGCGTGAATCTGTTGCGTCATTTTTTCGGTTTCGCTCCGGAACAACGAACTGTCGATCACCGAGCCTTCGTACATGTCCTTCAGACGTGTCAGTCCGGCGTTGATGCGTTCGATGGATTCGATTTGCGAGCTGACACTCCTCAACTGAACTTCGTAGAAAGAACTTAATCCCTGAATATTCCGGTTCAAAGCATCCATCTGCTCCGCATAATTTTGGGACGATGAGCTTAAACCGTCGGTATTGTCCGCAATGTTCTGGTACGATTCGAGCAATACATCCGACATTTTAGAAAGCTGGTCGGCAGCCGAAGCCATTTTCTTGATGCTTTCCGACAACACGCTCGTTTCTTCTTCCGAAATATTGACCGCACTGGGAATGCCGAACGATTGCGTTACCTGGCCGGGCGTCAGATTTTCAACCCTTTCCGAAGCCGAATACGGCGTTCCGGCGTTTCCACCGCCCACAAAGCCGCTGCCGCCCACAAAGCCACCGCCAATAATCACCGGACCGGCAACTCCGCCTCCCACACCGGCAGCCGCAACCACATCGCCGGAAATGCCTGTACTTTCGCCGGCTATGCCGCTACCGACTACAACCGAACCGCCGCCACCGTTGCCGCCGTTGCCGCCGTTGCCGCCGTTGCCAAAGGTCGGACGATCGTCCTCCTCATTCGTTTCAAGCACAGGAAACACACGATCCCACTGGTAGTTCTTCGCCGGCTTGTCGAAAGCGGAAATAAAGAAAACCACAAATTCGGTCAGCAAACCAACAGTGATTAAAATACTGCCCAATCCCCAGGGCCAATGTTCCAGTTTGGCCAACGTGCCGATAATTACAATGGAGGCCCCCCAGTTGTAAAAATACTGGAAGAAGGCCTGTCCCCGTTCGTTCGACAGGAATTTCTCAATCAAGTTTCTATATCTTCTCTTAAAGCCCATCTTTTTCTTGAATTATGAATTATGTATTACTTTTTAGATACCCCTACTTGTGTTCTTACACAACGGAAACCGATATAAGAACGCTGTTCGTTCTGGTATTCAAACGACCGTATATCGGCCCGGATAAACTGCGCAACATCTTTCCACGAGCCGCCGCGCACCACTTTCTTCTTCGAGGCGTAGGGATCTTCCTTCGCCGCATTGTAAGCATATTGCGGATTGATATCGTTCATGATTTCCGGCCCCGATTCAAGGAAAGCCGTCGATGTCCATTCCGCTACATTGCCGGCCATATCGTACAAACCGAATTCGTTGGGAGCGAACGAAGCCACTCGCGCCGTAATCAGGTGATTGTCCTGGGTGTAATTGCCTTCGCCCGGCTTGAAGTTGCCTAAAAAGCATCCCTTATCGCCCACCGGAGTATCCTGCCGCCAGGGATAGATGTTTTCCGTTTTACCGCTTCGCGCCGCATATTCAAATTCAGCTTCGGTAGGCAGACGATAGGGTTCGACCGTAATCCGGGCGGAAGTATTGCTCAGCGAACGTTTCATATAATCGGTGCGCCAAGCGCAAAACGCATTGGCTTGTTCCCACGAAACCCCTACTACCGGATAATCGTTGTAGCCCGGATGATTGAAATACAAACGCATATAAGGTTCGTTGTACGAATTGTTGAAATCGTTAATCCACACCGATTCGTCGGGATAGATAGGGATGATATACGTATTCAGGAAATCCCAGAGGCTACTCAAAGGACGGGTAACTGTTTCGCTGATAATTTTTCCCTCTTCATTGACGTAGGCCGTATCTTTGGAAATCAATACAACTTCGTCCGGGTTGACTTTGATGTCGGTATTATAAACGCGGCGTTCGGGATTGAGGCGGTTCCGGCGCAATGCAGCCTGTGTGGCATCGAAAACGGAATAGCGGTAAATCATCTGTTCCGGGTCCAAGCCGGTTTCGCCCGTAACCGGATGCCTGTAGTCGACGCTGTGAATGGCCAATAATTCTTCTTCGGTAGCCCGGCGCTCCGTCGGGATGGGACGTTTCCAATCCAGCACCGGCGGGTCGAGCAGGTTGCCTTCGCGGTCTTCTACAATTTTAAACAGGTCGTTGCCTCCGTAGGCAGGGTCGAACAAGCGTTCGCGGACAATGGAATCGCGCACCCAATAAACAAACTGCCGGTATTCGGCGTTGGTGATTTCGGTATCGTCCATCCAGAAATTATCGAGTGAAACACCTTTCTGTTTCTGGTGAATGCCCCAAATCGTATCGTTCTTCGGCGGCCCCATCTCGAAGGCTCCCCGTTTGATAAGTACCATCCCGTAGGGATTGGGTTCGTTCCAGGCTCCCGCACTGACGCCCGTCAACTCGCCACTCTCGCCGAGCGACCGTCCACAAGCGCTTAAAATAATGATACCAAAGATTGCCAGTCCATATCCGACACTCCGATTGCTTCGTTTCATATCCTGTTTTATAGTATTCTTACACTTTTATGTTTGCCTTTCGAGCCTTTTTTGAAATTCATATCCACCACATACTTGATAAAGAGTTCATGACTGCCGGTAGTAACCCGGATTAAATCCGAAAACAAAGGCACGTCGTAAGCATAGCCTATTTCCACCATCTTGAACTGTCCGCCCAACATGAGAATCATCGATTCGCCTTTCCGCCACGACAGTCCGCCCCAGAACATCTTATTGTATACCATCCGTAGCGAAACATCTACCTGGGTTTGCCGCAACATTCCCTGCAAGGTATTGGGCTTGGTAGATACCACCAGCGAATCGTTGTTCAGATACAAAGAACTCATCTCCGTGGTTTTCAGCAAGACCGACGGTCGTAATTCTAATAACGGATTATTCAATCGTATATTGCATCCGGCTGTGAAATAATACGAACGGGGAATATTCAGTATATAATTTTCGTTCAATTCCAGGGCGGGAGCGAAAAGATGCGTAGCCGACAATCCGGCATACCAGCGTTTCAGACTGTCGGTATAATAAATGCCGAAAGCAGCGTCGATAGAGTTTCCCTCCACCTGGGCGGAAGGAATAGCGGGGTCGGTCGAACTGTGATCGTCATCATCGGGAATTTCGACCTTGGTTCCATCGAACGATTCGGTGATGTAACCGCCTTGCAGACCGAGGCCCAGGCTTCCGCCGAAGAGTTTCATTTTCAGGGCAAGCTGGCCGGAAATCTGGGTTGTTTTGAACAGTCCGATTTGGTCGTTATACATCGAAAAGCCCACACCCTGTTCCTTTCCCATCAGAGGCAGAGGCATCTCGCCCAGCACGATACCCGATTTGGGAGCGTGTTCCACTCCCAGCCATTGCATCCGGTAGAGGCCGGTCAGTTCCAACCGACCCGATTGTCCCGCATAAGCCGGATTGTAATAGTTCGGCGCCGCCCAATAGTTGCTTAGCTGGGTATCGAATTGCGCCCGAAGGGATTGTCCGGCCGAAAACAGTAGCAGAAATGTTGCAATAACGGCTTTTTTCATCATTAGTATTAACGGACGGAATCATAAATAATTGTGATTGGGGCTGCATAAATTGAATGAACAGCCATTGACAAGTGGTACCCGCTGAAACGATTGCCCTTAGCACTGCCCCAGTAGCTTACGTAGCGGCCTATATTGTTCAGCCTCTTATTCTTGGAGGACACAACGCACTGTTACCCCGAAGCTACGAGGGTGGTAGTAGTTAGTGTGCATAGTTATACCGCCGAAGTACATGTCGTACCCACCGTCCGCACTGTACACTGATCCACTCCAGTAGGAGCCGGGGCCGCCCACACCGTTCAGAAAACCATTGTCGCCGTGGCGGAACCCCGAATGGGGGAAGAAGTTATCAGCATCACTACCGGCAGGGACGGCAGGATTATGATAAGCGCCGGTAAGTATACCGGTATATGTACCGTCAGGAAGCATAGAATTGGAAGTTATTGGTATATCGGAAGACAGCAGCCTCCACGCACCCCTAATATTAGTAACCAGGTCCCAAGTACCACCCATTAACCCAAACTCCTCACTGTGTGGCATACGATAGTATTTTCCTTCGGTAATAAGATTCTGGGTTTCAGATATGTACAGGCAGATATCGCCTACATAATTCGCATAATGTTGTGTTCCCAAATCCGTAAGCTCCTGGCTGCCGCGATTATTGTTAATACCACTCTGCACAACATAAGTAGTATTATCTGCATAAGGAACAGGACCCCATGCGTCAGAGCCTTGCGAGTTATCTGGAACCATCGGAATGGTACTGCTGGCTGTAAAAGCCGACACATTTGTTTTCGTCCATGTACTCGATGCAGGCGGCCCGGCTGTATAGGTGGGTACATAAATAGGTGTGCCCGTTGTTGTTGGATTAGCACTCTCACCGGAATAGAAATAGTTAGGATATTGAAGCAAAGGGTCCGTACTCAACACTGCTGCAGGCGAAATCCCTATCAGCGAACCCCATTTGAAAAATACTCCCTGGTATTTCTGCTCGGTCGGATAATGACCGGCAACACCCGGAGTCGGGTCATAGGGCTTAAACGTAAGTTTTGGATTGGATGGGTCTGTTGTTTCATCCCAGTAGATATTACTCGACGCAAACTTCGCATATCGTAGCTTCACCCGAATGGTATAACTCTTACCGCTTTCTAATGCAATGCTACTAAACGTGAAAGTCTTACCAACCAACGGAAGGGTGTTATCGGTAGACAACGTTATCTTATTCGCAGGAATCGTAAGGCTAACAACAGCGGATGCTTTAGGAAATATCCGCAGTCCATCGGATGTTCGACTTTGAGCGGATGCACCACTCCATGTAAAAGCTGGATTAGCAGTAGTCGCACCGGGGTTCAGGCTTCCGCCGCCCGTATGGACGAAACTGCCGCTGATGGCTTGCGCATTGAGGGTGATATCCGTCAGGGTCTTAATCTGCATGTCCGAACGATTGCTTTCGATTACTAATTTCACTTTCGTCAGCGCTTGCGCCAGTTGGATGGTCAACGTCGGATCCGTTTCATCGGCGGCGATTGTCCTGGCTACAGGGTTTTTCCACAGCAGGAAATCTTTATCGTTGTTTACCGGAAGGACGTTCGGGACGTTGCCCACGACATAACCGCCGGAAGGCGTAGCCATGTCGCCTGTTTCATTGTGCGACATGCAGTAATAATGACAGCTCACACCTGCCGGAATCTGCAACTCGGGATTGTCCGAAGCGCCGATCGTAAAGTCGCCGTACGAAATCAATTCGCCGTCCAGATACCCGTCGCCGGTGCCATTCTTAACGGCTATCACGCGGTATTTCCTCCCATTGTCCATTGCTTGCGGGGGAACGCCGTCGCGCAACGCTCGCCAATCCGGCTCTATACTCATTTCCAGCAGCAGCCCGTCGCCCAGGGGCTGGATGACTGTTTCCACCGGGGCGTTCGTCGGGCCGGAATGCCGCAATTCTTCCGAGCCGCCTTCCGTCAGACCCAAAAGATTGATTTTTACCGGAACGATGGCGCCGCTTCTTTTGCCTTCCGGCAGTTCCTGTTCGCACGAGCCTAAAGCTACGGTCAGGAGCAGGAGCATTACACTCATGTAAGATACTGTTTTTTTACTTGTTTTCATGGCCGTTTCAATAAGGCATCATATAATCCGACATTGCCAACTCGTCCTCTGGTATTTCTTCATAATCGGTATATTCCAATGTGTCTGGAACTCTCACATTTTTCATTGTTATCGCAATAAAACCTTCCAGCTGTACCCGGGAGATGATTGCTTTCGGGTGTACATACTTTTTCTTTTTCATGCTTTTTTCTGTTTTTTTATTTAACATTTATTCTTATTCTAACTAATCTTTGTTCGATTGATGCTTGCAGGTTGTACCTGGCGTGCTACCGAGAGATGCATCCTTACAGGATGCAATGGGGATGGGTATAATGATCTTGCTACCGAGAGATGCATCCTTACAGGATGCAATGGAGATGGGTATAATGGTTTTGCTACGAAAACATTCCGTTAGGAATGTTGCGCTCGATAGAATTGCATTGCCTTTTTTTCTCCCTGCATCCCAGAGGGATGCATCCTTACTTATGGCTATTCCTTCGTGTGCTTCAATCGACCGAAGCAAAGATAATTTTGTACAACTTATTGAATCACAATTACATGGGGGGGGATTCCAGTATCTTCATCTGACTATTCAGCCCGACGGCCAAGGAGTTTGCCTCCCGGTTGGTATATCTATTTTCTACGCTTTCGTACATTCTCTTCTTGCGTTTCTTTGCAACTGTTATTGTGAAATATTTAATATATTTCGCCGAATGTCAGCGATTTTATGGGGCAAAGATAAACTTTATTTTTCATTACAGCAAATTTCAGGCCCAATCAAACCGAAATCTAAAATATTTTGTGTATTATACTAAAAATTGTACTTTTGCAAACGAATTCTCAAACTACAAAAATGATCGTATTCTTCAAAACGCCCGAAAAATCCATTTTAGCGGTAGAAGCCGCTGAAACTCTCAACCAAACAGATATCCAGAAGCTGATTTGGCTTTTTAGTAACGCCGAATACTTGCAGGAACAAAAAATAGACGCCTGTTTGGTCGGTCCTCGTCGCGAAATGATTACCCCCTGGAGTACTAATGCCGTCGAAATTACTCAAATCATGGGAATTAAGGGAATTTCAAGGATAGAGGAATTTCTAATGGTGGAAAGCAACCAAGCGCCTTACGATCCGATGTTGCAGAAAATCTACAACGGTATCGGCCAGGATATTTTTACTATCGACAAACAACCGGAGAAAATTATCACCATCGACGATATCGCCGCCTACAACCAACAGGAAGGATTGGCGTTGAGTCCGGAAGAAATTGATTATCTTAATAGCGTGAGCGAAAAACTGGGGCGCAAACTGACAGACAGCGAAGTTTTCGGATTTTCACAAGTCAATTCCGAACATTGCCGGCACAAGATTTTCAATGGAACGTTTCTGATTGACGGCGTAGAACAACCCTCCTCCTTGTTCCAGTTGATTCAAAAGACATCCAAGGTCAATCCCAATCAATTGGTTTCGGCTTACAAAGACAATGTGGCTTTTAATCAAGGACCTGCAATGGAGCAATTCGCCCCCGCAAGCGGCGAACAGCCCGATTTCTTTGAAACGAAAACGGTCGAAACCGTCCTTTCGCTCAAAGCGGAAACCCATAATTTTCCTACAACGGTAGAACCTTTCAACGGCGCATCGACCGGTTCCGGCGGCGAAATCCGCGATCGTTTAGGCGGTGGAAAGGCTTCGTTACCCCTCGCAGGAACGGCGGTGTATATGACAGCCTACCCGCGTACGGAAACCGGTCGCAGTTGGGAAAAGGCGCTGCCTCCCCGCCGGTGGCTTTATCAAACACCCGAACAAATCCTGATCAAGGCTTCTAACGGAGCTTCGGACTTCGGAAATAAATTCGGTCAGCCGGTGATTTGCGGCTCGGTACTGACTTTTGAACAGGAAGAAAACAATAAAAAATACGCTTACGACAAGGTAATTATGTTGGCCGGCGGCATCGGCTATGCTAACCAATCCGATGCTTTGAAAGGTGCCGTGGAAGCCGGTGAAGAAGTGGTTATTCTCGGCGGAGATAATTACCGGATTGGGATGGGCGGTGGCGCCGTATCTTCGGTCGATACCGGCGAATACGCCAGCGGTATCGAACTGAATGCCGTGCAGCGAGCCAATCCCGAAATGCAAAAGCGAGTCGCCAATGTCATCCGCAGTTTGGCCGAATCCGGGAACAATCCCATTGTTTCTATCCACGACCACGGCGCCGGTGGACATTTGAACTGCCTTTCCGAACTGGTGGAAACTACCGGGGGAACAATCCATATGGACCAATTGCCTATCGGCGACCCTACCTTGTCGGCCAAAGAAATTATTGGCAACGAAAGTCAGGAACGCATGGGATTGGTATTGAAACCGGAAGATATCGACCGCATACGCCGGATTGCCGAGCGGGAACGCGCCCCGATGTACACAGTAGGCCGGACTACCGGCGATATGCAATTTGTTTTTGAACAAGCCGACGGTCAATGCCCGCTCAACATGCATCTAAGCGACTTTTTCGGCAAACCGCCCCGCACGCTGATGATCGATAGTACAGTCGCAGAAACGTTTCGCGAGCCGGAATACGATATCCGCTATCTGCCGGAATATCTGGAAAACGTCCTGCAATTGGAAGCCGTGGGTTGCAAAGATTGGTTAACCAATAAAGTAGACCGCTCGGTTACCGGAAAAATCGCCCGCCAGCAATGCCAGGGGGAAATACAGTTGCCTTTGAGCGATTTGGGAGCCGTTGCTCTGGATTATCGCGGGAAAATAGGCATTGCCACTTCGATTGGCCATGCGCCGCAGGTAGCTTTGGCGGATGCCGCTGCCGGTTCCGTAATGGCAATGGCAGAAGCGCTGACCAATATCGTTTTTGCCCCGTTGAAAAACCAATTAAGTAGCGTTTCGTTAAGCGCCAACTGGATGTGGCCCTGTAAAAATCCGGGCGAAGACGCCCGTTTATACCAAGCGGTAGAAGCCTGCTCCCGGTTTGCCTGCGAACTGGGCATCAATATTCCGACCGGAAAAGATTCGTTGTCGATGACTCAAAAATACGGGGAAGAAAAAGTCTATTCACCCGGCACAGTCATTATTTCGGCCGGTGCGGAAGTTTCCGATATCCGAAAAATCGTATCGCCGGTTATGGTCAACCGTCCGGATACCACATTCTATTATATAGACTTCTCGAAAGACGATCTGAAACTGGGCGGTTCGGCGTTGGCGCAAAGTTTGAATGCCATCGGCCGGAATGTGCCGACAGTCCGGGATGCGGCTTATTTCAAAACGGCTTTTAACACCGTTCAACAACTGATTGAAGATGGATTGATATTGGCCGGACACGATATTTCGGCCGGTGGGATGATTACGACTTTGCTGGAAATGTGTTTTGGAAATGTGAATGGCGGGTTATCGCTTGATCTTTCTGTTAGGAATGATGAAATCATCCAAATCCTTTTTGCCGAAAACCCCGGCATCATTATTCAGGTAGCCGACAAGCAGCCGATTGAAAAGCGTTTATCCGAAAAAAACATTCGTTTCGCCGCCATCGGATCGCCGGTTTCCGAACGGCAAATCCGTATTCGAGGCATAGCAAAACCCTTCGATATCGATGCCTTGCGCGATGTTTGGTATCGTCCGTCTTATTTGTTAGACCGCAAACAATCGGGCGAAACCTGCGCCCGCAAACGTTTTGAAAATTACAAGCGGCAAGCTTTGCAGTTGCAATTTCATCCGGCATTTACGGGAACGTTGCAACAATATCATTTGACTTTCGACCGCAAACAACGGTCGGAAATTCGGGCTGCCGTTATTCGTGAAAAAGGCACCAACGGCGAACGGGAAATGGCTTATTCCCTGTATTTAGCCGGATTCGACGTGAAAGATGTTCACATGACCGACCTCGCTTCGGGCCGAGAAACGCTGGAAGATGTCAATTTCATCGTTTTCTGCGGCGGATTTTCCAATTCCGATGTATTGGGTTCGGCCAAAGGTTGGGCCGGCGCTTTCCGCTACAACGAAAAATCACGGGACGCATTGGCCCGATTTTATGCCCGTCCCGACACCTTAAGTCTGGGTGTTTGCAACGGTTGTCAATTGATGGTCGAACTCAACTTAGTGAATCCCGAACATCCGGAGCGTCCGGCAATGTTGCACAACGATTCCGGCAAATTGGAATCGGAATTTATCTCGATAGATATTCCGCCCAACCCATCGGTGATGCTTCAATCTTTGGCAGGCTCTCAATTAGGCATTTGGGTCAATCACGGCGAAGGAAAATTCCGGTTGCCGCTGCCTGAAAAGGAATATCATATTGTGGCCAAGTACTCCTACGATACCTATCCCGGCAACCCCAACGGTTCGGACTATTCGGCAGCAGGAATCTGCACGAAAGACGGTCGCCACCTGGCCATGATGCCGCATCCGGAGCGGGCCATCTTCCCCTGGCAATGGGCGTACTATCCGCAAAACCGGTTGACAGATGAAGTCAGTCCATGGATAGAAGCGTTTGTCAATGCGCGGTTGTGGATAGAGAATAAACTCCAAAAAGAATTGTTTTTAGTAAAAAAGATATATTAAGACAAAAAAACATTCATTATAAATGAAATAAAAAAACTATATTTGCAGTGTGATTAAATTCAATTTCAAGTTTCATTAAAAAAAACGTAAAAAATGATTAATTCTACTGCATTAAGAAACGTAATTTGTTTTGTTTCTTTAGTTTGTTTGACGTCGATGGGCGTTCATGCTCAATCGAGTGGGTCGGGTACGGTTGAAGATCCGTACATTATTGCAAATGAGGGCGATTTGCAAAGTATTTACCAATTTGCGACGACAGATGCTTCCGATGGCGTATATTTTTCCATTACGGAGGATATAACGCTGACGGAATCGTGGAACAATTATGTAATCGGACCTCAGTCTGCTCATCCATTCAAGGGTAAAGTGGCCGGTAATGGACATACTATATCCGGTTTGTCGATCAATAAAGCTGCTCCGGCGGCTGGTTATTTAGGCTATTATGCTTTGTTCGGGGTAATCGGTTCAGGTGCGGAAATTACCGATTTGCACGTACAAGGCTCAATCTCGATTGACGAAGAAGGAGGAAGCGCTTATGCGGCCGGGCTTGTCGCTCGTATATACTCCAATGTCAACGCAACCGACTCCATTATTATCCGGCATTGTTCTTCCGCTGTGGACATTGTTAATAATGCGACTACGGCCTATACCGGAGGTGTTGTTGGTTATTCTTTACCTACTGCACAATCTCAAATTCATGTTCTTATCGACGGTTGCGCCAATACAGGCAATCTTTCGGGGCCACTCGACCGTGCGGGTGGTATTATTGCATCCGGTTTGGTTCAACTACACGACGCCTTGCAGTCTTCACTTACACTGAGTAACTGTTACAACAGCGGAAATATTACAACTACCGAAACCGGTGATAATTATGTAGGAGGAATTGCCGGTTATTTTGGGATAAATAATGCTCTCGCCGGTCCAGCCACCATAGAAAAATGCCTCAACACAGGTATTTTAACAGGAACAAGCTTAACCCGTTTAGCGGGTATCTTAGCCCGTATAATGGACTGGGAGAATGCATCGGCCGTTAGTATTTTGCGCTCTGTGGCGGCTCAAACCTCAATATCCTGTCCTTACTCGTCGGGGCCTGCCCGGGTAGGATACAAAACTCACTCTACCAATGGCGTTTATAAACTGTCAAAGAATTATGCTTTAGAAAGTATGTTGGTCAATGGCGCTGCTCTTACCTCTGTTTACTTGAATACCAGTTCGCAAGGCCGGAGCAAAACCTTAGAGGAATTGCAAGATCAGAATTTTTATGTAGATACGTTGGCTTGGGATTTTACCGGAAACTGGGCCATAGACGCTACCACCTTGTTCCCCATGCCAAAATATATGGCTACTCCTCTTACAAGCATCAAAGAGGTATCGCTCGCTCGGTCTTTATCAACGGCTGTGATTGACGGTGTATTGAAGGTACAAGGTTTGAAACCCGGCGAAACGGTAATCGTATATACGGCAACCGGCGTCCGTCTGCATCAAGCTCAGGTTCGGACGGAGGAAGCTCAGATAGCCTTGCCCGCTTCGGGAGTTTATATTGTCAAAGCAGGTAATCGAACGGCGAAAGTGATAAGATAAAATATCGTATAGTCAATGAAGAAACGCGTGATACGAGTACATCACGCGTTTTTTTGTTAAAAAAGCCCAGAAAAAGGCTAAATCTTTTTTTGAGGTGCTATCAGGAAAAATAACCGGCCACACGGAAGAGGAAGAAGTCTTTGTCCCTGAGTCCGTAGTTGTTAGTTATGAATCGTTGTATTTTCCCGT
>JAISYG010000090.1 GCA_031270075.1 Dysgonamonadaceae bacterium
TGGTATTACAGTTCGCAAGGCCGCCTGCCCGCAAATACGAATGGAAATGCTTACAGCAACGCCATCATGATGGGACATGTCCGCAAAATCCGTTGGACGGACGACGGCTGGCCGGTTGTCATGCCCGAACGTTATGCCGCCGTCCCGGATGTAAGTATTACGGAGGAGGAACTGATGGGAACCTGGGAAAACATCACGCTGAAATACGACGCCGGCAAACAACAGGCATCAGGGACACTTACTTTGGCAAGCAATCATACAGCTACGGGAGCTTTGTCCGGCGCCTGGTCCTGGGATGCCGGTAAAAAAATTCTGACAATCGGCACTCAGAAACTTTATGTGGAGCGTGAAGCGGATTGGGAGGCTTCGCCGCGTAAACATACTTTGGTGTATGCGGGCTTGAATCAGTCGGGTGAGTCTTTGTGGGGGAAGCGGGTTCAATCAACAAATTGAATCAAGCATGTAAACCATCCGGTTTCATCACTACTCCCAACCCCTTCTTCCCGTCAATCTTAATTGATACCGGCTGCGCGAAACGCACGTGCCGGAGAAATTCTGTTTCTTCTACTGCCGGCCGGGCATTCAAAAATCTTTCATCGAAAAATCCGTCGGACAGATAGGGATTAATCGTGAAATACCCTACGCCGAACGACGTAAGGTTGTGAAAGAAATGCGTTCCCTGACTGGGTTCGATGCGATAATTTTCCAATCCCAGTTCCACAATGACGCGAGCATTGGATATCTGCGGCCATCTTACCGGAATACCCAGCCAAGGGTCGCTACTACCCCAGCGACCGGGACCTACCAAAACGTAAACGCGATTTTCTTTCAGCAACTGCCCGTTTATCCGGTCGATTTCGGCAACTATTTTCGGATTATGGGCGGCATTGAACGAACCGGTTTTGACGTAAACAATATCCTGCACATCTACTGTAATACCGTGTCCCAAAGCTTGTTTAGAGTACAGTATCGTATCTTCTTCCCGAATGCGCGACAGGTCTTCTTCCATCATTTCTTTACTGTCTACTATCGGACGGATTTGCAGGAGATAGAAAACGCCTTTCACCGTTTTATTTTCCTTCTTTTCCAGATTGACGGCAAATTCAATTTCTACGGGACGCCCCATTTCGGCCTGTCCCAACCGCAATACATAATCCAGTATGCCGGCCAGCGGAAAAACATCGTGCTGCAATACGCCGGCAAAGGTGATGACTTTCCGCTCCGGTCCCGGATAATAGCCGTCTAACAACCGTTGGTCGGAAGCATTGTAAGTCGATGCCAAATATTGCAGTGAGCCGTCTTTGTCCGCTTCCTTGACATTCAATTTCAGAAGATTGTATGCGTCGTTAGTCGAAATCCGGCCGGACGATAAGGATTCGAGATTCAAAGCGTAGAACTGGGTTTGGGTTTCCTTCAGGGCATAGTCCAAAGCGCTGGTCTGTATAATGGAATGCGGATGGCGCGGCGAGAATCGCAAAGTTATTCCTCCATCGACCGTATATTTGCCCAATCCCAAAGCGATATTGGCGATGCCGTCTTCCGGTTTTTCGGCGCCGATCGGATAAAAATTCAGGGAACGGGCCACGCCTGAAATCGTCGGGTAAAACCGGTTGCCGAAAGCCTGTCCCACTACTTCCTGAAGCACAATCGCCATTTTCTCCTGGTCAATCAGGTTCTGCGTTGCGGTCATATAAGCCTTGCTTTCTTTGTAAAAAACCGAGGCATACACCCCTTTGACGGCCTTGCTCACATTTTCCAGCATCTCGGAAGAGTCGTCCGATTTGGGAATCATATACGTGCTGTAAATCCCTGCAAAAGGCTGATAATGCGAATCCTCCAGCAAACTGGACGAACGGATGGCCACCGGTGTTTTCACGACATCAAAAAAAGCGACCAAATCTTCAGTCAAATCTTCGGGCAAGGGCGCTTTCAGGAAATGTCGCAGTATTTCTTCGTCCGGTAAATCTTTTAAGGCGATATCGTACAGGTTATTATTTTCCATAAACCGGTCGAAAATATCGGTTGTCAGCACCACTGTTTTAGGAATCCGGATGCGCGTGTTGCAGAACTTTTCCTCTATCTCGGCGGCTTTCCGTTTAATCATTTGTCCCATAAACGCCAGGCCCCGGCCTTTGCCGCCCAGCGAATCTTCGCCTATCCGGGCAAAATTGGAATATTCGTCGAAACGTTCTTTTTCAAAAACAGCGACAATACCCGAATTTTTCATTTTCCGGTAACTGACTATGGCGTCGAAAATCAGTTGACGGGCTTCATTCATATCGGCATAATCCGAAATGTCGATGTCTTTCAGAAATTCCGCAATCGGGAATATGGCGCGGGAATAAAAAAAGCGGGAAAAATGATTGTGCGATAAATGGTAGATGAGCGATTCGACGGGAATATCGAAAATCTTTTTCTGTAAATCCTTCAACGAACGTATCCGCATCACTTCCTGCCGGGTATAGGGGTTGATGATGATAAAATCGCCGAATCCGAAATTATTCATGATTTTCTTACGCAAGTCCTGCGGGAAGGTTTTGGAGTTTTTATCTACAAAGCTGCAATTCAGTTCGTCGGCATAGGTTTTGCTCGACGATTCGGACGAATCAAAAATAATCGGCACAAAACGATCTTCATTCCTGACCCGGCACCCGAATTTATAGCCTGCAAAAGAATCTTTTTTGCCTTCGCGACTGAAACTCATATCGCAGATAATGCCCAGCGTGTGGTTTTTGTATTTGCTGTAAAGCGCATCCGCTTCCTCGTACGAACGGGCCAGGAGGATTTTCGGTCGTCCCCGCATCCGCAACGTCTGTTGATGGGCGTTGAGGGCTTCTTTGGAAAACTCTTTCGACTGTTCCAATATGAATTTATAGAGCAAGGGGAGCGCGGAAGAATAAAACCGGACGGAGTCTTCGACCAGCAAAATAGTCTGGACGCCTACTTCGACAATATCGTCGTCTACATTCATCTTGTCTTCCATCAGTTTGATGATGGCCAGCAACAATCCGGCATTGCCCAGCCAGCTGAAAACGTAGTCGATGGCCGATAAGTTTTCGTTGGCGATACGTCGCGAAACTTCCTTCGAGAAAGGAGTTAAAACAATAATCGGCACATTTGGATAAGCCGATTTGATATGATTGGCCGAGGCGAAAATATCCGAATGATCCATGTTGGGCATACAAATCACCAGATTGAAAAGGTTATTCGCCATGGCTTCCAAGGCTTCTTTTTCGGTGGTTACCTGCGTAAAGCGCGGCGGATAGCGCAAACTGAGAGAGGTGTATTCGTTGAAAATCTGCTCCTCGATGCGCCCGTCGTCTTCCAGCATAAAAGCGTCGTAGCGGGTAGCTATCAGTAAAACGTTGAGTATCCGTTTGTTCATCAGATTAGCGAAAGAAGTATCTTTCAATACCAATCGCTTCATATCGGTTGTACGTTCCATGCGTATTGTATTATTGTTATTTTCTACCGAAATCGGCCGGAATTTCGCCCCATTGCTGCGTATCCCATTTCAGGACAGAAGTAGTGTAAGTATTTGTGCGTAACCATTTTTCCGCCCGTTCGACCAATTCAAAAAGCGATCGGTTCACTTCATTGCGCGGTAACTGGGTTTTACATTTTTTATTTCTTACCCAAGCCAGTGCGGTTACGCTGTCGGAGTAAATGGGCAGCGGCGATTGTTGTTGTTTCAACAAGGCCAGGCCGTGTACCAGCGCCAGAAATTCGCCGATATTGTTGGTTGCCTCCCGAAACGGCCCGATGTGGAAAACTTCCCGTCCGGTATCGGTATATACGCCCCGGTACTCCATCACGCCGGGATTTCCCGAACAGGATGCATCGACCGAAAGGCTGCGGAAAACGATGTTCGACATGCTGTTTCTGTTTTTCGGGTACAAAAGTAAGATAAAAAACAATCCCTTCCTAACAATGTCATCAAGTGAAGGTAATGTCGCGTATCCGTCATTGCGCTTCACTTGATGACATTGATCCGAGTGTGACATGCCGGCACACTCAGATGATTGCCAACGATTTTTACGAAGCAAAAGTAATCATTATTTTTATTACATCAAATTTTGCGCCAAACTTTCCAAGGAAAGCCCATTAAGCAAAATTCGATTATTTTTCAAATTATAAAATAATATACCGGAGTTTTTGCACGGAATTAGAATAAAAACCCGTAATTTTGTCCATTCATTCAATAAATTTCATGTCATGAAAAAGAATCTTTTTTGGATATTTTTGTTTACATTCAGTATTTTATTTGCAGGTTGTAAGAAAACGGCTTATGAATATTCCTTTCAAAATCCGGATTTACGGGTCGAACAACGAGCGGCCGATTTGGTTTCCCACCTGACGCTGGACGAGAAGATTACCCAGATGCTGAACCAAACGCCGGCCATCGAGCGCTTGGGCATTCCGCCTTACGATTGGTGGAACGAATGTTTGCACGGAGTAGGCCGTACAGAGTATAAAGTAACGGTTTTCCCGCAAGCCATCGGTATGGCGGCCGGTTGGGACATCGACGCCATTCGTCTGATGGGCGATTATACGGCAGAAGAGGGTCGCGCCATTTACAACCTGTCGCAGGCGAAACAGGATTATCAACGGTATACCGGTTTAACGTACTGGACGCCGAACATCAATATCTTTCGCGATCCGCGCTGGGGCAGAGGGCAGGAAACTTACGGCGAAGACCCGTTCTTAACTGCTTCTTTGGGAGAAAGTTTCGTGAACGGCCTGCAAGGAAACGACCCCGTTTACCTGAAAGCGGCCGCTTGCGCCAAGCATTTTGCCGTACACAGCGGCCCGGAATGGAATCGCCATATATTCAACGCGAAAGTCAGCAATTATGACCTTTGGGATACCTATTTACCGGCGTTTCAAACCTTGGCCGAAGCCCAGGTAGCCGGTTTTATGTGTGCCTACAATGCCTTTGAAGGACAACCGTGTTGCGGCAGCGACCCGTTGATGATCGATATCCTGCGCAACGACTGGGGCTTTAAGGGCTATGTAACTTCCGACTGCGGCGCGATCAACGATTTTTACAGGAATCATCAAACACATGCTAATGCCCAAAGCGCTGCAGCCGACGCCGTCTATCACGGCACCGACCTCGATTGCGGACGGGAAGCCTATCTGGCATTGAAACAAGCGGTAGAAGAAGGTTTGATTACCGAAGCCCAAATAGATGTTTCGTTGCAACGCCTGTTCCAAATCCGTTTCCGCCTGGGAATGTTCGACCCGAAAGAAAAAGTTCCTTTCTCGTCCATCGATTCCACAGCATTGGAAAGCCCCGCCCATAAAGCCTTAGCCTTGAAAATGGCGCAACAGTCGATGGTTTTGCTGAAAAACGACGGCTTGTTGCCCATCGACAAAAGCCGTTTGAAAAAAGTGGCGGTTATCGGCCCCAATGCGCACAACCCGGAAGTACAGTTAGGCAATTACAACGGTTTTCCCAGCCGCATTATCACGCCTTTGGATGGTATCAGGGAAGAGCTGGGCGACGATGTTGAAATTTATACCGATTCGGTAATTGCCTGTTACGGCCCCACGCCGAAATCGTTTGCCGCTACAATGAATCAAGTAAAAGATGCCGATTTAATTGTTTACGCAGGCGGTATTTCCCCGCGCATCGAAGGTGAAGAAATGCGGGTGGAAGCGCCGGGATTTTACCGGGGCGACCGGACATCTATCCGCTTACCACAAATCCAAACCGATTTAATGAAAGCGCTGAAAGCTACCGGCAAACCTGTGGTTTTTGTCATGATGACCGGCAGCGCCATCGCTACACCCTGGGAATCGGAAAACATCCATGCCATTCTGAATGCCTGGTATGGCGGCGAATTTGCAGGAAAGGCCATTGCCGATATTTTATTCGGCAAATACAATCCTTCCGGCCGCTTGCCGGTTACGTTTTATGCAAGCGATAACGATTTGCCGGATTTTGAAGATTACGCTATGAACAACCGCACTTACCGCTATTTCAAGGGGAAAGCCCTCTATCCTTTCGGTTACGGATTGAGTTATACGCATTTCGATTATGCGTGGGAACATCAACCGGAAGCCTTGTATCGCGATAACGAAACCATCCACTGTTCGATTAAAATTACGAACAGCGGAAAATGGACGGGCGACGAAGTGGCGCAAATCTACATCAAGTATCCGCAAGATGGAACGCGATTGCCCTTGAAGGAATTGCGTTCGTTTGCTCGGAAAACGATCTTAGCCGGTCAATCGGAAGCGATAGAAGTATGTATCCCGGTAGCGCAACTGGCCAAATGGAATGAAGAGGCCGGAAAACAAGTGGTTCCGAAAGGAACTTATACGCTTTTTGCCGGTGGCGATTCGGAAAAGGAAGCTATTTCTGCGGTGTTCGATATACAATAGCGGTGTAATCTACAATCCCATTGCAATGAAAAAGAAAATCATTTTAGCAACTGCAGGAATAGCAACTTCATTGTATTCCTGCCAATCAATACCGTTTTTGTTTTACTGCTTTGCTTTTTCCTAAAAGCCCGCCGCCTTTTACCCAAAAGCCCGCCTGTAATTTTAAAAAGCAGGCGGGCTTTTGAAAATTGCTCAGTGAGCATTTTTGAAAAGCCCGCCGCCTTTTACTTTACTTTTCGTGTTTAAGTGTTGCAAGCGTTGCCTTCTTGGAAATGGTTGTTGAAAAAAAGTCATTCCCCTTATCATCTACCAGAATGAAGGCCGGAAAATCGACTACCTCGATTTTCCAGATGGCTTCCATGCCCAATTCGGGATAAGCTAAGCATTCCAGGCTCTTGATGTTGTCTTGCGCCAGGATAGCCGCCGGGCCGCCGATGGAGCCCAGATAGAATCCGCCGTGTTTCCGGCAGGCATCCGTAACCTGTTGACTGCGGTTGCCTTTGGCCAACATAACCATGCTTCCACCCTGCGACTGAAACAAATCGACATACGAATCCATGCGTCCGGCGGTAGTCGGCCCCATCGAGCCGCTGGCCATGCCTTTCGGTGTTTTGGCCGGGCCTGCGTAGTAAACCGGGTGGTCTTTGATGTATTGCGGCAAGTCTTCGCCATTGTCTAACAATTCTTTCAGCTTGGCGTGAGCGATGTCGCGGCCTACGACGATGGTTCCGTTCAGCGACAAGCGGGTCGCCACCGGGTATTGGGTCAGGTCGGCTAAGATTTCTTTCATCGGGCGGTTCAGGTCGATGTGCACCACGTTACCTTCGCCGGCATTCCGGTATTTTTCGGGAATGTATTGGGCCGGATGATCTTCGAGTTTTTCAATCCAAACGCCTTCTTTATTGATTTTTGCCTTGATATTCCGGTCGGCTGAACAGGAAACCGCCATCCCCACCGGACAGGAAGCGCCATGACGCGGCAAACGGATGATGCGAATATCGTGCGCCAAGTATTTTCCACCGAACTGGGCACCCAAGCCAATTTCCTGCGATGCTTTCAACATTTTATTTTCCAGTTCGATATCGCGGAATGCCCGTCCGCCTTCGTTGCCCTGCACAGGCAACTGATCGTAATACTTGGTCGAAGCCAGCTTGACTGTTTTTAAGCACAAATCGGCCGAAGTTCCCCCGATAACGAATGCGATATGATAGGGAGGACAAGCCGCTGTTCCCAGCGATTTCATTTTTTCAACCAAGAATCTTTCCAGTGTTTCGGGATTCAGCAATGCTTTGGTTTCCTGATACAGATACGTTTTGTTGGACGAGCCTCCACCTTTGGCGATGCACAGGAATTTGTATTCATTGCCGTCCACCGCCTGAATGTCGATTTGTGCGGGCAGGTTACAGCCGGTATTCTTTTCGGTGTACATATCTAAGGGGGCGTTCTGCGAATAGCGGAGGTTCTCTTCGGTATAGGTTTTATACACGCCTTTGGAAAGAGCCTCTTCGTCGCCGCCGCCCGTCCAAACCTGTTGACCTTTTTTAGCAACGATGGTGGCGGTTCCGGTATCCTGACAGAAAGGCAAAACGCCTTTGGCCGATACCTCCGCATTACGTAACATGGTCAGCGCTACATATTTGTCGTTTTCGCTGGCTTCCGGATCATCGAGGATGGAAGCTACCTGTTTCTGGTGCTCGGGGCGCAGGAAGAAGGCGCAATCGTGGAAGCAGGCGTTTGCCAAGCGAGTTAATGCTTCGGGTTCCACTTTCAGGATTTCTTTTCCTTCAAAAATGCCGGTGGATACTCCTTCGTTCGTCAGTAAATAATACGCTGTTTCTTCTTTTCCCAGAGGGAACATGGGTTGGTACTTGAATGGAGGTGTTGCCATAACTGTCTACTATTCTTAATTTTTAATCTTTCATTCTTCATTGCTGCAACTTTCCATATCCGCATACTCCTGATACAAAAAATCATTGTAAGGAAAGCGTTCCGTATGGATTTCCTTGACTTTCTGATACAACAATGCTTTCAATTCCTCAATATTCTTTTTTTCCTGCGCCGAGATAAACACGCAATTTTCGTGCAGTCGATTCATCCACATCTTTTTCAGTTCATCCAACGGGATGTTTTCCTTGTTTCGGGGCGTCAAATCGTCTTCGTCTTTTTTTACGTAAGAAAAAGCGTCCATTTTATTGAAAACGATGATGGACGGTTTCTCTTCTTTGGCTATATCGCTCAGCGTTTGAGTTACTACCTCTAACTGTTCCTCGAAAGCCGGATGGGAAATATCGACTACATGCACCAGGAGATCCGCTTCGCGCACTTCATCCAAAGTCGACTTAAACGATTCGACCAGTTCGGTGGGCAACTTACGGATAAAACCCACCGTATCCGACAGTAGGAAAGCGAGATTCTGAACGGTTACTTTCCGAACCGTCGTATCCAGGGTAGCAAAGAGTTTATTTTCCGCAAACACTTCCGATTTGCTTAACAGATTCATCAAAGTCGATTTGCCTACGTTGGTGTAGCCAACCAGAGCCACACGCACCATTTTTCCGCGATTGCCCCGCTGAATGCTTTTCTGCCGGTCGATTTCCTTGAGGTCTTCTTTCAGTTTGGCGATTTTGTTCAAAATAATCCGCCGGTCGGTTTCCAACTGCGTTTCTCCGGGGCCGCGCATACGGAAACCACCGCTACCGCCACCGCTCTGTCGTTCCAAGTGCGTCCACAGTCGTTTCAGGCGGGGAAGCATATAATTGTACTGAGCTAATTCTACTTGCGCTTTGGCGTGAGCCGTTTGCGCCCGTGAAGCAAAAATATCAAGAATCAGGCCGGTGCGATCCATGATACGGACTTTCAATTCCGCCTCCAGATTCCGCAACTGTTTAGGCGAAAGTTCATCGTCGAAAATCACCATGCCGACGGCATTCTCCTCGTCTTCGGTATAATTTTTGATTTCCTGCAATTTACCGCTTCCCACAAACGTAACCGGATGCGGGTAATCCAAACGCTGTGTAAATCGCTTTACCGTCCGGATTCCCGCCGTGTCAGCCAGAAAGTCCAACTCATCCAGGTATTCTTTCGATTTTGATTCGTTCTGTTCAGGTGTTATTAAACCGACCAGCGCCGCATTTTCGGTGGTCGTATCGGTAAGGATAAATTCTTTCATTCAACCATTTTCTGATTACTCAGCCTTACAAAGCCCGTGCGCCATCTTTTATGATCACATCATAGACTTTGGGCTTGATTCCAAATTCTTTCTCGTAAGCTTCGGAAGCGCTTTGTACGAAAGTATCCACTTTGTCTTTTTTCACCAGATTGATGGTGCAGCCGCCGAAGCCGCCGCCCATAACGCGCGAACCGGTTACGCCGTGCTTTTTAGCCTGGTCGTTCAGGAAATCCAGTTCGGGACAACTTACTTCATACAATTTACTTAATCCTTCGTGGGTTTCGTACATTTTTTTGCCTACCGTTTCATAATCATCTTTTTTCAACGCTTCGCAGGTGTCGAGCAAGCGTTGAATTTCGCCGATGACAAATTCAGCGCGCATATAATCTTCCGCACTGACTTCGTTTTTTACCTCTTCCAACATAGCGGGAGTCGCATCGCGCAGCAGTTTCACTTCCGGATGCCGTTTAGCAATGGCTTCCACTACCCGCTCGCACGATTCGCGGCGTTTATTGTAAGCCGACGAAGCCAATTCGTGGGCAACGCAAGTATTGAGCAAGACCAATTGATATCCTTTCGGATCGAACGGCACATATTCGTATTCCAGCGAACGGCAATCCAGGCGGATCAACGAGCCTTCTTTTCCCATGCAGGAAGCAAACTGATCCATGATACCGCATTTGACTCCCACATAATTGTGTTCGGTCGATTGCCCGATCGTAGCCAGTTCCGGCCGCGTGAAACCCAGTTTGAACTGATCGTTCAAAGCGAATCCCACGGCGCTTTCCAATGCGGCAGACGATGACATTCCCGCGCCCAGCGGCACATCGCCCGAAATCACAATATCGAAACCGGGCACACTTTTGCCCCGTTTTTCCATTTCGCGCACTACGCCGAAAATGTATTTTGCCCAGCCTTCCTGAGGTTTATCGGCTTCGTTCAGTCCAAATTCCGACGATTCGTTCAAGTCTAAGGCAAACGCCCGCACTTTGTCCGTTCCATTGGGTTTGACTACACAATACATGGCTTTATCAATAGCACCCGGCAATACGAAGCCGCCGTTATAATCGGTATGTTCGCCAATTAAATTGATACGACCGGGAGAAACATAAAGTATTCCGCCGTTTCCGTATAGTTTCTGAAATTTTTCTTTAATTTCAAATGTATTCATGGTTTTTAAATAATATAATTACTAAATTTTATTTATTGAACTGTTCCTGTAATATGTACTACAATTCTATCGGGAGTACTGTTTGTATAAATCGTAACTGTTTTGTCGAAAGGACCGGGACGATTTTTCGGGTCGTATTTGGCCGTTACGACTCCTGTTTTTCCCGGTTCGATCGGCGTTTTTGTCCAATCAGGCGTAGCACATCCGCAAGAAGGCCGGGCGTTTGTAATCAGGATAGGCGCATCTGTTTTATTGGTAACTACGAAAGTAGCGATTTTCGGACCACCGTCTTCCGTGATGATGCCAAAATCGTGTGTGGTTTTATCCACTACAATCACTTTTTCGCCCTGCATAACAGCGGTAGGATCTTGTGAATAATCGCCGGAAGAGGCGGCAGCCATAAAACTCATCCCTCCAAGCAAGGGAATAATGAATGCAAATTTGTAAAGATTTTTAATTTTCATTTTGTTTGAATTTTTTTTATGTTAATCCATTTAATTATTTTACATATAATGCAAAAAGTATACTGACTTGCAAAGGTACGATTGTTATGTTAATTGCACTTGATTTTATGGTAAAAAAATGTTAAATCGTTTCATGCTTATTAATTAATATTTATTAAAGTCGGTCCACAATCACTACAGCGGCTTCCCTGATATCGCCTCCGAAAGGCGGGTTCTGTTTCGCTAAACGAATTTCAATGGTTTCAATCTGAGGAAAAGCGGAACGGATGTGCCGGACAATCCGGCCGGCGACATGCTCAATCAAATGGGACGGAATTGCCATTTCTTCCTTCACAATGGCATAGACCGAAGCGTAATTCACCGTATCATTCAAATGGTCCGTTTCAATGGCTTGCCGGAAGTCGAATCCGAACTTCAAATCAACGGTGTAAGTAGTACCCACTTTCCTTTCTTGAGCGCTAACGCCGTGAAAGGCATGAAAAGTCATATTTTTAAGTTCTATTCCGTTCATTGGTTTTTTAAACGCAAAATTACATGAAAACCGTACAATTTCCAAGTCTGTGAAGAGGAAGGTATGGAAATTCATTGTACCATCTCTTAGCAGCGATTCAGGGAAAAAAGCGTAAACTATACATAGTTGCTGTTTTCGAGCGTGATTTTTTTTATTTACAAAAAAATTTTACCTTTGACGGAAATTCAACTGTATACTAAAAATGAAAAAAATACACATAACCATATTATTATTATCAATATGCTTATTGGCAGTTGCCGCCCGGCAAGATGGAAGGACGGCTGCCCTATTGGATTCTTTGGACTTTTATATCGAAAAACAAAACCTTTTTGACTCGCAAAAAGAGCGGAAGATTGCAGATATAAATTTGCAGATTGCTGAAAATAAAAATGATACATTAATTCTTTATTCGCTTTTCCTCAAGAAATTTGAAGAATATCGTTCGTACGTCTATGATTCGGCTTATGTATGCGCCGAAACGTTGCTTAATATTTCCAATTCATTGAAAGACAAAGATAAAATCATCTCCTCACAAACAAAAATCGGTTATTGTTATTTTTCTTCGGGTCTGTTTAAAGAATCGTTTGAAGTGCTGAATTCTCTTGACGTAAGCGCCTGCTCCGATAGTACAAAGATTGAATACTATATGTATAAATCCATCTTTTACTACAATCTTGCCGATTTCAATAACAGTGAAAAGTTCCGAAAAAAATACATTAGCGAAGGGAATAAAGTTATCAACAAAGCGATTGCATTAGCATCCGCAGGCTCGGCAAGTTATTGGAACATGGTCGGGCTGCACCGGATGAAATCGGACGATATACAGGGAGCGATTGAAACTTACCGTCAAATGCTTGCAACACCCGATTGCAGTGAACACGATTTTGCAGTAGCTACTTCAAGTATTGCTTATCTTTTCGGTTTACAGGGAAATAAACAGGAACAAAAGAGATATTTAACAATGGCGGCGATTGCCGATATTAAATCTTCGACCAAAGAAACCGTAGCACTACACAATCTGGCAATGCTCCTTTACAAGGAAGGCGATATTGCCCATGCTGCCGCTTATATCCATCAGGCATTGGCTGACGCGCTCTTGTTTAATACTCGACAACGTCAACTCGAAGCAGGTATGATATTACCTATCATCGAACTGGAACATATTAACATGATTGAAAAACAACGCAATACGGTTATTTGGGTGTCGGTAGGCATCGCTTTGCTGGCTATCTTGTTGGCAGCGGCGATTTTCAGGCTTTGGAATATGATGAAACGCTTGAACCTTGCAAAAAAATCGGTACAGGAAACAAATGATCAACTTATTGAGGTAAACAAAATCAAGGAAGAATATATCGGCTATTTTTTCAGTCAAAATTCTGAATTTATCGAAAAATTGAGTGCACTCGAAAAATGGGTGATCGACAAGGTAAATACGATGTCATATAATGAATTACGAAATTTCCCCAAAAACCTCAACATCCACCGTGAAAGAGAAAAGATGTATGTGCGTTTTGACCAAATATTCCTCAAACTTTTCCCTGATTTCGTCAAAGAATTTAACAAATTACTGAAACCGGATCAACAAATCCTACTGCAATCGGGCGAATTGCTCAACACTGATTTGCGGATTTACGCACTGATGCGCCTCGGCATTCATGAAAACGAAAAAATAGCCGCTTTTCTGGATTATTCCATTAACACCATTTACGCCTACAAATCCAAAATTAAGAGCAAATCACGCTATCCGAACGACGAATTGAAACGAAGGTTGATGGAAATAAAGTAAAAATCCTTGTTTTTTGTCTATATTTCGTCTATATTTTTTTTTGAATTCGTATTTATATTTCCTTGTTTTTCAACATCCTGTTTTTTATCCTTAAAATATTTTCTATATTTTCGGTTGAAAAATTGACATTATTTTTGCGATACAATACTTTTGTATACAAATTACACTTACTATTAAATTAAATTTTTATGATGAAAAACAAAAACAAGTATTTACCCGGATGGCTCTTATTGCTATTGGTAACGGCAATTCTTGCAGGTTGTAAACCTGTTACCGACGACGGTCCTTATGTTGAGCCTGTTACACTCTACGAAAAAGTGAACGGCATCTGGAATTTGTCCGACCTTCGTCAAGTGGATGAAACGGCAAAAGCGGCAGGCCTCTCGCCTTCGGAGGTGAGTTTATATGCGCAGTTCACTTTTGGAACATTTTCCATTGACTTGAAAACGGAAGCAAACACGCCAACCGCTTATCAAGTATCGGGCACCGCTCCCGAATTGTTCCCCAATGCCGGTTACTGGCAATTGGACAGCGCTTTTCCTTATGCAGACGGCACGACGCCAAAAATTCTACTCTATTCCGATGTGGCCAAAACCGTAAAAACAGGCGAATTAAGCATCACGTCTGTTCCCGGTGCTACGGCGGCAATGGAACTGCGACTAACACGTACGTCAGGCGGCGTACCTTTTGTTTCATACATTTATAAACTGGTAAGATGAGGATTATGAAGAAGTCAGTATTATTTTTCGGCTTAATGTGCCTGACATTGTTTTCGGCGAAGGCAGCCGATATCAATCCCGACAGGCAATGGTGTGTTCCCGCCCAATATTCGCCGGACGAAGAAATTACGTGGTATTTTGATTTTTCGAGTTCGGCGGCTTTGCCCGACGGCGGCGACCTTTACATTTGGATTTGGGTGCCTGTAAATCCTGTTGAAACATTGCCCGGTCCCGATCAGGATAAAGTGAAATTAACATATAAGGGCGACAGGATATGGGCGCTGACCTTTACTCCTACCGAATTTTTCGGAATGTCGGCGGCAGATATTAATGCCAATTCCGAAAGCAGTTTTTATTTCCTGTTGCGCTCGCTGAGTTTCGACGACTGGCATACAGGTACGCTTTCTTTTCCGAAGGCAGATTATGTGGGTAATTTTGTAAGGAGCGGCAATGTATGGGCTTACGCTACCGATGATGTGCAAAATAATTTGTATCCGACAAGCAATCTTACGATTTGGTTTAATGCCAACCTTGCGGATGGTTTCGACAAAACGTCGGACGTTCATTTGCACAGCGGTTACAACAATTTTGCCGACCACATTATTGAATATCACGCTTGGGAAACAACCGGATGCGATCCGCAAAGCGCTTGCTATACGGAATTGAAGAATCTTGGAAACGGCATTTACAAAAAAGACCTTGTGCCTTACAACTATTTTCTGGCGGAAGAAAGCGACCCGATGGAAAATATTGAGTTTCTTTTTGTCCAACGCGACTGGTCGGCTAATCTTGGTACTTTCACCATACGTGCTGCCGGCGTACCTGTGCCGCCTACCCCGGTATTAAGTATTTTTCCGTCCAATATCAGTAACTCGGACTTGATGAGCATCAAACGCACCGACAATCCGCGTAATTCGATTCCGTTAAAATATGAAATCACAGGCGATAACGGCAGGGCTATTTCAGGCGAGTTTACAGGAAGTCTGAAAGAACAGATTATCTATATTGACGTTCGCAAGTCATTCGGCGATAATGTAAAATCGTTACGCATCGTAGTGAAAGATGCTGCGGACAATGAAATATCCGATTCGGTAAAACAACTGACAGTGGCAGATACACTCCAATAATTAATAAACAGAATATTTATGAAAAATACGAAAATAACAAGATATCTAATGTTGCCGTGTTTGCTTATATTATTTAGTGTTAATATTTTAGCGCAAAACAATATGGCAATACGCGGAACAGTAACCGACGAAAGCGGTAGCGCTTTAGCGGGCGTAACGGTACGGGTAGCCGATAATTCGGCGCAAGCCACGATGACAGATGCCGACGGTCATTTTTCCATGAATGTAAAACAAGGCACGACACTTGTTTTCACTTACATAGGATACATCACAATCAACCGGTCGGCACAAACACAGATGAATATCACGATGCAGGAAGACGTTTTGCTCTTAGATGAGGTGATGGTGGTAGCCATCGGATACGGCACTATGCGCAAATCAGACCTGACAGGCGCCATCACTTCCGTTCAAGCCGATCATTTGAAAAAAGGCGTGATTACTTCAGCCGAACAGGTATTGCAGGGAAAGGTAGCCGGATTGACGGTTACACAACCTTCGGGCGACCCGACGCAAGGCTCGGCGGTTCGCTTGCGTGGCGGAACTTCGCTTTCGGCAAGCAACAGTCCGCTGGTCGTTGTCGATGGGATTCCCGGTGTGGATATGAACACCATTCAACCGAGCGAAATTGTTTCGATTGATGTATTAAAAGACGCTTCGGCGGCAGCCATTTACGGTTCGCGCGGAGCAAACGGCGTCATTATTGTTACCACAAACCGCCAAAACGTTGGACGTTCAATGTCGTACAGCGGCTATGTGGCTGTTTCCAACGCTTCCAAAAACATGGATTTGCTTTCGGCTGACCAGTGGCGAGGGTATGTGCGCGACAACAATCTGACGGGAGCCGTAGATTACGGCGGAAACACCGACTGGCAGGACGAACTTCAGCAAACGGCGATTTCGCACAACCACGTGCTTTCGTTTTCCAATACCGGTGAAAAAAGCGGATTACAGGCTACGATAAGCTATCAAAATACCGAAGGCGTTATCAAAACGAGTTCGCTCAACCGTCTGGCGGTCGGTGTTACAGCTTTTCAATACGGCTTCAACGATAAATTGAAACTCGAAGCGTCTATCCACACCAATACAGACAAATACCATCCTGTGGATATAGGTATTTACGAACGCGCTTACAACCTGAATCCTACGCTGCCCGTAATGCAAAACGGAAACTATACTCAAATCGGAGGAACAAACAACAATAATCCCGTCGAAATACTGGAAAACAGAAAAGACGATCAATCACGTACACGCCTTTTGACGTATCTGAAAGCTGAACTGGAAATTCTACCGGAATTGACGGGAACAGTCAACTTTTCATACGAATACAATACGCAACAGGGACGCTACTATTTACCTACGTATGCTTATAACGGTTTGACCGACAAAGGATATGGACGACGCTCCCTGGGCGATTATTCCAATTATCAGGGTGAAGCCTATCTTACTTATAACAAGACGTTTCTTTCGGATCATCGCCTGAACGTAATGGCCGGATATTCCTATTTGGACAATATTTACGAAGGTTTCGGCTCGGAACGCCGCCGCTTCGATACCGACTTGTTTTTGTACAACAATCTGGCTGCCGGCGGCGATTTCCGTATGGGCGATGTTTATTCATACAAAGGCGAGGCAAAACTTATTTCATTCTTCGGACGTCTAAACTATACGTATGCCAACCGGTACATGTTTACCGGTACGCTTCGCAGGGACGGTTCTTCGCGTTTCGGCGACAATCATAAATGGGGTATTTTCCCGTCGGCTTCGGCTGCATGGCGCATTTCGGAAGAATCGTTTATGGAAAGTACAAAGTCGTGGTTGGACAATTTGAAACTGCGTGTTGGATACGGTATTACAGGTAATCAGGATGGAATAGGCGAATATAAATCCATGGCATTGATCGGGACCATCAGCGGAAGTTCGTATTACGATGCCGTTTCAGGTACCTGGAAACAGTCTTATGGGCCTACGCAAAACCCCAATCCCGATTTGAAATGGGAACAAACCGCTCAGGCCAATATCGGAGTAGATATTTCTTTCCTGCACAGATTTAACCTGACCGTCGATCTGTACAGCAAGAAAACCTCCGATTTGCTTTATACCTACACTGTTCCGCAACCGCCTTACTTGTATCCTTCAATGATGGCAAACGTGGGCGACTTGTCGAACAAGGGCGTGGAAGTAACCTGGGGTGCAAATATCATTCAATCAAAGGATTTGAACTGGAATGCAAACCTGACTTTTGCACATAACAAACAAGAAGTCATATCGCTTTCCAACGACCTTTATCAGACAGACGCCGTTCCTTACGGGAATTTACACGGTTTGACAGGTATGTCGGGGTTATTTACACAAATCCTGAAAGAAGGTTATCCCGTGGGTACATTCTGGGGAAAACATTGTTCCGGAATTGACGAGGAAGGGAAGTTTATCTTGTCGGACGACGACCGGTATCTCGGCAGTGCTCAACCGGATGTAACACTCGGATTCTCAACCGATTTGACATGGAAAGATTTTGACTTCTCGCTTACCGCTTACGGGCTTTTCGGACAGGATATTCTCAATGCGCAAGCCATGAACATTTCTTATCCCGGACGTATGCCGGCTTACAATATACTTGATTCATGGGTAAATAAAAATATTACCGAAGGCCCTATTTATTCGGACTATTGGATTGAAAAAGGCAGTTTCCTGCGTATCCAAAGCATTACTTTGGGTTATACTTTGCCGTTTAAAAGTAAATATTTCAATAAAATCAGAGTATATGCAATGTGCGAAAATCCGTTTGTCTTTACAGGCTATTCGGGACTTGATCCGGAAGTAAATTTCAGCGGACTGAAAAGTCCGGGAATAGATAAATCCGTTGGTTCGTCCGATAACGGCGATAATTACTATTATCCGCATCCAAAGACATTTTCTTTGGGATTAAATCTTCATTTTTAAAATAAAAAATAGATGAATATGAAAATAAAAAACATTCTATTATGTTTCGTAAGTGCGTGTTTATTATCATCTTGTGATGATTTATCGGAAACGCTTTACGACCGTGTTCAGTCATCCGATTATGGAAAGACAGCGGGTGAAATAGAAACGATTGTCGGTCGCGCTTATTCCTCTTTGCGAGGCGGCGCATCGGACGGTGTAAATTTCTACCCAACATGCGAATTTGTGTTCTTTATGACTTCCGTCGCATCGGACGAATGTGTTATCCCAACGCGCATTGGCGGCGACTGGTACGATGGCGGCGTCTATCTCGACATACACAAACATACATGGAAACCCGACAATCCGAAAATATGGGCAGCATGGAAATATTACTATAACGGAATATCATCCTGTAATTCGATTATTTATCAAGTGGAACAGTCGGGACTTGACCCCGTAACGGCAAGACCTATTTATGCAGAATTGAAGGGCTTACGCGCCTATTATTACTACAAATTGCTGGACATATACGGCAATGTGCCTCTGGATACTACTTACGTGATTGATCCTGCACAAGGACTTCCGGGTACCTCGTCGCGCGCCGAAGTATACCGATTTGTAGAAAGCGAATTAAGCAACAATATCGATTATCTTCCCGAAAATGCATACGGGCGCTTTACAAAAAATGCAGCAAACTTATTGTTGGCGCGTTTGTATCTTAATTCCGAAGTGTATACCGGGCAGCCACGCTGGCAAGACTGCCTGAATGTGTGTAATAAAATTTCCGGTGCATTGGAAGCGGATTATTACGCAAGTTTCAAGACTGCCAACGAAAAATCCGCCGAAATCATTTTTGCCATTCCGTACGACGGAAAAATGGGAACAGTCGGAAATTATATGGCGTCAATGACCTATCATTACGAACAGAAATGGGCGTTGTCGGCTGTTGGAAATTACCAGTGGTGCGGCAATGGTATTTGCGCCCAACCCGGACTTTATTCCGCTTTCGACGCCAATGACATTCGCCGTAAATCGGTGTTGATAGGTCCTCAGATTGATTTGCGCACCGGTTCCACTATTATCATGCCTGCATCGGGAAATCCGCTGGATTATACGGAAGAAATCGACGATATCAACAATGCAGCACAAAACTGCGGCGGACGTCTGGCAAAATACGAAGACAAGGCAGGCGATGCGTGGGAACGTGATTACGATATGGTATTGATGCGTTATGCCGAAGTGTTGATGATGCAGGCCGAATGTTATGTGCGTCTGAACGACCCTACTTCGGCGCGTCCGTTAGTAGAACAAATCCGTAAACGCGCAGGACTTGATACGCCTGAAACAATCGATTTGCAATTGATTAATGACGAATTGCGCCGTGAATTTGTATTTGAAGACCATCGCCGCACCGATAATATCCGTTTCGGCGATTTCTTTGGGGAATGGTGGGAAAAACTTGCCGATGCGACCGACAAACACACCGGTATATTCCCTATTCCCGCACAGGAAATAGCAAAAAACAAAAAACTTATCCAAAATCCAGAGTATTAGATTTTTAAGTGAAACCTGACAGGTTGTAAAAGCCTGTCAGGTTTTTAAATGCTTATCAAAAAAACGATGAAAAACTTTACACACATTATTATCGCTTTCTGTCTGATTGTTTGTAGTTGCGGCAAAAATGAACAACCCAATGAGTTTGTCGTTACGCCACTTGATTCAAAGTCTGTGGTAAAAACCAATGCCACAAAACTTTATGTCCATTATATGGCATGGTTTGAAACGCCCGAAACCAATAACGGTCAATGGGGCTGGCACTGGAAAATGGCAAATAAAAATCCCGACAATATCGTCAATGGCCGGCGCGACATTGCTGCATGGTATTATCCGCTTATCGAACCATACGCTTCGGGCGATCCCAATGTGCTGGAATACCATCTCCTGTTAATGAAATATGCGGGAATTGACGGCGTTCTGGTAGATTGGTACGGTCTGCAACAAAAAAACGACTTGCCGCAAATCGCAAAAAATACCGACGCCCTGTTCAAAGCCATCGAAAAAACAGGTTTGGAATTTGGAATCGTCTACGAAGACCGTTTCCTCGAAGGTACAAAAACGGCCATGATTTCGCAGGCAAAAACGGATATGCAGTATTTGCAAAACACTTATTTCAAAAAGCCCTATTATGCCAAACGAGGCGGAAAACCGCTCTTGCTGATTTTCGGACCTGCAACATTGCAGGATAAAGGAGATTGGGAGAATATTTTCGGCGTTTTTGCGGACCCCCCCGCTTTCTATACGCTCAACGACCATTTCCATACGGCGAGCACCTCTGCATCAGGAGAATATCTGTGGGTAAATGCCAAAAACCCGGAAGAAAACTATGCGCGGGCAAAAGAGGTGCCCGATTTCATCGGCGGCGCTTATCCTGGTTTCCGGGATTATTATGCGGAAGGCGGAGGTGGTAATCACCTGTTTGATATTGACTATGAAAACGGTACCCTGTTCAAAAATCTGTTAAACCTGGGTAAAACCAAAGGAATGGACTGTTTGCAATTGATTACATGGAACGATTTCGGCGAAGGCACAATGATAGAACCGACTGTCGAGTTTGAATATCGCTTCCTCACACTCAATCAACAATTTGCAGGCGTTGCTTATACCGAAAACGAACTGAAATCAATAAAACGACTGTACGACCTGCGGAAAGAATATACAGGAAAACGCGAAACAAACAGGAAACTCGACCAGGCGTTTTATTATTTTGTATCGCTTCAACCCGAAAAGGCTTCCGACATAATGAGTGAAATAAATAAATAAACATAATGAAAAAAATAACTGAAAAAATAATCATTTTAATGTTGGCAGGTGTATTTTTTGCCTGCGCCGAAAGTCCCAAAACCACGCTTTCTTCGCCTGCAGGAAACATTTCGGTCGATTTCGTTTTACAAGACGGAAAGCCATTCTATTCGATTAATAAAAACGGAAAAACGGTTATAAATCCTTCACGGTTAGGTTTTATTTTGAACGGAAATGATTTTCTTAATGGCGGCTTCCAAATTATCGGCACGGAAACTGCCGAAAAAGATGAAACCTGGCAACAACCCTGGGGCGAAGAACTTGACGTACGCAATCATTATAAGGAATTGACCGTAAAATTGCAGGAAAAAAACGGGAAGAAACGTCGATTCGATATTGTTTTTCGCGCTTTTGACGATGGCGCCGGCTTCCGGTACGAATTTCCCGAACAGGACCACTTGAAAACATTTGAAATCATGGACGAATTGACGGAATTTGTGCTTGCCGGCGACGACAGCATCTGGACACAGCGTCTCTTCGACCGCGATTATGAACAACTTTATCGGAAATCAAAAATTTCCGAAATAACGGATACGGTCAGTACACCTGTTACGGTCGAAACTGCTGACGGGAAATATATTGCCATCCATGAAGCAGCTCTGATTGATTACGCCGCAATGAATTTAAGCCCTGTTACAACGCTTTCTTGCGAAAAAAACAGTTTTTCTCCCCAAAAAACAAAAGCAAACGGAAATGTTTTCAAAGCGACTTTAACAGCATGGTCTTCGGGCATCAAAGTTTACGGAAATACCCCTTTTAAGACCCCTTGGCGCATCGTTATCCTAGCCGACAACCTCAACGAACTTGCCCATTCACGCTTGATGCTGAATTTAAACGAACCGAATAAAATTGCCGATATTCAATGGATCCAACCGATGAAATACATCGGTATCTGGTGGGGAATGCACATGGAAAAAATGACTTGGACGGAAGGACCTATCCATGGCGCTACTACCAAAAACATGATGCGTTACATTGACTTTGCAGCAAAAAACAATATGGACGGCGTACTGGTGGAAGGTTGGAATGTGGGTTGGGATGGCTATATGGTTGGCGATGGAACCAAATTCAAGTTTTCGATGCCTTATCCCGATTTTGATATGGAAAAAATTAGTCAATATGCCTCCGAAAAAGGTGTTTCCATCATCAGCCACAACGAAACCGCAGGCGCCACCAGTAATTATGAGCATCAACTCGACAGTGCATTTGCTTTTGCTCAAAAACAGGGTATTCATGCCATTAAAACGGGTTATGTAAGTCCGCTTTTAGATGGAAAAGAACGGCACAGCAGTCAGTACGGCGTGCGACACTACCGCAAAGTAGTGGAAACAGCGGCCAAGTACCGGATTGCCATCGACACGCACGAGCCGATAATGCCGACAGGCTGGCAACGTACCTGGCCTAATCTAATGACGCAGGAAGGCGTGCGCGGACAAGAATGGGATGCGTGGTCGACCGACGGCGGAAATCCGCCCGAACATACTACGATTTTACCCTTTACACGCGGATTGGCAGGTCCTATCGACTTCACGCCCGGAACTTTCAATTTTGATAATCCTGTCGTTCCCGGTACGCGTGTTCAAACAACCATAGCCAAACAACTGGCGCTGTACGTAGTCATTTACAGCCCTCTGCAAATGGCTTCGGATCTGATTGAAAATTACGGAAACAGACCGGAATTTGAATTTATCCGGCTTGTTCCCGTCGACTGGCAAAAATCAATCGTTCTGGACGGGAAAATAGGCGATTTTGTCGTTACGGCGCGTCAGGACAAACATTCGCAGGATTGGTACATAGGCGCTATTACCGACGAGAATGTACGCGACATAAAAATTGATTTGTCGTTTTTAGACAAAGATAAAAAATATACGGCAAAAATTTTCAAAGACGGCGCCAACGCCGATTGGAAAACAAATCCTTATCCCGTAGAAATAGTTGAAGAAGAAGTAGATAATCATACGATTCTGGATTTACACCTGGCAGCAAGCGGTGGGGCAGCAATTTGGGTAAAGGCGAAAGAACAAGTAAGATAATTTGAAATCACCCGCTTTGTATGCGTATGGTGTATTAAATTTTGTTTTTTCCAAAATAAATCCTATTTTTGCAGCACAAATTACATCCCCACTATAATAAAATGAAAAACAAAGAAACAACATCATCGGGAATTGCTCATAATGCACTGGCCCCCGGAACGCTAATCAAAGGAAGCATTCATGCGGAAGAAGACCTGCGCATAGACGGCAAAGTAGAAGGCTTGATTGAATGCAGTGGTAAAGTGGTCATTGGACCTCAAGCGGAAATACAAGGCGATATTCATTGCGCCAATGTGGATATTATCGGCCGGGTAACCGGGAATCTGGTGATAAAGGGAATTTTGAGCATCAAAGCTTCCGGTGTTTTTACAGGCGATTTGACCGTCGGTTGTTTGGAAATTACACCGGGCGCTGTTTTTAACGGAACTTGCAAAATGCAATAAAATGAACAATGCAACGTACTTGCTGGACAAAAATTCCGGCGTGTATATGGCGGATCCGTCCGCCAGAGTTTTTGGCGGAAAACTTTATATTTATCCTTCACACGACCGGGAGGCCGGTATCCCTGAAAATGACAATGGCGATCATTTCGATATGCAGGATTACCATGTGTTTTCGCTGGACGATATCGACGGACCAATCGTTGACCACGGTGTGATTCTGGATGTGCAAACTATCCCCTGGTCGGGACGGCAACTCTGGGATTCGGATGTGGCCGAAAAAGACGGGCGCTATTACCTGTATTTTTCATTGAAAGATAAAAACGACGTTTTCCACATTGGAGTGGCAGTAGCTGATAAACCGGAAGGGCCTTTCAAGCCGCAACCGGCTCCAATCAAAGGCAGTTATTCCATCGATCCTTGTGTGCTGAAAGACGATGACGGGTTGTATTACATTTATTTCGGCGGATTGTGGGGCGGCCAATTGCAACGCTACCGAAACAACAAAGCTCAGGAATGCGGAGCGGAACCCGCTGTCAACGAACCGGCTTTGTGCGCCAAAGCAGCCAAACTGAGCGCCGGTATGCTGGAGTTCGCCGAAGAACCCCGCGATTTGGTCATTGTAGATGAAAACGGTCAACCACTGAAAGCCGGCGATGAAGACCGCCGCTTTTTTGAGGCTTCATGGATGCATAAATATAAAGGTAAATACTACTTTTCGTATTCTACGGGTAATACGCATTATCTCTGTTATGCAATAGGCGATAATCCTTACGGGCCGTTTACATACAAAGGCGTCCTTCTGACCCCGGTGGTTGGGTGGACGACACATCATTCCATTGTCGAATTTAAGGGCAAATGGTACCTGTTCCACCATGACAGCGTCCCCTCGGGTGGAAAAACCTGGTTGCGCAGCATGAAAGTCGTGGAATTGAAATACAATCCGGATGGAACGATTCAAACTATTCAAGGACAACAAGAATGAAACAGACTGCCTTTTTTCTGATTCTGCTTACATGCTTCAGCTCGTGTGTCGTTTACAGAGGCGCCCGGTATGGAACGGCGGGCATCGACGAATACAACGCTTTTCCACAGGCAAAAGTCGAAACGGATGCAAACAAGTTCCGGTTCTACCGGAATGCCGATCTCCCGGATATCGGCGCCACAAAGGTGATAATGAGCAAAAAAGACACTATTACGGTCGACGAATACCTGGCAAAAACACACACCACCGCCTTTCTGATCATCCGGAACGATACCATCCTGTGTGAGAAATATTACCGGGGTTACGACAGTTCCCGGATTTCTACCTTTTTCTCTGTAACCAAATCGGTTACGTCGTTGTTGGTGGGTATTGCTGTGGACGAAGGTTACATAAAAAGCGTTCATGATCCCGTAACCGATTATATTCCGGAATTGAAGAACAAAGACCCGCATTTCCGAAAACTGACCGTTGAGCATCTGTTGAACATGCGAGCCGGACTGCAATTCAGCGAATCCTATCTCAATCCATTCAGCGATATGGCTAAACTGTATTACGGTGAAAACCAGTTAAAGCTTATCGAAAAACTGAAATTTGCGAAAGAACCCGGCGAAGAATATGCTTACAACAGCGTTACTACCGCCATCCTCGGAATAGTCCTGGAACGAGCGACAGGCAAACCATACGCCACCTGGCTGGAAGAAAAAGTCTGGAAACCGTTGGGAATGGAACACCCTGCGTCGATAAGTCTGGACGACAAGAAGCGTCGCTCCGCCAAGGCGTACGGAGGTCTGAATGCCACCGCCATCGATTTGGCGAAGATAGGACGGCTTTACCTGAACGGCGGTAACTGGAACGGAAAACAAATCGTATCCCAAGCGTGGATCGATAAGAGCGTCCTGCCTGCCGTAGTAGGCATAGAAGACTGGAAAAAATACAAAGACTGCCAATATAACTGGTATAGCGACGACCGCACGTGTTTTACAACCGACTCTACGGGGGCTTATCGTTTTACCGACTCCATCAGCGCCCGGAACTTTGCCGAACAATCGGCATTCAAATACTATACAGTGCGGAAATACCTGGATAAAAAGGCAGGAAACTACTGGGTGGTATGCGAACTTGCGCCGCAATTTTACGCCTACGGCATCTTAAGCCAGATACTGTATGTCGATCCCGAAAGAAAATTCATCATCGTCAGGCTTGGAGAGAAATGGGCTACCGGCGATGATTACAACGCTATACGGCTTGCGAACATTCTGATGCGTACATCGCCCATGGTGGAAAAGAAGTGGTAGCCCGGTGATGCGTAACTTTGCGCGGTATAACCGTTACGAGTTAAACTTCAACAGTAGCAATGTTAATATCCATTGGCTTTGATTTTGCGAAAGAAATTTATATCAATAAAAGCTGGTGTTTGATAAAAAAAACCGTACCTTTGCACCCGATTTGACTTTAAATGGTTCACTAAATTATTAAATGATGGATATTTCCCATATCGAACACATTGGGATCGCTGTTAAAAGCATTACAGACAGCCTTCCCTATTATGAAAACATTCTCGGCCTGAAGTGCTACAACATCGAAGAAGTAGCCGACCAGAAAGTAAAAACAGCATTCTTCAAGGTAGGACAAACAAAAATCGAACTCCTCGAACCCACTTCGGACGATTCTACCATTGCGAAATTTATCGAAAACAGAGGCGAAGGTGTACATCACCTTGCTTTTGCCGTTTCCAACGTGGCCGACGCTTTGGCGGAAGTCGAAGCCAAAGGCGTCCGTTTGATCGACAAAGCGCCCCGTAAAGGAGCCGAAGGCTTGAGTATCGCTTTCCTGCATCCGAAATCGACAGCCGGCGTATTAACAGAATTGTGTCAATAATCAATTTAATATATTATGAGTAATCAATTAGATAAGGTAAGGGAACTTATCGAACTGCGGGCGCAGGCCCGTTTGGGTGGCGGTGAAAAAGCCATTGAAAAACAACACGCTCAGGGTAAATATACCGCACGCGAACGTATTAATATGCTGGTAGACGAAGGCAGTTTTGAAGAACTGGATATGTTCGTCGAACATCGCTGTACCAATTTCGGTATGGAAAAGAAAAAGTTTCTGGGCGATGGCGTGGTTACCGGTTACGGTACCATCGACGGCCGCTTGGTTTATCTTTTCGCACAGGATTTTACGGTTATCGGCGGTTCGTTGTCGGAATCCATGGCCATGAAAATCTGCAAAGTAATGGATCTGGCAATGATGATGGGCGCTCCGATTGTCGGTTTGAACGATTCCGGAGGCGCACGTATCCAGGAAGGTATCAATGCTTTGGCCGGTTATGCCGAAATTTTCCAGCGGAATATTCTGGCTTCGGGCGTAGTGCCCCAGATTTCCGGTATCTTCGGCCCCTGCGCCGGCGGCGCGGTCTATTCACCGGCTCTGACCGACTTTACCATCATGGTAAAAGGCATGAGTTATATGTTCCTGACCGGTCCGAAAGTAGTGAAAACCGTTACCGGAGAAGATGTTACTCAAGAACAATTAGGCGGTGCCGAAGTACATGCCGGCCGTTCGGGCGTTACACACTTTGCCGTGGAAGACGGAACCGAAGGCATCAAACTGATTCGGAAACTGCTAAGCTATCTTCCCCAAAACAACATGGAAGAACCTCCCATAAAGGAAACGAACGACCCCATCGACCGTTTGGAAGATTCGCTGAACGAAATCATTCCCGACAGTCCCAACAAACCGTATGATATGTATGAAGTGATTGGTGCTATCATCGACGGCGGGGAGTTTCTGGAAGTTCATTCCGACTTTGCTAAAAATATTATTGTCGGTTTTGCCCGCTTCAACGGACGTTCGGTGGGCATTGTGGCCAACCAGCCCAAAATGCTGGCCGGCGTATTAGACATCAACGCTTCGCGGAAAGCAGCTCGTTTTGTCCGTTTCTGCGACGCTTTCAATATTCCCTTGGTTACTCTGGTCGATGTGCCGGGCTTCCTTCCGGGAACCGGTCAGGAATACGGCGGCGTTATTACGCATGGCGCTAAATTGCTGTACGCTTACGGCGAAGCCACCGTTCCGAAAGTAACCGTTACGCTGCGCAAATCCTACGGAGGAGCGCATATTGTGATGAGTTGTAAACAATTACGCGGAGATATGAATTACGCATGGCCTACCGCCGAAATCGCTGTGATGGGTGGCGCCGGCGCCGTGGAAGTACTTTACGCCAAAGAAGCCAAAGAATCCGACCATCCGGCTCAGGTATTGGCGGAAAAAGAAGCCGAATACAACAAAGCGTTTGCGAATCCTTATAATGCAGCTAAATACGGTTATATCGACGATGTTATCGAACCGCGCAATACCCGTTTCCGCGTTATCCGCGCTCTGCAACAGTTGGCAACGAAGAAACAAACGAATCCGGCGAAAAAACACGATAATTTACCATTATGATGAAGAAGGTGGCAGGAATAGGTTTGCTGTTGCTGCTATGTACACTCTGGAGTGTACAGGCACAACGGACAACCTCTCTAAAAATCAATGAAATACTGGTTATTAATGATGATAATTTCCAGGACGAATATGGGCAGAAATCTCCATGGATAGAGATTTTCAATGCGTCGCCCGGAACAGTTAATATCGCCGGTTGTTATCTGACCGACGATATCCGGTTCCCGAAAAAATACATGGTGCCCAAGGGGGATGTGCTAACTAAAATCAGTCCCCGCCAGCACGTATTGTTTTGGGCGGATAACAAACCATCGCATGGTACGTTCCATCTGAATTTTACATTAAATATGGACGAAGCGAATAGCATTGCCCTGTTTGATTCCGACGGCAGAACGCTCATCGACTCGATTACCGTTCCGGCCGGACAACGCCCGAATGTAAGTTACGGATTAATCGAGGACGGCTGGACGCTGAAGCATTTGCAGGAAGCTAAAAGGACATTGCCTTCGTATCAACAGGTAACGGACTTATGGGTCTATTTCGATGATTCCGTCAACGATGGCCGGTATATTACACCCAGTTCCAATAACAAAATATTGGATACCAACGAGAAAATCGAGAATTTCAAGGAAAACGATTCCTGGGGAATCGGCATGACGCTGACGGCTATGGGCGTTGTATTTTCCGGTTTGCTCCTGTTGTATTTGATTTTCAAACTGATTGGATACATTGCCGTATCTTTGACTCACCAACGGGTAATGAAAGCCAAAGGCATTTCCATCGAAGAGGCCAAAGACATTGCCGGCCAGTCGGGCGATATATACGCTGCGATAGCCCTGGCTATTTACGAAGCGACCGAATTGCATGATGAGGAAAATACCATCCTGACCATCCGCAATACAGCGCGTACGTATTCTCCCTGGAGTTCAAAAATTTATACATTAAGAGAAATACCCAACAAAAAATGAAAAGTTTTAAATATACTATTAACGGTAACGTTTACAAAGTAGTTATCAATCGTATCGAGGATACCGTCGCCGATGTAGAGGTGAATGGTACGCCTTATACAGTCGAGATGAACAAGCCTGCAAAAAAACAGGTAGTAACCATCAATCGTCCGGTGCAAACCACAACGCCTCCCATTGTCCGTCCGCAACAACAGAGCGCAGGCGCCGCCGCTTTGCGTTCGCCGCTACCCGGCATTATTCTGGACATTGCCTGCAAAGTAGGCGATACGGTAAAAAAAGGACAAAAAGTGCTGGTGCTGGAAGCCATGAAAATGGAAAACGTAATCAATGCCGACCGGGATGGTGTGATTAAAGAAGTAAAAGTTAACAAAGGCGATTCCGTATTGGAAGGTGCGGATTTGATTATAATTGAATAAGCGTATGAATTTCATTTCATTTTTAGTCGATAATCTTCAAACATTTTGGACGTATACGGCCTTCGCCAATTTTACTTACGGGCACGTGATTATGCTTCTGATAGGATTGACGTTCATCTATCTGGCGATTACCAAAGAATTTGAGCCGATGCTGCTAATCCCGATCGGATTTGGTATCCTGATAGGTAATATTCCTTTCAAGGATGCCGGTTTGCAGTTGGGGATTTACGAGCAAGGCTCTGTTTTGAATATCTTATATCAAGGAGTTACGTCCGGCTGGTACCCACCGTTAATATTTCTGGGTATCGGGGCGATGACCGATTTTTCGGCGCTTATATCCAATCCGAAACTGATGTTGATTGGAGCGGCCGCTCAATTCGGTATCTTCGGCGCTTATATATTAGCATTAACGATTGGCTTTGAACCGAACCAGGCGGCGGCTATCGGTATTATCGGTGGCGCCGACGGCCCGACAGCTATTTTCCTCTCGTCGAAATTAGCGCCCAACCTGATGGGAGCCATTGCGATATCGGCATACTCCTATATGGCTCTGGTGCCGGTTATTCAGCCGCCGGTGATGCGCTTGCTTACCTCGAAGAAAGAAAGGGTGATCCGGATGAAACCGCCCCGTGTTGTTTCGCAGACGGAAAAAATCCTGTTCCCGATTTTCGGACTCTTGCTCACCTGTTTTCTGGTGCCCTCGGGTCTGCCCTTATTGGGGATGTTATTTTTCGGTAATTTATTGAAAGAGTCCGGAGTAACCCGTCGTTTGGCGGAAACCGCCCGCGGTCCGATGATTGATATCGTTACTATCCTGCTGGGAATAACCGTAGGAGCTTCCACGCAGGCTACTCAATTCCTGACCTGGAATTCCATCAAGATTTTCGGGCTGGGAGCCTTGTCGTTTGTTATTGCTACGGCGGCGGGAGTGATGTTTGTGAAATTCTTCAATCTGTTTTTGAAGAACGACAATAAAATCAATCCGTTGATCGGTAATGCCGGCGTTTCGGCAGTTCCCGACTCGGCGCGTATTTCACAAATTGTCGGTCTGGAATACGATTCGACGAATTATCTATTGATGCATGCCATGGGTCCCAATGTAGCCGGAGTGATTGGATCGGCGGTAGCTGCAGGGGTGCTGTTGGGTTTCCTTGGGTAACGCCGCAAACGGATATAAAAATCGAAGAGGTCGTAAAAATTGATTTTATGACCTCTTTGTTATTTCCGGATGGGTATTGAGGATAGTTCGCTTTTCTTCTTTAATGTTGATTCAATCTGGTAAAAATACTCGCCTATAGATGAATCATTGACGATAGGTAACCAATCCGCCGAATAGAAGTCTTTCGTATCTTTCGGCACTATCTGTATATAATCCGGAATGATAATCCATCTGGTTTTTCATTGCTTGTCGAATGTATAGACGGGGATTTTAACCCCGCCATGTGTGTCTTGGCAGCTGTTTTTGTTTGGAAATGGGTACCGGAAACCAAAGGGAAAACCATGGAAGAAAAGGAAGTGACGGCAGGAAAGGAAAGAACATAAAAAACGTAAGGAGAGAAATAAATTTCTCTACGTGAAAAATAAATTTCTCTATAGTGAGAAATAAATTTCTCTA
>JAISYG010000096.1 GCA_031270075.1 Dysgonamonadaceae bacterium
CGCGGCCGACGGCGACTACTACACCGACGGCATCCTGAGAGCGGGCGATAATAGCGTCTTCTTGATGGTGGATTCAAACACGCCGTATTACGTAAAGGCCGTGTCGTACAACAGCACGACCGAAGACGACGTTCCCGGCAGCGTTACAGCCAATATGTCCGCGGCTACGCTTACGGGCCTTTCGGCCGACAAGGACGTACTGTATGCCGAGGCGGAGATCACTTCCGGGGAGGGAGGTTCCGCCATTGGCATCGACCTGACCTTCTCGCACAAGTTCTCGCTGGTGCGTGTCGTGGCGGACAACTCGGTCTATACCACGGGCACCATCACCGCCTGCTCAGCCACGCTGAGCAACAAGTACGAGGCTTCACTCGCCCTCGATGGCGGCGCCCTCACCGCAGGGACCACCAGCCCCGGCTTGCATTCCTTCACGTGGACAAGCCCGAACGCCACGGCGGTAACTTCCAATTCGGCCACCGTGTATACCGGGGCACAGACCACCCACGTGCTCGCTTTCCCCAGCATCACGGCTGGGGGAACAACTTACACGGGTACCTCGGTAACCTTCAACAAGACCTTCGAGCCGGGCAAGACCTACCGCCTGACAGTGCGGTTCAAGGGGGTTATCCCGGAGATTCCCCCCGACGGCGGCACCTACCCATCGGGTATCACCTCTTACGTTGGCGCGTTCTGGAAGGCTTCGCAGACGGGCGAGCGGCTGATACGCATCCCTGTGGGCACGGCGACTACCGGCAACTTCGGCAACTGGTCTGCCGTGGTGGCTTTCGCCGACGAAAGGTGGCCGGGCGACACAGCAGAGGATAGACTCAAAAATATCGTGCTGGACACGAGCGAATCCGCCGACCAGGGCATCAAGTGGTGGGACAGGAACAATGAATCCCCCGCCGACATGAACAACCCCACCAATGACGCAACCTATCAAGTGGCGGGCAACGCCACGGGCGTGAGCGGCACGGTGGCCAGCGACGACACCATCAAGTTCCGCATCGGCTTGAAGCATCCCTACACGGCCACCGACGAATTTCCGGCTCGTTACGCCGTCGTGGTGGTTACCTACGGCACGCCCGCCAAGACGTTCAATCTGTACCTGCGGCAGGGCGAAGACCCGGACTATGTGTGGAGCCCCTCAGAGAACTATCCCTACAACGGTTCCACACCGAGGACATCGGCGGTGAAGTTCTCGCCGTACAACCTGACCGACCCCGCGGGCGGCGACCCCGATAGTGTCGCAGTCACCGGCGCCCCGGATGTCGGCCTGCCCATTTACGGGGCTACATTCACCGATTATCCCACGCAGGCGGGCTATTTCTTCAAGTTCAACTACAACCGGCAGGCATTCCATCCCGTAAGCCGCCCGAACACGGCAATCACCGACTGGTCACACACCCAGACCGGTTCAACCTACTGGGATCCCGAGGACACCGAGCTTTGCCCGCAGGGCAAGCCACTCGCTTCCGGCTCATCTGCCGACTTCCGCCGTCCCACCGACGGAGCGAACAACACATCTGCGCACTCCTCAGGAATTATCGCCGACAGCGAGATGCGGCAGAGCCTGTGGGAGGTTCCGCAATCCTCAACGACAAGTTCCACCGCCGGAAGTGTCTGGGGTTTCTACGCCGATGGGTTCTTCGACCGGCGCAGCCACAAGCACACGGCTTACGGAAATGACGGGGGTGAAAACATCGCCGTCAGCATCAAGACGGAAAAAGTTGCTTATATCGGACGACTCTTCTACAACCGGGACCACAAGCGATCGCTGTTCTTCCCTGTTTCGGGGGTTCGCGGCAATGATAGTACACTCCGCTCCTCCGGCCTCGCCGGGTTCTACTGGTCGTCGTCCTCCTCCTCTTGGACTGCCGGTTGGGTACTGCTCGTGCAAGGCGAGTCTGTGAGCAGCCGCAGCGCCAATCGGTACTGCGGCTATTCCGTGAGGTGTGTCCGCGACGAACCCTAATAGGGAGGAGCTTGTGTCCGACCATCCGGCCACCGCTTGTGGCGGTCGGATTTTAAAAAAACAGGTCGGCCATCCTGTGGGGGATTGGTTTCCGCCAGGGGAAAGAGGACTGAATGAATCTACTAATGGCCTTATTAGACAGTATATACCCGGAAAATGACTTCACTTTGAATCGCCTAAAGACTTGTTTTATAAAACAGTGGCATGGCTTACTTGAATCTGCGTTCACGTGGAGATGAAAAAAAATTTTCTATTTTCAATATAAAATTTTAACTTTGCGCCCCATAAACGGGAATATAAACTTAGTGTTTGTTAAATTCGTAATCGAATGAATATTTTATCCTTATTTGTAGCCGTTCCGGTTCTTATGATTCTTGCCTTGTTTTTGTGCAAAAGCATGAAGGCCATCCGCACAGTGATGGTTACCGGTGCATCTGTTTTGTTGCTCCTGGCGGCCGTATTGACGGTTCTGTTCTTTCAGGAACGGGCTGTTTCCGATGCCGAAATGCTGTTTGTTTTCACTATTCCGTGGTATCAACCGTTGAATATCGGCTATACCGTAGGCGTGGACGGAATTTCGGTGGCCATGCTGGCTTTGTCGGCAATTATCGTCTTTACCGGCGTTTTTTCTTCCTGGAATATGGATATGGCCAAGGAATATTTCCTTTGGTATTGCTTACTGTCGGTCGGCGTATTCGGTTTTTTTATTTCGATTGATCTATTCACGATGTTTCTGTTTTACGAAGTCGCCCTAATTCCGATGTACCTCTTAATCGGATTGTGGGGAACCGGCAAAAAAGAATATTCGGCTATGAAACTAACGTTGATGTTGATGGGCGGTTCCGCCTTCCTGATGATCGGTATTATAGGTATTTACTACGCTTCGGGACACACAACTATGAATTTGGTAGAGATAGCCAAACTGTCCATCCCGATTGAATACCAACGCTGGTTGTTCCCGGCTACTTTTTTAGGATTCGGCGTTTTGGGGGCATTATTTCCGTTCCACACCTGGTCGCCCGACGGTCATGCTTCGGCGCCGACTGCCGTTTCGATGCTTCACGCAGGCGTTTTGATGAAACTGGGCGGTTACGGATGTTTCCGGGTGGCCATGTATCTGATGCCGGAAGCCGCTCACGAACTGGGTTGGATATTTTTAATTCTGACCGGTATCAGCGTGGTATATGGTGCATTCAGCGCTGTGGTACAGACCGATTTGAAATATATTAATGCCTACTCGTCGGTCAGTCATTGCGGCCTGGTATTGTTTGCTATTTTGATGATGAATCAAACGGCGATGACCGGCGCGGTGATGCAAATGCTGTCGCACGGCTTGATGACGGCCCTGTTCTTTGCCCTCATCGGATTGATTTACGGACGAACACACACACGCGATATCCGCGAGATGGGTGGATTGATGAAAATCATGCCCTTTGCATCCGTCTGTTACGTGATTGCCGGTTTGGCATCGTTGGGATTGCCGGGATTGAGCGGTTTCGTTGCGGAAATGACCATTTTCGTTGGTTCGTTTCAACACACCGATCTATTCCACCGTGTATTTACTATTGTCGCCTGCTGTTCGATTGTGATTACCGCTGTTTATATTCTGCGGACAGTCGGTAAAATACTCTACGGCCCCGTGCAGGACAAACATCATATCGGTTTACCCGACGCTGCTTGGTACGAAAAAGTATCCGTAGTTGTATTGATTGTCGGCATTGTTTTTATCGGGATGTATCCTTCCGGCGTTTCCGGTATCATCAGCGACAGCCTAAACCCCATTATTGCAAAATTAAACTTCTAAGAATATGAATTTTAGCAACTTTTTATTCATGGGACAGGAAATCGGATTGGTAATCCTGTTTGTATTCTTATTCCTGTATGATACATTTTGTTCCGAAAAAAGTAAAAAATATTTCCAGGGCGTTGCCGTAACATTGTTTGCCGTCCTGACAGCTTACGGCTTTTGTCCGTCCCTCCTCACGGGTGAGGCTTTCGGTGGCCTGTACATTTCCTCTGCGATGACCATCCTGATGAAGAATATTCTGAATGTGGCGACTTTGGTTGTTTTATTGCAATCCTGTAAATGGTTATCGTCCGAAGGAACGGCGCACCGACAGGGGGAATTTTACACAATTACGCTGATTACGCTGCTGGGCATGTACCTGATGGTTTCTGCCGGCAATTTCATGATGCTGTACATCGGAATGGAAACGGCTTCCTTGCCTTTGGCTTGCTTGGCCGCTTTCAATAAATTCAGGGAAAAATCGGCGGAAGCCGGTGTGAAATACATTTTGATTTCCGCATTCTCGTCGGGAATTATGTTATTCGGGTTGTCGTTCCTGTACGGCGGCTTGGGTACACTCTATTTCAGTGACATGAGCCTTGGAAATATGGCTTCGCCTTTAGTGATTCTGGGATTCGTATTTTTCTTCGGCGGCTTGGGCTTCAAATTGTCGTTAGTACCTTTTCATTTGTGGACAGCCGATGTGTATGAAGGAGCGCCTACATCCGTAACCGCTTATTTATCGGTAGTTTCCAAAGGAGCCGCTGCTTTCGCCCTGATTTTTGCATTATATAAGGTATTCGGATCGATAGAAGCGGTTTGGCATCCGATCCTTTGGTGGTTGTCGGTTATCACGATTACGTTGGGGAACTTGTTCGCCATCCGTCAGACCGATATAAAACGGTTTTTCGCTTTCTCGTCGATTTCGCAGGCGGGATATATTTTGCTGGGCATCATTGCCGGTACGGCGCAAGGGATGACGGCGACCGTTTATTATGTATTGGTGTATCTTTTTTCCAACTTGGCTGCTTTCGGCGTTATTGCTGCAGTGGAACACCAATCCAAAGGCGACACGCGGATTGCCGCTTTCAACGGCTTGTACAAATCCAATCCGGTGTTGGCGTTTGTGATGATGCTGGCGGTATTTTCTTTGGGAGGCATTCCCCCGTTTGCCGGGTTTTTCAGTAAATTCCTGATTTTTGCTGCGGCTTATGAACAAGGCAACCATATATTGGTATTTATTGCGCTGTTGAATACAGTTATATCCCTGTATTACTATCTGTTAATTATCAAAGCCATGTTTATTCATGAAAAAGAAGAACAGGCAGTAGTAAAATTCCGTACCGACCCATACAACCGGTTAAGCCTGTTTATATGTGTTATCGGTATCTTTGTAGTAGGCATTATCAGTTGCATATACGAAGGAATCGGAGGATTGAGTTTTGGGATATGAAAAAAATACCTTACCTTTGACAACAAATTCATAATACTTAATAAAAAGAAAAACACGCATGAAATGTTAACATATTGTAAAAGTAAAGCGTTTAATTTCTTTTTTAGTTGGGTTTATGATAAATTAATTATATTTGCAGTAGATTAGACAAAATAACAATAAAATGATATTAATAATTAATTTGATTTATCTAACTTAAAAAGAATTCTATTTTGGTATGGAAGCAAAAAAAACAAAAAGAGAAAGTAAAAAATCTCGTGGTATCTCTGCCCTTTTGGTAATTGTAGTTGCCTTGATTTTAGCAGAATTGTTCTATTTCTATGTTTTGGGAAATCCCACTAACTTTGAAGGCGGTACACGCGAGGGACATCCACTCAACGGAAACTTGTTGGGAACCATGTATAAAGGTGGTTTTGTGGTGCCTATTATCATGACACTGTTATTGACAGTGCTTATTTTGAGTGTAGAACGTTTCTTTGCTCTTTCGAAAGCGAAAGGAAAAGGGAATCTGATTAACTTTGTTTATGACGTGAAAGCGGAATTGAGAAAAGGTAATTTGGTTGCCGCCGAAGCGCTTTGTGCAAAACAAAAAGGTTCCGTAGCCGCTATCGTGGATGCCGGTTTGAAAAAATACAAAGAAATGGAAACCGTGAGTATCCCGAAAGAACAAAAAATCGAAGAAATCAAGGCTGAAATCGAAGAAGCGACGGCTTTGGAATTACCTTCGATGCAACAAAACTTGCCGATTATCGCCACCATTTCTACCTTGGGTACTTTGATGGGGCTGTTTGGAACGGTGTTGGGGATGATCAAATCGTTCGCCGCTTTGGGAAATGCGGGAGCTGTTGACTCGGTCGCTCTTTCGGTCGGTATTTCGGAAGCGCTTGTCAATACCGCTACGGGTATCGCAACCGGTGCATTGGCTATTATCAGTTATTCCTATTTCAGTGGAAAAATCGATAATATGACTTATGCTATCGACGAAATGGGATTCGCTTTAACCCAAACGTATGCAGAAACTCATAACTCATAATTAATCATCCCTAATTAATTATTGATTTATGTCAAAAGTAAAAGTAAAAAAGCAAAGTACATTCATCGACATGACGGCGATGAGTGATGTTACTGTTCTTTTGCTTACTTTCTTCATGTTGACATCTACCTTTATTGCCAAGGAGCCGGTGCAGGTCAATACGCCCAGTTCGGTTGCCGAATTCAAAGTGCCGGATTCCAATATAATGACTATCTTAGTCGACAAACAAGGAAAAATTTTTCTGAGTTTGGAATATCAGCAAGATCAGGTGATAGAAACATTGCGGGCGGTGGGGGACGATTACGGTTATACGTTCACCCCCAAGCAAGAAGAAAGTTTCAAAAAATTAAAATCGTTCGGAGTGCCCATGGCTTCAATGTCCACCTTCTTAGAAATGACTGTTGAAAAGCAGGATGCCTATATGAAGGATCTCTCTAACCCAAGGGTAGGTATTCCGACGGATAGTTTGGAAGTAAAAGATGCCTTAGGTGTCATCTCGAAGGATAATGAGTTTAAACGCTGGGTGAGCCATGCAACACAGATCCGGGACGAAGCCCGAAAGGGAAACCCCGATATGGCTGAGTTGCAAATCGCCATCAAAGCAGATAAAGAAACCAATTATCCGGTGGTGAAAAAAGTAATGGACGATTTAAGGGATATGCGTAAAAACCGCTATCTTTTGATTACCAATTTAAAAACGGCTTCCAGTGAGTGAAGTGTAATGTTTAATCTGACAAAAGTAAAAACAAATGGCAGAAATACAAACGAACGATCACGGCTCGGACGGCAAAAAAAATAAACAGAAAAAACAAACCCTGCGTGTCGATTTTACCCCCATGGTGGATATGAACATGCTTTTGATTACGTTTTTTATGTTTTGTACTACGCTTTTGAAGCCGCAAACAATGAACCTTAACATGCCTACCAAAGACAGTGTTAAGGAAGAAGAAAAACAACAGGTTAAAGAATCGGGAGCGATTACCTTTCTCTTAGGAGGTGATAACCAGTTGTTTTATTACGAAGGGATGCCTAAAGATGAAAAAACAGGTGTGGATCATTACAATGACCCGGATTTTTTGCAACCTTCATCTTATGACGCTGAAAACGGACTCCGTTCCTATTTGCTGAAGAGAAATACAGGTACGTACGAAAAAATTCAAGAGTGGAAAACGAAACTGCAGAAACAGGAAATACCCGATTCCATTTTCAGGCAAAAATCCAAGGAAATTTATGATGAAGCCAAGAACAATCCGAATCTGATTGTTCCAACGGTCATCATCAAACCGACGGATTTTGCGACCTATAAAAACATGGTGGACGTGTTGGACGAAATGTTGGTTACCAACATTGGCGCCTACGCGATAATTGATTTGCAAGATGGAGATCGCTATTTGTTGTATAAGAAAACAAATGATGCGAAATATTTGTCGGAAGAGCAACTTGCACAAGGTATTGATAAAGGACAGAAATAAAAAAAGAAGGTTATGGCAAAAGACATTGATTTAACCGCTCAGCGATGGTTAGATTTGATTTTCGCTGACAGGAACAAGCAGTACGGCGCTTATGTATTGCGTGAAGAATCGGGAAGGCGGCATTTAAAATCCTTACTGATCGTTGCAATTGCCGGTATGGCATTGGTATTTCTGCCGAAGATTATTAAATCTGTTATTCCGGAACCTGCTTTAGCTCCGGAAGTTACAGAAGTTATCATGACAGATATCACTACCGAAGTTCCCGAAGAAGATCAGATCAAGCAAATTGAAAACGTACCTCCTCCTCCACAGTTGAAGGAAACAGTTCAATTTACGCCTCCCGTCATTAAAAAAGACGAGGAAGTAACGAATGAGTTGATCTCTCAACAGGAATTGACCGAAAATAAAGCGGATATTTCCGTTAAAACGGTGGAAGGGGTGAAAGAAGGCGGTGTGGATATCGCCGATTTGCAAGACCACAAAGTAGTGGTTCAGGATGATAAACCGCAAATCTTCTCGCATGTGGAAGTGATGCCGTCTTTCCCCGGTGGCGACAAAGCCATGATGCAGTGGTTGTATGATAATATACAATATCCGATAATTGCACAGGAACAAGGCATTCAAGGACGTGTAACTATCCGTTTCGTAGTCGGTCCCGACGGATCGGTAGGTTCGGCGGAAGTATTGCGTTCGTTGGATCCGAGTTGCGACAAAGAAGCTCTTCGGGTAATCAGAAAGATGCCGAAATGGATTCCCGGTAAACAAAACGGGCAGGCGGTATCCGTATATTATACCTTGCCGGTATGGTTTAAATTGCAAAATTAAAGTCCAAGATGAATTCCGGGTTGAAAGGTCAAAAATTAGCTTTATTCATTTTTGAAGCGGCTATGTCCGTTTTCTATTTGGTTTTTGCTGTTCTTTTCCTTTTCCCTTCGCAGTTCCACATTCAATTTGCCCCGCAATTGGAAAGCATACGGGTAGTGTTGGGAATTGTATTGGGAATTTACGGAATATTCAGGATTTACAGAGTAATAAAAAAGTTGCGTTGAACGCCTTTGTCCTTGCCGATTGGGTTTGCAAGGACAAAGGAATTCAATATACAATGAAACCAATTGTATTTTTAAGCATAGTATATATTTTCGCTTTCGCTTCCTGTAAGCAAAAAGAAGCGAAAGATCCGTGGGACGATACCTTGAACTCGGGATTGATACGAATTGCCTGCGACGAGAATTTCAAATCCTTAATGGACGCTGAAATCGCTGTGTTCGAAGCCCGTACGCCCGGAGCGATCATTCTGCCTGTGTATACAAATGAAACGGAAGCTATCCGCCTGTTGACGGAAGATTCGGTTCGTTTGGCGTTAGTTACACGCGATTTGACGGCGAAAGAGCACGCCGATATAGGTAAACGGTCGTTAACTGTCCGGACAAATTTGATTGGCTTCGATGCCATTGCTTTGGTGATGAATCCGATGAACAAAGATTCGATCCTGTCGATGCCCGTTCTGAAAAAAATCCTGACCGGTGAAATTACCGAATGGTCGCAAATCCATCCGGATTCCCCCATCGGGACAATCCGGATGATAGTCGATAACAAGGAATCCGCCATAGTGCGTTACATTGTAGATTCCATTACGCGAGGAACGCTTCTCACTTCTAATATCTATGCCTTGGGCAATAGTGAGGAAGTGATGAAAAAAGTGATGCAGATGCCCAACGCCATAGGTATCTTCGGCGTCAATGCATTGAATCATGCGCAAGCCGACTATAAAGATAAGATCCGGTTGGTACGCATCAGTAATGAAGAACCGGCTACGGTCGGAAACAGTTATTTGCCATATCCCGGCGATATTCGGGCGGAAAATTATCCCCTGTGGCGACCGGTGTATGTGTTGCTGTCGGATCCGAAAAGCGGATTATCTTCGGGTTTAAGCATTTTCTTAGCGCATGAAGCCGGGCAACTCATCCTGTTGAAATCGGGATTATTGCCCATTACCGACCCGCAAAACAAGTCGGTATTAATTAAAGATGAATATCCGAAATAAATAAAAATAACATCATAAAAAGAAACGAACAATGAATACCAAGAAATTAGTAAGTTTGGCCATAGTGGCTTGGTTTACCGTCGCCGGTGCGGTGGCCGGTAATGAAAGAGGAATCGACCTGTATCGGGCGGAGTTGTACGATGCGGCTAAGCTTTTCTTCCTCCAGCAAAATAATCAATCCCCACAGGAACAGGCCGAAACCTGTTATTATTTAGGCCAAACCTATTATGCCCTCCAAAAAACGGATTCTGCGGCTTACTACTACGCTAAAGCGATAGCAGCCGATTCCGAATATCCTTTCGGTTACATAGGAGAAGGCAAATTAGCATTGGTAAAAAACGATATAAAAGCAGCTGAAACGTCTTTCAAAACGGCGATCGGATTGGCTAAAAAAAATGTTTCGGTACAAACTACCATTGCGGAAGCATACGTCGATGCCGGTAAATTACCCCAAGCGGAAGAGGCGCTGGCAAAAGCCGAAAAAATCAATAAAAAATATTCCGGAATCTATATGGTCAGAGGAAGTATGGCTTTGAAAGAAGATAAACGGGATCAGGCTTACAGCTGGTACGAACAGGCTATTTATTTCGATTCGAACGATAAAGTGGCTTACCTGAAATTAGCGAAAGCCTATGAAGGCGCAAATCCGAAAGCCGCTTTGGATTATTTGGATCAATTAATAAAAATCGACCCGGACTATATTCCCGCTTATGCGCTAATCGGCGATATTAACCGTGAAAACGGAATGTATTATCAGGCCTTGGATGCGTACGAAAAATTTATTGCCATACCGGGCGTTCCTATCCAGCAACATGAACGTTATGCGCAACTGTTGTATTTTACGGATCAGTACGAAAAATCGTTAAAACAAATTGATTATGTTTTGCAGCAAGATCCGGCCAACGCGGTAATGCACCGTATTCAGGCATACAACTATTTCAAATTGGGAAATACGGCTTTAACTGCTCAGGAAATGGGCGAGTTCCTGAAAAATAATCCGGAAGACAAGCATATTTATCTGGATTATATTACTTATGGCCAGGCTTTGGTCAAAGAAAAACAACCGGAAACGGCTATTGCCGCTTTGCAGAAAGCGATTGTATTGGATCCGACCAAAGCGGAAGTTTACAGGGAATTAGCCAGCGCTTACGATGGAGTGAACAGTTATCCCGAAGAAATCAAAATGTTTGAGAAATATTTTGAACTGGCGGCAGAAAACGCTAAGGTGCTCGACTATTTCTTTTACGGACAAGCCCTTTATAAGGCTGCCATTAAATACATTGATCAGGAATACGTAGACAGTCCCATCACTCCCGAACAAAAGCAAATAGACGATGCCGATTTTTACAGTTCGATAGAAAAAGGGAATGCCGCATTTTCCGAAGTCATCACCCGCTCGCCCGAATCACATATAGGTTATCTGTGGAGAGCCAATCTCAATGCTTTGGTAGATTCGAAGGAACGGGAAACAAAAACTTCGCCCTTTAAGGGAGTTGCTAAGCCATATTACGAAGAGGCTTTGCAAGTGATGCTGAATAATAATGCCGAGGGAAAACGCAACGCGAATATTATCGACGCTTACGATTACTTGGCTTCTTATTATTTATTGTTGGACGATAAAGTGAATGCAGGTGAATATTACAAGAAAATCCTGGAAATCGACCCTGCTAATTCAAAGGCGATAACCGTATTGAATCAATTAAAAATCAAGTATTAAGGCTATACGTGTTGAAAATACTTCTTGCCAATAAATTTTATTATCCGCGGGGAGGCGATTGCATTTATACCTTAAATCTTGAATCCCTGTTAAAGGAGCGCGGATGTGAAGTGGCGGTTTTTGCAATACAGCATCCCGAAAACAAAGAAACCCCTTTCAGCCGGTATTTTCCGACGGAAGTTTCTTATACTTCCGTGTCGGACGAGCGGAACCGGTGGAAAGCCGTTTTCCGTCCATTGGGAGCGAGGGAAGTCCGGCAGAAATTCATTGCCCTCTTAGACGACTTTCGTCCGGATGTGGTGCACCTCAATAATATCCATACGCATCTTTCTCCGGTTTTGGCCGAAATAGCTCACAAAAGGCATATCCGCGTCGTTTGGTCTTTGCATGATTATAAACTGCTTTGTCCCCGTTACGATTGTTTGCGGAACGATAAACCATGCGAGTTGTGTTTTAGAAACAAAAGCGCTGTATTGAAATACAATTGCGTCAAAAACAGCAATGCGGCAAGTGTTTTGGCTTATCTCGAAGCGCTGAAATGGAACCGGCGAAAACTGGAAAAATATACCGATGTATTTATCTGTCCCAGCGAATTTATGAAAAACAAAATGCTGGCCGGCGGATTTGAAGCTTCAAAATTAATCGTCTTGCCTAATTTTATTTCTCTGCAGGAGGAGGTATTGGTCAACAACAATGTCCGGGAAAACTATTACGCATACGTGGGGCGCATATCGAAAGAAAAAGGTGTAGAAACCTTGCTTTCTGCTGCACAGCAAGCCGGATATCCTTTATATCTTGCCGGTAACGGGCCTTTGTTGGACGATTTGAAAAACCAATACACAAGCGATACGATTCGTTTTCTGGAACATCAGTCGCGGGAAGCCGTCATGGAATTGATGAGTCGAGCACGATTTACGGTCATGCCATCGATCTGTTACGACAACAACCCGCTATCTGTTATCGAGTCCCTCTGCTTGGGAACGCCGGTATTGGGTTCCGATAGGGGCGGGATACCGGAATTAATTACTCCCGGAAAAACCGGAATGATTTTCGAGGCTGGACATGTAACCGGTTTAGTGCACAAAATAGGCGAAATGTTTAGCTCTCCCGGCTTATTTGATTATTCCGCTATTCAAGTGCAAGCGATAAAAACCTTTTCCGCAGAACGTTATTATTCAAAAATGAAAAGCATTTATTCACAATAAGCCTCGACACACTTGTGGTTTTTTGTCAAAGCAAAGAATATTTTACGATTTGTCATGTTTTTATTGTTCGTTCGATTTGAATTTTGTAATTTTGTACCGTAAAAACAGGTTATACGCCTGCTCAAATAACATTTTATTATTTCAAATTTAATTCAGTCATGAAAACAGAACTGATCCTTCAGTCCCTCGAAGCAAAACATCCGGGCGAACACGAGTATCTGCAAGCCGTACGGGAAGTGCTTCATTCCATAGAAGATGTGTATAACGAACATCCTGAGTTTGAAAAAGCATCGCTTATCGAACGATTGGTTGAGCCTGACCGCATCTATACATTCAAAGTGCCATGGGTAGACGATAACGGGAAAGTGCAAGTCAACCTGGGCTACCGCGTGCAATTCAACAACGCCATCGGGCCGTACAAAGGAGGCATCCGTTTCCACGCTTCGGTTACCCCGTCTACTTTGAAGTTTTTAGGCTTTGAACAGACGTTCAAAAATGCGCTGACCACCCTTCCGATGGGCGGCGGCAAAGGCGGTTCCGATTTCAGCATCCGGGGAAAATCGAATGCCGAGATCATGCGGTTCTGCCAGGCGTTTATCCTCGAATTGTGGCGACATATCGGTCCCGATACCGACGTTCCGGCCGGCGATATTGGCGTAGGCTCCCGCGAAATCGGTTATATGTACGGTATGTATAAAAAATTGGTGCACGAAAATACCGGTACATTCACCGGCAAAGGATTGGATTACGGCGGCTCGCTGATTCGTCCCGAAGCTACCGGTTTCGGCGGAATCTATTTTGTAGTGAATATGTTGAAAGAAAAAGGTTGGGATATCAAAGGAAAAACCATCGCCATCTCCGGTTTCGGAAACGTAGCCTGGGGCGCCGCTTTGAAAGCAACCGAACTGGGTGGTAAAGTGGTAACCATTTCCGGCCCCGACGGCTATGTCTATGATCCGGCCGGCATTTCGGGCGAAAAAATCGACTACATGCTCGATCTTCGCGCTTCGGGCGAAGATATTGTAGCGCCTTACGCCGAAAAATACGGTGTTGAATTTTTCCCGGGACAACGTCCCTGGCAACAAAAGGTGGATATTGCTTTGCCTTGCGCTATTCAGAACGAATTGGACGAAAACGATGCGCAGACTTTGATTGCCAACGGCGTAACTTGCGTAGCCGAAATCTCCAACATGGGCTGTACGAACGAAGCTGTCGATGTATTTATCGGAAACGGCGTGATGTTTGGCCCGGGTAAGGCCGTCAATGCAGGCGGTGTAGCCACTTCCGGATTGGAAATGACGCAAAACGCCATGCACCTGCAATGGACGGCGGAAGAGGTGGACGCCAAATTGCACCAAATCATGAACGCTATCCACGAGCAATGCGTCATTTACGGCAAACAAAAAGACGGATATATCCATTATGTGAAAGGCGCTAACGTAGCCGGCTTTATGAAAGTAGCCGGCGCCATGATGGCGCAAGGGATTGTGTAAACAAAAAAACGTTCGTCATTGCGGGCTTGACCCGCAATCTCCTGAAAAGCGCTGTGCTTTTTTCGAGAGATCCCGCGCCAAGCGCGGGATGACGCGTTTTCGAGAAAGCCGATTCCGCAAAAATTTTTTCCTAAATCCTTGCACAATTCAAAAAAAAACCTTTACTTTGTCGCCATAATTCGCTAATGGTTGGCAATTTATCGTAATATTACAAAAAATATCCCGGAAACGACGCAAAAAAAGATGGAAAATTTAATAAAGTTTAACTATAATTATTTGGCAGTTTCCTCGAAAATAATATATATA
>JAISYG010000119.1 GCA_031270075.1 Dysgonamonadaceae bacterium
ATTTTTTCCTGTAAACTTCCTGTGATCTTGATTTTTATCTCGAGTGCTTGGAAAACCCGGGTTTTTCATGTAATTTTGTGTGCATGAAAACACTCTTCCTGCATGGTTGCTTATGGCTTGTGGCTTGCCTTTGGGTTACAGCCTGCTCGCATTATTCTCCCAAACCTGCCGGTTACTTTCGTATCGATTTGCCCGAACCGGCTTACCGTATGCAGGAATTTCCGGGTTTTACCTGCCGCATTTCGGAACAGGCTCAGGTGGAAACGGCGCTCGATTCCGTCCAAAATGAATTTTTTAATCTCGTTTATAGGCAATGGAATGCCCGGATTTATTGCAGCTATCTACCCGTCAAAAAAGATAATCTGGCACAATTTTCGGAAGAAAGCCGTAAGTTTGTCTATTTACATGCCATAAAAGCCGATGCCATCCGGGAACAACGGTTCGACAATCCGAAGCATAAGGTCTATGGCCTCTTATATGCGATTGGAGGAAACGTGGCATCGCCCGTGCAATTTGTGCTGACAGACAGTGTCCGCTCCTTTTTTCGGGGAGCCTTGTATTTCGATAATACACCCAATCAGGATTCGATTGCACCTGTTTTGGAATACATACATAACGACATTTTGATTCTAATGGAAAGTTTTCGATGGAAACAATAAAGCAACAAATAGAGGTTTTGCGGAAAAAAATAGCCGATTGGAATTACCGGTATTATGTGCTGGATCAGCCGGCCGTCAGCGATTTTGAGTTCGACATGGAATTGAAAAGGTTGGAAAAACTGGAAGCCGAATATCCCGAATATTACGATGCCTCTTCCCCGACACAACGGGTGGGAAGCGATATCAGCAAAAATTTTGTGCAAGTCGAACATCTTTACCCGATGCTTTCGCTAACCAATACGTATTCCGAAGGCGAAATATCGGAGTTTTACAACCGCACGAAAAAAGCGTTGAACGAAGATTTCGAGATAGTTTGCGAACTGAAATACGACGGTACATCCATTTCGTTGATTTACGAAAACGGCGTTCTGGTGCGCGCTATCACACGGGGCGATGGCGCCCGCGGCGATGATGTTACCGTCAACGTTCGCACCATCCGTACCATTCCTTTGCGTTTGCAGGGCAGTAATTATCCACCCTTATTTGAAATACGAGGCGAGATCCTATTGCCCTGGCAAGTTTTCAATCAATTGAACGAAGAACGCGCCGAAGCGGAGGAAACCCGCTTTGCCAATCCGCGGAATGCGGCAGCCGGCACTTTGAAAACCTTGAATCCGCAAATAGTGGCGCAACGCAAATTGGATTCCTATTTGTATTCTGTGCTGGGCAATGGGTTGCCTTACGATGGTCATTACGAAAATCTGGAGGCCGCACGTAGTTGGGGCTTCAAAATTTCGGACGCCATGCGGAAATGCCATAGCTTGGATGAAGTGTTCGATTTCATTCGCTATTGGGATATCGAACGGAAAAATTTACCGGTAGCTACGGACGGTATTGTATTGAAAGTAAATTCTGCGAAACAACAACTCAATCTCGGATGGACGGCCAAATCGCCCCGCTGGGCTATTGCCTACAAATTTCAAGCCGAATCGGTTGAAACCCGGTTGCTTTCGGTCGATTTTCAGGTAGGACGCACGGGAACGGTTACTCCGGTAGCCAATTTGGAACCGGTGTTGTTGTCGGGGAGTGTTGTTAAACGCGCTTCGTTGCACAATGAAGATATTATCCGCCAACTCGATTTGCATCTTGGCGATTGGTGCCGGGTGGAAAAGGGTGGTGAAATTATCCCGAAAATTACCGGCGTCAATAAAGAAGCGCGCTTCATGATAGGCGATACAGTCCGGTTCATTCGGAATTGTCCGGCCTGCGGAACGCCTTTGGTGCGCGAGCCGGACGAAGCCGCTTATTATTGTCCCAATCGTTCGGGATGTGAACCGCAAATCAAGGGAATGATCGAGCATTTCATCAGTCGCCGGGCCATGAATATCAATGCCGGCGAAGGAACGGTCGACACCTTTTACAAAGCCGGATTGATACGCAATGTAGCCGATTTGTACGATATCCGCTTTCGGGATATCTGTTGCCTGGAACGATGGGGAGAAAAAAGTGCGGCCAATTTCATGGAGAGTATCCAACTGTCGAAACAAGTTCCGTACGAACGGGTATTGTATTCGTTGGGGATTCGTTTTGTCGGCGAAACGGTGGCCAAACGTTTAGCCAACGCTTGTCCCGATATCGACGATTTGATGCAGGCCGATTTGTCGCGCCTGACTTCCATAGAAGAAATAGGTGACCGGATTGCCGATAGCATTTTAGCTTATTTCGCCGATGATAATAACCGGAAATTAATTGAGCGCTTGCGTTCAAACAATCTTCAATTCGCTTTATCCGAAGATATTCTGGCTGGAAGAACCGAGGTTCTCAAAGGGAAAACTTTCGTTATCAGTGGCGTTTTTACACAGCATTCACGGGACGAATACAAGGAACTCATTGAAAGGAATGGCGGTAAAAACAGTGCGTCGGTTTCCTCCAAAACGGATTTTATCCTGGCCGGTGAAAATATGGGACCTGCCAAGTGGGAGAAAGCACAGAAATTAGGCGTTAAAATTATTAGTGAGCAGGAATTTTTGACAATGATTTAAAACCATAGAACGATGGATTATATTCTGAAATACAAGTTGAAAAGATATTACAAACAAAATGCGCGGGCAAAAAACTTCCTGAATTTGAAGGATATTCATAGCGTTTTGGTACTGTTCGATACCGCTTATTCGGATGAAGCTTCCGATTGTATCCGGCAACTGAAAGACGCAGGAAAAGCGCTTACCGTCTGTGTTTATCAGCGGAAGAAAGACGGGCAGGACTATTCCAACACCGGTTATTATGTGGTTTTGCAAAAAGCCGCCGGTAAATGGTGGGGCAATCCGGTTTATTCCATTATCAGGGAGTTGGAAAAACAACCGTTTGATGCGATTATCGACCTGACTGTTCAACGGAATACCCCTTTGGAATATGTTTTGGCCTGTACGCCTGCTTCCGTAAAGGCAGGATTGAAGAAAAACCATTTTCCGCAGTATGATTTGGCGATTACCTGTTTGCCGGAAACGGAAAATTCTTCGGTTGGGGAATTAGGAAAACAAATCCTGCACTATCTGGATGTGATTCATGTCAAATAATGCAATTTTTCCCATTGTTCTTTCGCATCCGCTAAAGGGTAAGGGTTTGGATGCACAAAGTTCAGATATTTCAGGATTTTAAAAGCGGTAAAGTAATAGAAAAAGCGTTTCCTGAAATTTTCCGGCGTGGTAGTGTACCGGTTGATTTCACTTATTTTATCGATAAAATGTTCTTCCTCCAGAAATTTCCGGGTATAAAGGGGTAAATCGGAAAGTTGTTGTTCGACTACCGGTTCCGGTTGCCGGAAAAAGGTATTCACTTGATTAAACAAATTTTTCAGATCGGTAAATGCTTCTATCCGGTAGGTTAGTTTTTTGAAATCCATGTTTTTTAGCATTTGAGCAATATTCGTACCGGTTCCAAAAGGCACTCGGCTCGAAGTGCGGGCGGAAGGATACACACACGTGCTGTCGATGAATTGCGTTTTTCCCAAAGGAAATACTTTCTGAAGAAAATAAAAGTCCTCGCCGGCCTGCTGTTTCCCCATTCCACCTGCCTGACGGTAAGTTTGGGCAGTAACGGCGAAAGCCGAACCGATGGTGTAAAAGGCATACGGATAACCCGTATAGGCCAATGCCGCCCGGTAATATCGTAAATATCCCTCGTAGGCTTCGGCAGCCTTCCGGATATTGTCGGTTGCCGGCAGATGTTCCACCGGATGATGAAATTCAATTGTTGCCGATTTCAGCCGGTATTGCCGGAAACAACGGTAAATTTCCGTCAGGTAATTTTCCGCTACCGTACAATCGGCGTCCAGACTGATAATAATTCCCTGCGGGTAGTTTTCAGATTCAAATTGGTTTGCCGCCCGGTCCATGCCTGTTTTACGGGGGAGGCCGGCGCCGGTTTGGCGGCCGGGAAGATCTTCTACCAGTAACGGCGTTAGATATAAACCGGGAACATTGTATTTCCGGGCAAACGCATTCAGTTCGTCATAGGTTTGCCGGTTGAATTGCCTCACTGTTTCCGGCGATATAAGATAAGAATTGACTACTACAACGACCTCCGTGCGACAAGCGGGCTGTGAGCAAGCCCAGAGGCTTTGCACGGTTTGCCTGATTTCCGGTTCGTTGTAACAGGGAATAACGATTCGTATTTCGACAGGTAACAACATGTATATCTGGTTTCACAATCTATCTCCCCGCGAAGCGTCCAATCGAAGAAAAACAAATAAGAGAATGGTAAAAGCCCAAAGCGAAGACCCTCCGTAACTGAAAAATGGCAAGGGAATCCCAATGACCGGGGTAATTCCAATGACCATTCCGATATTTACAGCCAGATGGACAAAAAAGATGGAAGCCACCGCATAACCATATATTCTCCGGAAAGCCGATCGCTGTCGTTCCGCTAAAAGAATCAGACGGATAATCAAAATCAGAAACAAAACCAAAACCGAAACCGAACCGATAAATCCTTTTTCCTCGCCGATGGTACAGAAAATAAAATCGGTATCTTGTTCCGGTACATATTTCAGTTTGGTTTGAGTGCCGTTCATATACCCTTTACCGCTGAGGCCGCCCGAACCAATAGCGATTTTTGACTGATTGACATTGTATCCGGCGCCGCTCGGATCGTCTATTATACCCAAAGTTACCTCAATCCGTGTTTTCTGATGCTGCTCCAATAGATTATCGAAGACATAATCGACCGAATACAGGAATCCGACGGAGGTTATGGCAAAGAAGATAATCCACAGATAGGTAGAAGCCCTGAACTTAATAAACAAAAAGAAGAAAAAAAGGATGGTAAAAGCAAGCAGTAAAAGGATTACCCAGCACCAGTTGAAACTTACGAAAATAGAAATGATTCCTGCCACCGCGCATACGCCCAGTATAACATATAGAATGTATGGGACATTCCGTCGCACCTTCGGATAGTTATACAATAAACCGATAGTGAAAAACAATATAAGAATCAACCCCAGAAACTCTCCTGCAGGTGTTGCATTCCAGATTTCAGTGGAATAACGCACAGCTAAAACAAAGAGCAATACAGCAAAAGAGCCGGAAAACAGCACCACTCCCGGCATTCCTTCGCGATACATGACTAACGCGAAAGCTACGAATACCAGTGCAGAACCGGTTTCTTTTTGCAACAAAATCAATGCTATCGGAAGAAAAATGAACCCCAATACCGTAAATAGATTCTGGACTTTCGTGATTTTGAAATGATAGTCGCCCATTACTTTGGCGACTATCAAGGCGGTAGCGAATTTGGCAAATTCCGCCGGTTGGATGCGAATCGGTCCCATAACCAACCACGAACGGGAGCCTTTGATATCCGGCGCCACAAAAATAGTAATAATCAATAAAGCGATAATTAACAGATAGATCCAAAAAGCAAAGATGTCGTACCAATCGCTTTCAATCAACAACAAGGCCAAACCGATGATGAACGAAGAAAGTATCCAAATCATTTGCATACCGGCTCGTCCCGAAAGGTCGAGGATATTCATCTGGTCATAATTATAAGTGGCCGCATAAATACTGAACCAGCCGGCAATGACCAGTATCAGGTAAATAATCACCGTCAACCAGTCAATCGAGTTTTTTATTTTAGTTTTTCTGTATGACATTGCGCAGAATAACCGTATTTTTTATCCGGTCTTCCAACCATTGGTCGGAAGCGGGAATTTCTCCTTTCAAATATTTCTGAATCATCAACCGGCAGATAGGGACGGCGTTGGTTGCTCCATATCCTCCGTTTTCGACAAACGCCATAAGCGCTATCTGCGGATTGTCCATCGGGGCGAAGGCCATAAAAATCGAGTGGTTGCGTCCACTGCTGTTTTGTGCCGTACCGGTCTTGCCACATACCATAATATCCGGGATATTGGCGCCGTGACAAGTTCCTCCCGGCCCGTTGACCGCCCAGCGCATTCCTTCCACAATCGTTTCGTAATGCACCGGGTCGATACCCGTAGAGCGAGGTTGCAGATAAATACTGTCTAAGGACGCATCCTGAATTTTTTTCACTACATGCGGCGTATAAAAATAGCCCCGGTTGGCAATTGTAGCCGCCAGATTACAAATCTGGATAGGGGAAAGCGTTACTTCTCCTTGTCCGATGGCAATGGAAATAACGGAAAAAGCATTCCAACGCCCTTTTTTACTATAATACTCGCCATTGGGAATCAATCCCCGCTTTTCGCCGGGTAAATCCACCCCCAAAGGATAGCCAAACCCTTGTGCCACCATATAATCCCGCCATTTATCCATCGCCGCCCGCATAGAACCGTATTTTTTGTTTTCCAACATCGCTTTTAAGCCCCAGAAAAAATACGAATTGCAACTGTTCCCGATGGCGCCCGTTAGGGTCAAAGGCGATGCATGACCGTGACAACCCGGACGCCCGTTTCCCAAAGGCCAACCATAGAAACAAGTATAAGCGGTATGGGTTGTGATAATATTTTCTTGCAGGAAAGTCAAGCCCTGCGTCGTTTTAAAAACAGATCCCGGCGGATAGGTTCCACTTAATGATCTATTCAACAATGGCTTATATGGATCTTCAGCCAATTTGAAAAACGACTCGACAAATTGCCGTCCGACCAGCGAAGACGGGTCGTAAGTAGGCGAGGAAATCATACACAGAATTTCTCCTGTTTTGGGCTCAATGGCGATGATGGCGCCTAATTTATTTTGCATCAATTCTTCGCCATATTTTTGCAGGTCGATGTCGATAGAAAGGGTCAGATCTTTTCCCGAAATGGGAGCTACATCGTGCATCCCATTTTCGTATTTGCCTTTGATGTGCCCGTGTGCGTTGCGTAGCAGGACTTCGACTCCTTTCTGTCCACGCAACTGTTTTTCGTACGAACGTTCCACTCCGGTTTTCCCGACCAGATCACCTCTTTGATAATACTCATCGTCTGCAATATTTTGTTTGTCCGCCGCGGCGATATAACCCAACACGTGTGCAGCATAAGGAAAACTATATTCCCGAATCGTACGGTTTTGAATATAAAATCCCGGAAATTTATAAATGGATTCCTGCAAAATACCGTATTGCCGGTTACTCAACTGGGTAAGAAAATTTTGGGGAATGTAAGATGAATAACCCGGATTATTCCGTTTATCCTTGATTTCGTCCAAGCGTTTCCGGAAACGTTCGATGGAAATATCCACCGCCCGGCAAAAGGACAAGGTATCAAATTCTTGTGTTTCCCGCATAATAACCATCACATCGTAAGCCGGTTGATTATAAACTAATAATTTTCCGTTCCGGTCGGACATTACCCCGCGGGAAGGATACAAAGTTTTCGGAAAAAAAGCATTGTTATCGGCCCATACTTTGTAATTGGGATTCAAGACTTGTAAACGGAAAAGTTGGATAATATAGATGAGTACCACTACACAAACAATGGCGATCAAGACTGTTTTGCGTCTATCCGGATTGAAATAGGTTGTCTTCACTTTTTTGAAACATCAAAATCAATACTTTCAAAAGCAAAGATAAGCAATATTGTGAGAACAACACTTCCTATTATGCGATAAATCAACGCCAAAGGATCAAAAAAAGATAACGATTCGGCGGTAAACAGAATGATGTGATGCAATACAGTCATCACAAAGGCGTAACGAAGGAATTTAGCCCTGCCCAGTGAACGGAACGAAGGGAAATAATTTTCGTACAGGTCGCGGGGTGCAAACCAATCCAGGAAGAAATACCGGAAAAAACCAATGACCACACAAGCCAGCATATTCATTCCCATGGTATGATTGAAGAGGTCGATACACAAACCCAGAAAAGCTGCCAGAAGCAACACCCAATTTCGGTTCATAGTACCCGGTAACTTGATAATGAAATAGATGTAGAGCAGAGGAGTGGCGTATCCGAAAAGATGAATTCTATCGAACAAGGCTATTTGCAGTATTATCAGCAAAATAAACAACAATATCCGTCCTGTCGCCGCGTTTGACATATTTACTGGGTTATTTTCGGGTTCAAAGTACGTTCTTCCAATTCTTTTTGCTCTTTTTGAAACCGGTTAGTTACGATCTGCACTTCGTTCAAATTATTGAAATTCGTAAACAACCGAATGCGCAAAGACATATAATTATCGTCCCGTTGCTTTTGTGCATCTACAATAGAGCCGATGGGAATACCTTTCGGAAATACCGTGGAATAACCACTGGTTACAATCGTATCGCCGGGTTCAAAAGCGGCGAACCGGGGGATTTCGGTCAGATAGGAGTACTGAGTGTCTTTTCCATTCCACTCCAACGGGCCGTAATAGTCATTGTGTTTAATTTTTCCGTTCAGTTTGTATTTCGTGTTCAAAAGCGAAATAACCGTAGAAAAATGCGGCGAAGTGTCCCGGATAACGCCCACCACTCCGTTACCATTAACGGAAAGAACGCCCATATCGGGATAGACTCCATCGTCGGAACCTTTGTTCAATGTAATATAATTTTCGAGAAAGGAAACGCTATTATTGACCACTTTGGCGGGAATAAAGCGATAAATCAACGAATCCATGATACAACTATCTACTCGGCTCGAATCGCTCTGTAAAGTTCCCAAATAGTTCCGGTAAGCATAAACTTCCGTTTCCAGTTGTGACAGTCGTTTCAATAAGTCGGCGTTGGCGCTTTTCAGGTAAAGGTAAGAACGAAAATAATTGGTTACAGAATATACTCTTCCTGTAACTTCCCGCGCTACTTGTAAGTATTTACTCCGTTGGAATTGATTGTTATTCACAATCAACAGAACGGACAGGTAAATGAATATACAAAACAGTAGCCAATGGATATTCTTAAAAATGAAATGGAATAAATTTCTCAATTTTACCGAATTAGAAATTTAAATTTATGAATATTCTTCAGCGCTATTCCCGTTCCTTTCGCCACAGCATGCAACGGATCGTCCGTAATATGAAAAGGAATATTGATTTTATCCTGCAAACGTTTGTCCAACCCCTTTAAAAGGGCGCCTCCTCCGGCCAGGTAAATTCCGTTACGGACAATATCGGCATACAATTCGGGAGGAGTATTTTCCAAAGCGTTTAACACAGCCATCTCTATCTTGGAAACGGATTTATCTAAACAATAGGCGATTTCCTGATACGAAATCGGCACTTCCATCGGCAAAGCCGTCATCCGGTTCGGACCGAAAACCACATAGTCTTCGGGGGGATCTTCCAGGTTAACCAAAGCGGAGCCGACATTAATCTTAATCAATTCGGCTGTGCGTTCGCCCACTTTCATGTTGTGTTGACGTCCCATGTATTCGATGATATCGGATGTCAAATCATCGCCTGCAATACGAATGGATTTATTGGATACAATACCGCCCAACGAGATAACGGCTATTTCGGTTGTTCCGCCGCCGATATCCACAATCATGTTGCCTTCGGGAGCCGACACATCCAATCCGATACCGATAGCCGCCGCCATGGGTTCGTAAATCATATAGACGTCGCGTCCGCCGGCATGTTCGGCCGAGTCGCGCACGGCGCGGACTTCGACTTCCGTACTACCGGAGGGGATACATACGACAATCCGCAACGAGGGTGCAAACAGTTGGCTCTTGTTATTGATCATCTTAATCATGCCCCGGATCATTTGCTCCGCCGCATAGAAATCGGCAATCACCCCATCGCGCAACGGGCGGATGGTCTTGATATTACTGTGCGTTTTCCCTTGCATTCTCTGGGCTTCGGAACCAATTGCTATCAGTTTGTCGGTCCGGTCGTCTAAAGCCACTACGGAGGGTTCGTCCACGACAATTATTCCGTCTTGAATAATGACGGTGTTCGCAGTTCCCAAATCCATGGCAATTTCCTGTGTAAATGAAAATAATCCCATTGTATATCTTTGTTTTTTAGTGTTTGAAATGACGAATACCCGTCATCACCATTGCTACATTATTTTTATTACAATATGCGATCGATAAATCGTCTTTTACCGATCCGCCGGGCTGAATCATAGCCGTAATACCCGCTTCATGCGCGATTTCCACACAATCGGGGAAAGGGAAAAAGGCGTCGGAAGCCATAACGGCCCCCTGCAAATCGAAGCCGAACGAACGGGCTTTTTCGATGGCCTGTTTCAGCGCGTCGACCCGCGACGTTTGTCCTGTGCCGCCGGCGTAAAGTTGTTTATTCTTTGCTAAAATAATGGCGTTCGATTTGGTGTTTTTCACCAGTTTGTTGGCAAACAGCAAATCTTCTATTTCCTGCAAAGCAGGCGCTTGGTCCGTAACGGTTCGTAAATCGGCGGCCGTTTGGATACTCCGGTCTTTGTCCTGCACCAAAACGCCGTTCAGCAGCGAACGGAATTGTAGTGGTTCTGTCTGACCTTGTTTTTGTATCAAAATAATTCGGTTTTTCTTTTGTTTCAGGATTTCCAGCGCCTCCGCATCGTAAGCCGGGGCGATAATCACTTCATAAAAAATCCGGTCGATTGCTTCGGCGGCGGCCGCATCTATCGGAGCGTTGCAAATGAGTATACCTCCGAAAGCGGAAACCGGATCGCCCGCCAGGGCGGCTTCCCACGCTTCTTTTACCGTGGGGCGGGAAGCGATGCCACAAGCGTTGTTGTGCTTGAGAATCGCAAATGTCAATTCGTCAAACTCACTGATTAAATCGACGGCGGCGTTAATATCCAACAAATTGTTGTAGGAAATTTCTTTGCCTTGTAATTGTTTGAACAAGGCGTCGAAATCGCCGTAGAATACGCCTTTCTGGTGAGGATTTTCTCCGTAGCGAAGCGTTTTGGCATCATCGTAAGCCTGACGGAAACAACGGCCTTCGCCTGCATCGAAATAATTGAAAATGGCTGTATCATAGGCCGACGAAACAGCAAAAGCTTCTGTAGCGAACCGGCGCCGTTGTTCCAAAGTCGATTGAGCACCTTGTTGCGTAAGCATTTCATTCAAAGCGGCGTATTGGGCTTTGGAAGCCACAATCACTACATCGTAAAAATTTTTGGCGGCCGCCCGGATCAGGGAAATGCCGCCAATATCGATTTTTTCGATGATGTCCTGTTCTGTGGCGCCCGAAGCAACGGTTTCGCGGAAAGGATAAAGATCGACGATAACGAGGTCGATGGCCGGAATATCGTATTCCCGGATTTGCTCGTGGTCGCCGGCATGGTTGCGACGGTTTAAAATGCCGCCGAAAACTTTCGGGTGCAAGGTTTTGACTCGTCCACCCAAAATGGATGGATAGCCGGTTAAACTTTCTACCGAATGGCAAGGAATCCCCAACGATTCGATAAAACCTTGAGTACCACCGGTTGAATACAATTCAACACCCTCTCGGTGTAGTTTCAATAAGATTTCATCCAATCCCTCCTTATGAAATACCGAAACAAGTGCACTTTTAATCTGATTAGGCACGGGCATATATTTATGGTATGTTTGTTCCCTTGTTTATTTGAGATTACAAAATTAAATAATTCCTTTGACATAATCAATAAAGTGCTTGAAATATATTTATAAATAGTTATTTGTGCTTGAAAATAATATGTTTATTGAGTTAAACTAAGGATTGAATCCTTCAATCGGTTGGCGGTTTATGAATCTCCAAGTTCCGCCGCATATTTTTTAATCAATTCGATGGTGGTATCCGTATTAAATACCGAATTTAAACCTTGTTCTTCTTGTGAAGGGTCGCCTACATAATCATCCCACGGTTGCCAATAGAGATGCGCCGGACGACCGAAACCGCCCCATGCCCAAAAATTACAACCGGCCAATAAGCCGTTGCTCTGGGATGATAGCGCTATTTGATTAAAAATATTTTCATAGTATTTATCCCGCACGGTGGTAACATCATCCAAAGAATACAAATGATGGTCGCGCGGGAAACCAAATTCCTCAATAATTACCGGTTTATTCCATTTTTTGGCAATTTCCAAATGTTCGGCGATGTAGGTATTGGTTTTTTCAATCGCTACATCCAGTGAACCGGGAATATCCGCGATATTCAGCCATTGCCAGTTTTTCGGCCAAATATGGATAGTCATGTAATCTACATTGGAATCGGCATGGATTTTTTCGTACAATTCCATGTCATTCTCACTGCCCATACTTCCTTCATTTCCGATTGTAATTAAATGATTTCTATCGAACGAACGGATGAGCGCTGTGGCTTCGGCTATCCATTGAACAAACGCTTCTTTCCCCTCCTCGCTGAAAGCGCGAGGTTCGTTGCCGACTTGCCATGCCATAATAGCGGTATCGTCGGTATATTTTAATCCGGTATAGCGGTTGGTACGCTCCAGAATATGCTGAACATGATTAAAAAACAACTTTTTACATTCTTCGCAAGTGGCATATTTTTTTACATGTTCCCGGAATCCGTCCCAATCGCGCACGCCTTCCTCGGGCACTTTTCCTTTGCCTGCCCACTCCAAATATTGACCATAGCCGCCACTCCATTCCCAACTGTTGTTAATATACAAAACGGCGTACATCTTCCTTTTCCCGATTTCGGCCATGAAATAATCCAGTCCGTCGAAAATCGTATCGTTGTAAACGCCCGGTTCTAATTGCAGAGTCGGCATCACTTTGACCGCCTGTCCGGAATAGCCGTCGGCGCCTACCAATACGCGAAGATTATTGATACCGATCGATTGCATGAAATCCAATTCCTGCGCCAACCGCCTGCGATTGCCGCCTTGCCCTTCCGAACCCAGAATGGCTCCAAACCAGAAATTCGTTCCAATGAAATAATAGGGTTTTTCATGAATGGTAAATCGACCGTTCTGTACTTGTATAAATTCTTGTTCTTTATTTTGTTGCGTTTTTTTACAAGCGATAAAGCAGAACAAGAATATACCGAATAATACCAATGATTTTTTCATCTATTTTCTATTTATTTTGTAATTACTAATCCTGCGCCAACGGCTGCAAATCCGAAAACAATACTGGCCAAAACATACAAAACCAGTGAAACGTACTGGCCGGCCTGAAACAGTTGTATATTTTCCAGTGAAAAGGCCGAGAAAGTAGTGAAGCCTCCGCAAAATCCAGTCATAAGCAACAGGCGCATGTTCACATCCAGCCAATGCTGTTTAAGGGCTATACCGCTTAAAAAGCCTATCAACAAGCACCCCACAATATTCACGATCAGTGTGGCTACCGGAAAAGTGAATGTTCCGGCTTTAACCGTAAAATAAGACGTTAGAAAACGTAAAATACTTCCTGCTCCGCCTCCTAACCCTACTAATGCTATTTGTGTTATCATTGCGTTATGTTTCCGAACGACAAAGATATATGAAATAAATGATATTACCTAAAAAGGGGT
>JAISYG010000121.1 GCA_031270075.1 Dysgonamonadaceae bacterium
AAGCTGGCCGTTTCTACCGTTCGGGAGGTTTCCGATGCGCCGCGCAACGAGGTTTCGGCGCCCCACGAATCGACGTTGCCGAGCGTAAACCGTACCTCCGTCTTTTCTCCATTGCCGGCATTTTCTTCCATCCGGTCGCAGGCGGAGAACGCCAGCAGGCCGCAGAGCATCGTCCCGGCTATACAATAACTTAAATTAATCATTTCTCTTTTCATTCGTTATTTCCTCCTGATTCATCAATACCATGTTACAAAAATACCGCTTTCGCTATCGACCGTATTCGCAATGCCATCGTCATAATCCCAAGCCTGGGCGGTGGCGCTCACTTCTCCTATCGACGTTTCAACAGCAATGCCGGTTTCCAAAAGAACCCGGTAAATTTCCACCCCGGGCGGTACGTACTTTTTTCGTTTGTTCATTGTTTGTTGTTTGTTTTTGTGTTTAATTTATTAATAATTAATCATTAACCATTAATCATTAATTGTTAATCATTCATTTTCAAATCCAAAAAGCGTATAATCCACCCGGATATTCCCCGTTGTATCGTACACATCCTGTTTGTCCCGTGTACCGTGGCGGCACGGTGTTACCGCTGTTGCAGCTTGGTATTGCTTCGCTATACCTTATTACTATACCCTCTATGGCGGCAATACCGTGCCGCGACAGAAGCAATACCGTGCTGCAACAGCAGCAACACCGTGCCGCAACAGCAGCAATACCGTGCCGCGAAGGGCTCTACGCGCTTCTCTAATAATACAGGATTAGAATCAACAGTATCCGCTGATACCGAGCAGAATAACGGTTAACAGCTCATTCACCTTTCTTCATTAACCACTAACCGTTCATTAATCACTAACCACTTATTTTCGACATATCCCGGAACGTGGCTTTTCCCAGTTGCTCGCGCAAGGTTTTTGACGGGGTGAAGTGCACGTGAACGCTCTTAATCTTGTTCGGGTTCACTGCTTCTTCCGTGGCTGAGCCTTCGCTGCGGGAGGTTAACCGGAAACTGCCCAGTTCGCCCAACTGCACCGTATGACCGTCCAGCAGCAGGTTGACAATCACTTTTAACAACTGATAAAGTGTCATCTCCGCTTCTTTCGGGTTTAACGTCGTTTCATCGGCCAACTGTTGGGCTACTTGCTTTTCTTTCACCAGTCCGATGCTTTTCAGGATGGGATACCATAATTTCGGCGCCGACGGATTCGCCGGGTTGCCGCGCTGTGTTTTTTTATAAAACAATGCCATCGTTTTTAATTTTTAATGAATCGATTTTATTTTGTGAAATTGGCAGACGCTATTTGTAATATGCACGTCATTCGGGGAGTGATTTCGCCGGCCGGCCGGCGATCGCGAGCGAGGCATAAAAAAGTCCCGCTCCGCGCTTCTTCGGGGAAGAAATGCGGAGCGGAAATTTTTCGGCAGATCGGTATGTACGGACGATAAACGTACCGCTATGTGTTGTATGTGGTTACAAGTTCGTTGTTTAGCAAAGTCTCTCTCTCTCTCTCTCTCTCTCTCTCTCTAACATTTTCAGGGAGAGCGGCAAATCTTTTTTGTTATTTTTTCTTAATCTTTTCATCTTTTTTCTCTGTTCTTGAGCCTCTTTTTATTTGCTTGCTGTTCGTTTTCTGCGGGAATATTGTATAATGTTTTATTATAATCAGCCAACAATTAGCCAATTATGGCGACAAAGTTAGTTGTTATTTTTGATTTTGCAAATTTTTGACCTTTTTTTTTGGTGCTCGGTACTCCCCCACCCCAGCCCTTGTGCCGTTAGGCACAAAATGTGGGTAGAATAAAAACAAGCAACCCTTGCGTACCGTCATTGGACCAGGCCGATTTTCAATTCAGGACAACGTAACATGGACGGATGCGTAACATGAGTATATTTCGGTTATCCTCCCACAAAAGTATTTGGATTATACCGAAAAAAAAACTACTTTTGCACACTCAACGATATAATTGTGCATTTCTTATGGCCATAGCAATGGTAAAAACGCGGGATAAACTAATCGAAGTGGCACGCCTCCTCTTCGCCCGCATCGGTGTGGAAAATACAACAATGAACGATATTGCCGCCGCTTCGCAAAAAGGCAGGCGTACGCTGTATACCTATTTTAAAAGCAAAACCGATATTTACCATGCGGTTGTCGAATCGGAATTGAATATCCTTTACACGGCTCTCGAAACCGTGGTCGATAAGGAGATGCCGGCCGACGAAAAACTCCTCGAATTTATCCGCACTCGCTCGGATATGATCAAGCAGGTCGTTTTCCGGAACGGAACGCTCAAAGCCCGTTTTTTCCGCGATATCTGGCAGGTCGAAAACGTAAGGAAAGGTTTCGACTTGCAGGAAATCAATTATATCCAGGCGATTTTGGACGAAGGCGTCCGGAAAAACAGTTTTGTCATCGAAGATACCGCTTCGATGGCGGCCATCCTGCATTATGCTTTCAAAGGATTGGAAGTGCCTTATATCCGGGGCACGATGAAAGGAATCCGTTCCGGCAGCAAAGATATGGAAAACATCGTCAATCTACTGTTTAATGGAATTAAAAAGAAAAATCTATAAATATATCCTATGAATTTATTGGAAGGAAAAACGGCGCTCATCACAGGTGCCGCCCGGGGAATCGGCAAAGCCATTGCCCTCCGGTTTGCCCGGGAGGGTTGTAATATCGCATTCACCGACCTGACGATCGACGAAAACGCTCAGGCTACGGTAAAAGAAATCGAACGTTTTGGCGTAAAAGTGAAAGCCTACGCATCCAACGCGGCGAATTATGACGATACCCACCAGGTAGTCAACGAAATAGTGAACGATTTCGTACGAATCGATATCCTGGTAAACAATGCCGGTATCACCCGCGACGGGTTACTGATGCGGATGAATGAAGCCCAATGGGATGCAGTTGTCAACGTCAACCTGAAATCGGCCTTCAATTTTATCCATGCGCTGACGCCGGTGATGATGAAACAAAAATCCGGTAGCATCATCAATATGAGTTCGGTGGTAGGCGTGCACGGCAATGCCGGACAAGCCAACTATTCGGCTTCCAAAGCCGGGATGATTGGCCTGGCCAAATCCGTAGCCCGCGAACTGGGATCGAGAGGCATTCGCGCCAACGCCATCGCCCCGGGATTTATTGCTACGGAAATGACGCACCAGCTGTCGGACGAAGTACGCGCCGAATGGGAAAAACAAATACCCCTCCGTCGCGCCGGAACGCCGGACGATGTGGCGGATATCGCCCTTTTCCTGGCTTCCGACCTCTCTTCCTACGTTACAGGACAGGTTATACAGGTAGATGGCGGAATGAATACCTGATGACGGTCCTTTACGAAGATAATCACCTGATAGCCGTCAACAAAACAAGTTCTGAGATTGTACAAGGCGATAAAACCGGCGATACACCGCTCTCCGAAACCGTGAAACAATGGTTGAAAGCCAAGTACAGCAAACCGGGCGAGGCTTTCATCGGCGTCGTGCACCGTTTAGACCGTCCGGTTTCGGGCGTAGTGCTTTTCGCCAAAACCAGCAAAGCCCTGGAACGGATGAATGCACTGTTTCGCGACGGTCAAATCCGGAAAACCTATTGGGCGATTGTCAAAAATCCGCCGCCCCAGCCGGAAGGCGAACTGGTGCACTACCTGATTCGTAACGAGAAACAAAACAAATCCTTCGCCACCGTCAACGAAAAACCCGGTTCCAAAAAAGCCATCCTGACTTACCGGCTCCTCGATCGTTCCGACCGGTATTTCCTCCTGGAAATCGACTTGAAAACCGGACGGCATCACCAGATACGCTGCCAGCTGGCAGCCATCGGTTGCCCGGTACGGGGCGATTTGAAGTACGGTTACGACCGTTCCAATCCCGACGGTGGAATCAGTTTGCATGCCCGCCGGGTACAGTTTATCCATCCCGTTTCCCGGTCGGAAATCGAAATCACCGCGCCCGTTCCCGAAAATGATACACTTTGGAAAATAATTGTCCCACTTACCGAGTATCAATCGTAAAACGGCTTTGAGTCTTTGCCGTTTGAAAATCATCAAAATATTTCATACCTTTGCACCTCGCAATGATGAATAAGATAAAAGATTATGAAGACAACAGCTTTATTCGATCCGATTTATCATTTGCCGATAGAAGACGAAGCATGGAGAACTTTGTAAGAGTGCGGGATAATCTCGTGTCAATTTTAAGACAAAGGTAAGTTTTTTTGCACTCATAGAAATGCGAGCATGATACAGAAATACCCTTCCGGTTTATTAGAAAGCGCTGTGGATGAGTTGTCCCGCCTGCCGGGTATTGGCCGGAAAACGGCGTTGCGCCTGGCGCTTCACCTGCTGAAACGAACGCCCGGCGAGGTCGAAAGTTTCGGGAATGCGATCATCGCCCTCCGGCAAGGAATCAACTATTGCGGGGTTTGCCACAATATATCGGACGAGGCGGTTTGTCATATTTGCAGCGATTCTTCGCGCGACACCTCGCTGGTGTGCGTAGTGGAAAACATCAAAGAGGTGATGGCTATCGAGAATACCGGGCAGTTTCATGGACTGTATCATGTGTTGGGTGGGATTATTTCCCCGATGGACGGCATCGGCCCCGGCGATTTGCAAATCGATAGCTTAGTGCAGCGGATTTCCAAAGGCGATGTAAAGGAAATTATATTGGCGTTGAGCGCCACGATGGAAGGCGATATGACCAATTTTTATATTTACCGGAAACTGTCGGACGCAAAAGTGAAAGTATCCATCATTGCGCGCGGCGTTTCGGTAGGTGACGAAATCGAATATGCGGACGAAATCACCTTGGGACGCTCCATCGTGAATCGAATTGATTTCAACGATACAATTAAACTGTAAAAAATAACACATACAATCGAATTATGACAATAGCAGTAGATTTTGACGGTACCATCGTGGAACATGCCTATCCGAAAATCGGAAAACCCATTCCGTTTGCGCTGGAAGTCCTTCGGAAATTGCATCAGGAAGAACATCACATACTGATTTTATGGACCATGCGTGAAGGTCGCCTGTTGCAGGAAGCAGTGGATTATTGCGCGAAAAACGACGTCCATTTTTATGCCTGCAATAAGAATTATCCTGAAGAAGAATTTAAGGAAGGCGATTCCCGAAAAATTGCTGTCGATATTTATATCGACGACCGGAACATTGGCGGGCTGCTCGACTGGGGAGTGATATATAAGATTCTTCAATCGGGCTGCAATTCGATACAAAACTCCGGTTTTCATGCGGATAACATCCGGACGGCGGGCAGGAAAAACTGGCTGATCCGTTTGGGCGAAGCATGGGAAAGATCTAAAAACAAGCATTATTAATATGCCGCTGCCTGTTCCTCAAAGCATCATTCAACGAGCGATTCAAGAGTTGAAAATCAAGGATTTCTCCAAAGCAACCATCCGGGAAGTGGTGGCGATTGCCGGAAAAATCGAACGGGAAACCGGACTGGAATTTATCCACATGGAAATGGGTGTACCGGGGCTGCCGCCGTCGCCGGTGGGCGTCGAAGCCGAAATAGCCGCATTGCGGAAAGGTGTCGCATCGATCTATCCGGTCATCGACGGTTTGCCGGAGTTGAAACAGGAAGCCTCCCGCTTTATCAAAGCCTTTATCGACCTCGATATTGCGCCGGAAGGTTGCGTACCGGTCGTCGGCTCAATGCAGGGAACGTTTACCTCCTTCCTTGTCGCCGGACAGTGCGATGCGCAGCGCGATACGATTCTGTTTATCGACCCGGGATTTCCGGTACAAAAACAGCAGGCCGTTGTGCTGGGCTACCGCTACGAATCGTTCGATGTATATGACTTCCGGGGCGAACGCCTGAAAGAGAAATTAGAATCGTATCTGGCAAAAGGAAATATCGCCTGCATTATCTATTCCAATCCGAACAATCCGGCCTGGTTTTGCCTCAATGAACAGGAATTGCAGATTATCGGCGACTTGGCTACCCGATACGATGCGATTGTGCTGGAAGACCTGGCCTATTTTGCCATGGACTTCCGCAAAGACTTGGGAACGCCTTTCCAACCGCCCTACCAAGCCAGCGTAGGAAAATATACGGACAATTATTTACTTCTGATTTCCGGCTCGAAAGCGTTCAGTTACGCAGGACAGCGGATCGGGATTGTCGCCATGTCTGATGCTTTGTATCAACGTTCGTATCCCGGCCTGACGGAACGCTACGGTGGCGGCACCTTTGGCAGCGTATTTATCCACCGCGCTTTGTACGCTATTTCGTCGGGAACCGCTCATTCGGCGCAATGCGCTTTAGCGGCGATGTTCAAAGCCGCCTCCGATGGCGATTTTCCTTTTTTGAAGGAAGTAAAAGAGTACGGCCGTCGCGCCCGTCGCCTGAAAGCCATTTTCTTGAAACACGGCTTTGAAATCGTATACGACCGGGATTTAGACGAAGCGATTGCCGACGGGTTTTATTTTACCGTCCGTTATCCGGGTTTATCCGGCGGCGAACTGATGGCAGCCCTGATTCCATTGGGGATTTCGGCGATTTCCCTGGCTACTACCGGCAGCCATCAAGAAGGGTTACGGGCTTGTACTTCGTTTATAAAAGAACATCAATACGATTTGTTGGATGAGCGATTGGCAGCATTTGTCGTTCATTTGTAATCACTCCAATTCACCTCCCGCATATCGCCGGTCTTCAAGAAAACGCTGTGGAAAGCCAGAGCGGCATTCACATTCTGCGGCGTATGGCCTTTCACGCCCATTTGCAAGTACTTCCGTAAAAGATCCTTGTAGTCGGGATCGGCGCAATTTTCGATAATCGATTCCGCCCGCTGCACCGGCGACAGACCGCGTAAATCGGCCACACCATGTTCCGTAATCATCACTTTGACCGAATGTTCGCTGTGGTCTACATGCGAAACCATCGGGACAATGGCCGATATTTTTCCACCCTTCGCCGTTGAAGGCGCAGTGAAGATAGACAGGGCAGCATTGCGGCAGAAATCGCCCGAACCGCCGATACCGTTCATCATCTTGGATCCCATGACATGTGTGGAATTGACGTGTCCGAAAATATCGACTTCCAAAGCCGTATTAATGGCAATCAGACCCAAACGGCGGGCTATTTCCGGATTATTGGATATTTCCTGAGGGCGAAGCAGGAGTTGTTCCTTATAGGTATTCCAGTTGGCATATACCGCTTCCAACACCGGCGTAGTCAATGATAAGGAGCAACCGCTGGCAAATTTCACGCGGTTTTCCTTCATCAATTCGATAACCGAATCCTGAATGACTTCCGTATAAATTTCAAAAGCGGGAATTTCTTTATTCATTCCCATAGCGCCCAGCACAGCATTCGCCACATTGCCCACACCCGACTGTACGGGCAGGAAAGAAGCGGGAATCCGGCCTGCTTTTATTTCGTTACATAAAAAATTGGCTACGTTCCGACCGATTTGGGCAGTTACCTCATCCAAAGGCGTAAATGGTGAAATTTCGGTAGGCAATCGAGTTTCTACAACGCCGACCACTTTTTCAGGATCAAGTTGCACGTAGGGAGAACCGATGCGATCGCTCGGTGAATAGACGGGAATTTCCCGGCGATAAGGAGGATCCAAGGGTTCGTAAATATCGTGCAATCCCAACAATTCTTTCGGATGATAATGATTCAGTTCGATGATAATCTTATCGGCCAGATGGGCGATAGTGGGAGAAATGCCTACGGCCGACGTTAAAACCGCTTTCCCGTCGTCGCTCAAATCACAAACTTCCAGAATAGCAAAATCCGGTTTCGGCAAGAAACCATAACGCAAGTACTGTGGCAATTCCGATAAATGCAAATCGAAATATTCCATGTCGTGATTGTTCAGTCCTGCACGCGAATCGGGATGCGACTGGTAAGGCGACCGGAACTTGATAGCCTTGGCGCGCGCCAATACCCCATCGGCCGATTCGCCGGTCGAAGCACCTGTGTACATTCCTACTTTGAAAGGCTTTCCCTTTGCATGTTCTTCTTCCGCCCTTTTCGCTAACGCTGTAGGTACAGCCTGAGGGCATCCCGTGGCGGTAAAACCACTTAAACCAATAATATCATTGTTTTTAATCAAACTTGCAGCCTCTTCGGCCGTCATCCTTTTGTATGCCATTTTTGTAAAATTTTCAAAAAATCGCACAAAGGTAGTATATTTCCTGCAATTAGTATTCTTTTTTACGGAATATTTCGGTATAAATGACGGCTTTTTTAACCTCATCCGCATCTTCCAGATCGAAAAGCGGTTCGGAAAGCTCCTCCTGATGCTCCTCCTTGTTTTCTACCGGATACGGTTTGGCGCCGGACGGAGTACGTACCGTTTGTTGTACCGGTTTAGGAGTAACCGTTTGTGTCTTCTTTCTTCGACCCGCCGGTTCGGGAACCCATTCCGGATCAATAACCACTTCCCCACTCTTACGCCCCGGCAACGTGGTTTTTGCCATCTCTTCTTGCTTTTTCTGATTCATCCCTCTGCGTACGGAAATGATCACAAAAGCTGCAATAAAAATCAACGGAAGAAACTCTGATAATGTATTCATGACCTATTTCGTTTTTTTTTACAATTTACTAAAAATATTAGGGATGACTTCTCAGCCACCCCTAACCCATTTAACCAAAACCTTAACTATGAAAAAATTTTACATTTTTCGAGTACAAAGTTACGGACTTTTTTTAGATTACCTAACTTTTCTCGAAAAAAATTTGTACTTTTGTGGTTAAATTTTGTTAAATAAAACATCAATATCTTTTTACAGTATGATAAAAGGGAAAGAAACGGACTTTAAATCCGTAACCGACAACAAAGTAAGAAAACTTTTCATTGAAACCTACGGCTGCCAGATGAATGTGGCCGATAGCGAAGTGGTGGCTTCCATCCTGCAAATGGACGGCTTTGAACCGACCGAAAAAATGGAGGAAGCCGATTTAATTTTAGTTAATACCTGTTCGGTACGCGATAATGCCGAGCAAAAGGTATTGTCGCGCCTCCAATATTTTCAATCGCTGAAGAAGAAAAAGAAAAATCTCATCGTCGGCGTATTGGGCTGTATGGCCGAACGGGTAAAAGAGGAATTGATCCGGGAACATCACGCCGATTTGGTGGTTGGCCCCGATGCTTACCTCGATTTACCGCATTTAATCGGAACAGTAGAGCAAGGCGAAAAAGCAATAAACGTGGAATTATCTACCACTGAAACCTATAAAGACGTGATTCCTTTGAAATTATCAGGCATAAAAATTTCCGGCTTTATTTCGATTATGCGGGGATGCAATAATTTTTGTTCCTACTGTATCGTCCCTTACACTCGCGGACGGGAACGGAGCCGCGACCCGGAAAGTATTTTAAAGGAGTTGCGGGCGTTGAACGAGCAAGGGTATAAAGAGGTAACCTTGTTGGGGCAAAACGTTAATTCGTATGGTTGGCAGGAGGAGGGTCAAACCCGTCCGGACAGAATCATCACGTTCCCGCGCTTGTTGGAACTGACGGCTTTGGAAGCGCCCGGAATGCGTATCCGTTTTACTACCTCTCACCCGAAAGATATGAGCGACGAAACGCTGGAAGTGATTGCCCGTTACGATAATATCTGCAAACAAATCCATTTGCCGGCGCAATCGGGAAGTAGCCGGATATTGAAAGTCATGAACCGAAAATATACCCGCGAAGACTATTTGAATCGCATCGCCGCCATCCGCCGGATTGTGCCGGAGGCCAGCATCTCGACCGATATTTTTGCAGGATTTCATTCCGAAACCGAGGAAGACCATCAGGAAACCTTGTCGCTGATGCGCGAGGTCGGATTCGATTCCGCTTTCATGTTTAAATATTCGGAACGGCCGGGAACTTACGCCGCCAAACATCTGGAAGACAATGTGCCGGAAGCCGTCAAAATCCGCCGCCTGGAAGAAATCATCGCCCTGCAACTGGAATTATCGTTGATGCGGAATCGTGAAGATGTCGGTAAAACCGTCGAAGTGCTGGTCGAAGGTTTTTCCAAACGTTCCCGCGAACAACTGTTCGGGCGGACTTCACAAAACAAGGTAGTGATTTTTGATAAAAATCATCATCGTATAGGGGACAGAGTGATGGTATTGATTCAAGAGGTTTCGGCGGCTACTTTGTTGGGAAAAATGGTTTAGAAACCTCTTTTTCCTGCTCGTCTGCTTTTATCATTCTTTTTTTACCGACAAAACAGCGTGTCCGTACTGCCGGGATGAAATATAATCGATTTTCAACCCGGCTTTTTGGGCTTCGTTTTCGATTTCATTTTTTGTATAAAACTTACCCCAACAACCCCGATCTACGGTCGCTCCCCGCTCAAATTTCCCTCTAAAAAGTCGTTTGAATTTTTCCATTCGTTTTATTTTATTGCTTTTCCATTCATTGTTGTTCGCCCAGAATGCAATAACAATTTTACCGTTTTCACGCAAGTTATTTTTAGCCTCTTCGAGCAATTGTATCCTTAGGTTTTCACCCATAAAATGAGAGTAAACTCCCCATCCGAAAACAAATACATCGCATGGATGTTCGGGGATTTTATCCGGTGGAAAATGGTCTATTCCAACATTCATGTTTTCTTTTGCAAAAAAATCTTTTGCAAAACTCACAAATTGCCTATTCAACTCGTAACCGTAACATTTGTAACCCATTTGAGTTAACGCATACAATTCCCGGCCTCCTCCCGCCGCCAAGACCACTACATCGGACGCTCCGGCGGGAATGTATTTATCAAAAATAAACTGTTCCCAATCGTACAAACCGGAACAGGTAACTTTTTCCGTGCAGTATTTTTTAGAACTAATATAAAAATGCTTGGTAAGGTTTTGTAACTGTTTTTCCGACATGACAGACAGAAAGAAGGCATCGCATAAAGCATTTATAAATTGGACGCATTGATATAATAAATCGATTGCTTTATAAACCAATCTGAATACAATACTGTAAATTTTTATAAGTACAAACATAGCTTTTTTTTATTTTTTCCTCTTCAACAATGATTTTCCAATACCTGTTTGACCGAAAACCCTTCCAATCCTAAATAATAAGCCGCCGTATCGACTACCGCCTGCAAGGGAATCAAGCCAATCAGTTCGCAGCCCGCTACGGAAACGCCGTAGCGCCGGGCTTCCAAGCGCACCATTTCCACCGCCTGATAAATCGATGTTTGCGTATAATCCGTCAAATTCATGGAAACCTGCACTACGCCACGGCTTTGTAAATGCATTCCCAAGGCTTTGCAATAACGCAGACCACCGCCTGTGAAGCGCACTTTCCGGGCAATTTTATCCGCAATTTCCCAACTGGAGGTATTCAAATTGACATTGAAAGCAATTAAAGGTACACGGGCGCCAATTACCACGGCGCCGGCAGAGGAGTGAGGCGTTTCGGGGCCAAAATCCGGTTTCCATTCCGGCAGTTTCATTTTCTCGACCAACCCCTCAAATTCGCCTTTGCGGATAGCGGCCAGGTTCCGGCGATGCCCGGCCGATGCGGATTGCTCGTACAAATACACCGGTAAAGCGTATTGTTCGGCTACGGTTTTCCCGACGTCTTTGGCCAGTGCATCCGTTTCTTCCAGGGTCATGTTTTTAACAGGCACAAACGGGATGACATCGACCGCGCCTATCCTCGGATGTTGTCCCTGGTGTTTGGTCAAATCAATTGCATCAATCGCTATCCCTACCGCTTCGATAACGGCCTGCCGGACGGCTGCCGGTTCGCCGATAACGGTTACCACCATCCGGTTATGATCTTTATCGCAACTGTAATCCAACAATTTGATGTTTTCTTTTGCCCGGAAAGCACCGGCAATGCGTTCTACCTTTTCCCAATCGCGTCCCTCACTGAAATTGGGGATGCATTCCACAATTGTATTCATTTCTCATTTTGTATTTTATCCGGCAAATATACTAAATAATAAAAATGTAAGCAAAAAATTATTACCTTTGCACCCACTTAAAAAATTTGAAACAGAATGATTACAATAGACCAATTACAGGATGTATTGGAACGCGAAGCCGCGTTGAGGGGGTATCTTTGACGTCGATGCTAAAACCATCCAATTAGAAGAAGAAGAGTTACGAACACAAGCACCCGACTTTTGGGAAGACCCGAAACGCGCCGAGGAACAGATGCGGAAGGTACGGGAAATCAAATCCTGGATTACCGGATACAGCAACGTGAAGGCTGCTGCCGAAGAATTACAACTGGCGTTCGACTTCAATAAAGAAGGCATCACTACTGAAGAAGAAGTGGATGAAGCCTATCGAAACGCTATTGATTTGCTCGAAAAATGGGAATTAAAGAATATGCTTCGTTCGGAGGAAGACCCTTTGGGAGCGGTTTTGAAAATCAATGCCGGTGCCGGCGGAACGGAAGCGCAGGATTGGGCGGAAATGCTCTACCGGATGTACAGTCGCTGGTGCGAAAGCAAAGGCTACAAAACAACCGTTACCAACTGGTTGGACGGCGATGACGCCGGCATCAAAACCGTTACGCTGCAAGTGGAAGGCGATTACGCTTTCGGTTATCTGAAAAGCGAGAACGGCGTGCACCGTTTGGTGCGCGTTTCACCCTACAACGCTCAAGGCAAACGCATGACCTCTTTTTCCTCGGTATCGGTGGTTCCTTTGGTGGACGATACCATTGCCATTGAAGTGAATCCGGGTGATATCAGTTGGGATACTTTCCGGTCGAGCGGCGCCGGCGGACAAAACGTCAACAAAGTGGAAACGGGCGTTCGCCTGCACTACAATTATAAAGACCCCGACAGCGGCGAAGTGAAGGAAATTGTTATCGAAAACACGGAATCCCGCTCCCAGTTCGGAAACAAAGACAATGCTATCCGCTTGCTAAAATCGCAATTATACGAGTTGGAACTCGAACGGCGACGGAGAGCTTCCGCCAAAATCGAAGCCGGTAAAAAGAAAATCGAATGGGGTTCTCAAATCCGTTCGTATGTTTTCGACGACCGGCGGGTGAAAGATCATCGCACCGATTACCAGACTTCCAACGTCGGCGCTGTGATGGATGGCGAGTTGGATGGTTTTATCAAAGCCTATCTGATGGAATTTGGTGGGGAAAGTGAATAAAACAAAATGACATCAAATGGTAGATCACTGCCTTCTATATCCATCGAATGACAGGTTATGACCTAATCAGTGATTTTTTTCAAATCCACTTCATGATCATGTACCCAAATGCATTTTTAGAGAAGAAAATCGAAAAAAATGCCCTTTTATTCAAAAAAGAATCGTAATTTTGCACTCTAATTTGCTGATTAGTATAAAAAACATGATAAAAATAACATTTCCAGACGGTTCGGTGCGCGAATATGTCAAAGATACCACAGCCATGCAAGTGGCAGAAAGTATCAGTATTCGTTTGGCGCAGGACGTTTTAGCAGCCGGTGTGAACGGCGAAATATGGGATCTTTCCCGCCCCATTTCCGAGGATGCTACGCTGAAATTATACAAATGGGAAGACCCGGAAGGCAAACACGCTTTCTGGCATTCCTCCGCACACTTATTGGCGGAAGCTTTGCAGGAACTGTATCCCGGCATTCGATTCGGGATTGGCCCCGCTATCGAAAACGGTTTCTACTACGATGTGGATCCGGGCGAAGGGGTGGTTATTAAAGATTCCGATCTGGAAGCCGTGGAAAAGAGAATGCAGGAACTGGCGGCAAAAAAATCGTCTATCCGCCGCGAAAGCATTACAAAAAAAGACGCCCTGAAACGGTTCGGCGACCGCAACGAAACCTATAAAGTGGAATTGATCGATGAATTGGCCGACGGTACCATCACCACGTATACACAAGGAAATTTCACCGATCTCTGCCGCGGCCCGCACTTGCCGGACACCTCTTATATTAAGGCCATCAAACTGACGGCCATTGCCGGCGCCTATTGGCGGGGCGATGAAAAACGCCGTCAACTGACACGTATCTACGGAATTACTTTCCCCAAGAAAAAACTGTTGGACGACTATCTGATTTTGCTGGAAGAAGCCAAAAAGCGCGATCACCGCAAAATCGGCAGGGAAATGGAATTGTTTACCTTTTCGCAAAACGTAGGACAAGGCTTGCCGCTCTGGTTGCCCAAAGGCACGCAATTACGCCTGAAATTAGAAGAATTTCTCAAAAAGATTCAAAAGGAATACGGCTATCAACAGGTGATGACGCCGCATATCGGGGGTAAAATGCTGTATGTAACTTCCGGACACTACGCCAAGTACGGCAAAGATTCGTTCCAGCCGATTCATACGCCGGAGGAAGGCGAGGAATTTCTGCTGAAACCGATGAACTGCCCGCATCACTGTGAAATCTACAAGGCTTTCCCTCGTTCGTACAAGGATTTGCCCTTGCGTTTGGCCGAGTTCGGCACCGTTTATCGCTACGAACAGAGCGGCGAATTGCACGGCTTGACCCGTGTGCGCGGTTTTACCCAGGACGACGCCCATATTTTCTGTACGCCCGAACAGGTAAAAACAGAATTTATTAAAGTAATGGACATTATCCATATTATTTTCCGCGCCCTGAATTTTACCGATTACGAAGCACAGATCTCGTTACGCGATCCGGAAAACAAAGAAAAATACATCGGTTCGGAAGAAAATTGGGAACAGGCCGAAAACGCCATTATCGAAGTCTGTCAGGAAAAAAGCATCAAAGCGCAGGTAGTATTGGGCGAAGCCGCATTCTACGGCCCCAAATTAGATTTCATGGTTAAAGACGCCTTAGGAAGACGATGGCAGTTGGGCACCATCCAGGTCGATTATAATCTGCCGGAACGCTTTGAATTAGAGTATGTAGGAGCCGATAATCAAAAACACCGTCCGGTAATGATTCATCGCGCGCCGTTCGGGTCGATGGAACGTTTCGTCGCCGTATTAATCGAGCATACCGCCGGAAAATTCCCCTTGTGGTTGGTACCCGATCAGGCGGTTATTCTACCTATCAGTGAAAAGTTTAACGATTATGCCGCAGCAGTGGCACAACAATTGAGGAAAGAAGATATCCGGGTGTTTATCGACGAACGGAACGAGAAAATCGGCCGTAAAATCAGGGATAACGAATTGAAAAAAATCCCCTATATGTTGATAATTGGAGAAAAAGAAGCGGAAAATCAGGAAATTTCCGTAAGAAAACAAGGCGAAGGTGATGTAGGTTCGATGAAAATGACTAACTTTGCCGCGCTTTTAAATGAAGAAGTAGAAAAACAAATGAATCAATGGCAGTAATTGGTTTGAATGAAGAAAGACAACTTAAAAGATCAGTACAGAGTAAATGACCGAATCCGCGCAAAAGAAGTGCGGGTGGTAGGTGAAAATGTAGAACAGGGAATTTATCCGATTTCGGAAGCCTTGCGTATGGCACAAGACCGCGAGTTGGATTTGATTGAAATCTCGCCGAACGCCGATCCGCCTGTATGCCGAATCGCCGATTACCAAAAATTTCTCTACCAGCAAAAAAAGCGTCAGAAAGAACAAAAAGCCAAGTCCGTGAAAATTGTCGTGAAAGAAATCCGTTTCGGCCCGCAAACCGACGATCACGATTACAATTTCAAGTTGAAACACGCCAAGAGCTTTTTGGAAGAAGGCGCCAAAGTAAAAGCCTACGTGTTTTTCAAAGGACGTTCCATTTTGTTTAAGGAACAGGGAGAAGTATTGCTGTTCCGGTTTGCCAACGATCTGGAAGATTACGGAAAAGTAGAACAGATGCCGGCTTTGGAAGGGAAAAAGATGATTATCATGCTGGCTCCCAAAAAAATGGCGGTTTCAGTCAAACCGGTTCTTTTGAAACCGACGCTGCTGAAAAAAGAAGAATAATAAACGGTCGAAAGACCTGCTAAGTATAACAAATTAAATTTATTAAGTACAATGCCTAAAGTAAAGACTAACTCCGGTGCAAAAAAAAGATTCGCTCTTACCGGAACAGGAAAAATCAAGAGAAAACACGCTTTCAAGAGTCATATTCTGACAAAGAAGACGAAGAAGCAAAAACGGAGATTAACGCATTTCTCCATTCTCGACAAAGCGAATACAAACAGTGTAAAAGCCCTGTTGGGATTAAAGTAAAAAGTGATTTCTAAAAGATTTATTAACAGAAATTTAGCAACTAAGTTCGTACAAGCGGCGCTAGCTTTCACAATCCATTCATTATTATGCCCAGATCAGTCAATCATGTAGCTTCGAGAGCTAAAAGAAAAAGAATCCTCAAACTGACAAGAGGTTATTACGGTGCACGTAAAAACGTGTGGACCGTTGCAAAAAACACGTGGGAAAAAGGTTTAACCTATGCATTCCGCGACCGCAGAGCCAAAAAACGCAATTTCCGCGCACTGTGGATTCAACGTATCAATGCTGCCGCCCGTTTGGAAGGCTTGTCCTATTCGCAATTAATGGGCGCTTTGCACAAAGCAGGCGTAGAAATCAACCGGAAAGTACTGGCCGACCTGGCTATGAACCATCCGGAAGCGTTCAAAGCAATCGTAAACAAAGTAAAATAAACAAAAATGGTAAGTTTCAAAGACTTAGGCTTGGCAAACAGCCGTGAACTGTTCAAAAAAGCCATTGTAGGACAGTATGCCATTCCGGCATTCAATTTCAATAACATGGAACAGATGCAGGCTATTGTTCAGGCCTGTGTGGAAGAAAGTTCCCCTGTCATCCTGCAAGTATCGAGCGGCGCCCGTAAATATGCCAATCAAACGCTTCTGCGTTACATGGCGCAAGGCGCGGTGGAATACGCCAAGGAATTGGGAAAGAATATTCCGATTGTACTTCATTTGGATCATGGCGATACGTTTGAACTTTGCAAAAGCTGTATCGAATACGGTTTCTCGTCTGTGATGATCGACGGTTCGCATCATCCTTACGACGAAAACGTGGAATTGACCCGTAAAGTGGTAGAATACGCACACCAATACGATGTTACAGTAGAAGGCGAACTGGGCGTTCTGGCAGGTATCGAAGATGATGTCCAAGCCGAGCACCATACTTACACCCAACCCGAAGAAGTGGAAGATTTCGTATCGAAAACCGGCGTCGATTCGCTGGCCATTTCCATCGGAACATCGCACGGCGCAAACAAATTCAAACCGGAACAATGTACGCGCAATGCAGAAGGCATTTTAGTACCGCCTCCCCTGCGTTTCGATATTCTGGAAGCGATCGAAAAACGCATTCCGGGATTCCCGATTGTTTTGCACGGATCGTCTTCCGTTCCCCAGGAATATGTAAAAACCATCAACGAACACGGCGGCAAGTTGAAAGATGCCATCGGTATTCCCGAAGAAGAATTGCGTCGCGCAGCCCAATCGGCGGTGTGTAAAATCAACATCGACTCCGACGGACGGTTGGCAATGACCGCTTCCATTCGCGATACATTCGATGCACATCCCGAATGGTTCGATCCCCGTCAATACCTGGGACCGGCTCGTGAAGAATTGAAGAAGCTTTACAAACACAAGGTAGTTCACGTATTGGGTTCTGCCGGAAAAGCGTAACAGTACAATACAGGGTGTTGGCGGGCTGGACCCGCCATCCCCTTATAATAACAAAACAATTATGAAACCGAACCTGATTCTCATCCTATTTCTGTTCCTGTTTATTGCCCCAATTACCGCTCAAAACACCTTTCGGGTACTCTTTTACAATGTAGAAAATCTGTTCGACGTTCTGGACGATCCCGACAAGGAGGATGACGAATTTACTCCCAACGGAATCCGTTACTGGAACAACAAACGCTATTACAACAAACTGAATAATCTCGCCAAAGTCATTACCGCTCTGGGCGGATGGGATATTCCCGCTTTAATCGGCCTGTGCGAAGTAGAAAACGAAAAAGTAGTCCATGACCTGACCTCTTATTCTCCGCTCCGGAAAATGCAATACCGCTACGTAATGACCGAATCGCCGGATGCACGGGGAATCGACGTCGCCCTACTCTACCGGCGCGACCGGTTCAAATACCTGCACCATCACTGTATCCGAATTACATTTCCGCATAACCGACAGAAGAAAACCCGCGACGTATTACACGTAACCGGTCAAATCATTACAGGCGATACATTGGACGTTTTCGTCTGCCATTTCCCATCCCGCCGCGGCGGACAAATGGAGTCGGAACCGGATCGGATACACGTAGCGTCCATTGTCCGTTCGACCGTCGACAGCCTGAAAAACAGTCGTCAAACCGCCAATATACTGATTATGGGCGATTTCAACGATGAACCTTCCGACACAAGCCTTGCGCAAACACTGACAGGCACCGATTTATACAACCTGTTTCTTCCCCTATCCAAAAACAGCTATACGGGCAGTTACAAATTCGGCGACCGGTGGAATTTCTTAGACCAGATGATTGTTTCCGGTCATCTATTGGATACCCGGAATGCTTTCCATGTAATGGAAAAAACCGCAACCATTTTCCAGGCCGATTTTCTCTTAACGGACGACCGTACCAACGGAGGCCGGCGTCCCAAAAAAACATTTAACGGGCGACGGTATGAAGGCGGATACAGTGATCATTTGCCGGTATTTGTAGATTTTGGTATCAAATAATCAACCGGTACGTCCGTCCATTATTACCGCAAAACATATTTAACTACCACCGAATTATCTTTATCATCCTCTATTTCTATTACATATATTCCATTGAGCAATGAGTAATCGAAACTTTTCCCTATCTTTTGCGAAACCATTTTCTTCCCCGAAACATCGGAAATCTGCAAACGGGCGGAAGTTCCTTCCAACAACCGAATATGAATCAGTTCATCGGTATTGGAAATCGCAACTGTTTGAGAATCCTCTTTCAAAGAAGGTATCCGGGTACCGGAAATGCGGATGACGAACGGCGTTTCCTTTCCCTTCACGTCGGTAATCACCAGCCGGTCGCCATCGAC
>JAISYG010000130.1 GCA_031270075.1 Dysgonamonadaceae bacterium
CGGGCTTCGGCCAATGGCGACCCCACTTGCTTAGCTGTTTTTCATCTTCCTCAAATGAATGCTTTTAACGGAGAATTAACGGCAATTGTGCAATCGGAAGAAGAAACAGGAAATATCATGGTAGAAGCAACAGCCAAGGGGTTGAAAACCGGGAGAATGGAAATAGAGGTCAGGTAAAATGGGAATCAAAAAAAATAAATTTCCTGCGCGTAGTATAATTTTCTTGCATAATAAAAAAATTTAATTATCTTTGCACTTGTGAACTTAAAAACTCATGAAAAACAACTTAAACATCCCCGTTCCGCGTACCGAAATTTTTATTGTAGACGTCCCGCGAGTGTTAGCGGGAAGCCCGCGAGCCTCGGCGGGGCGTCCGCGAACTTCAACGGGAAGTCCGCGAACCTCGGCGGGACATCCGCGAACTTCAACGGGAAGCCCGCGAACATCGGCGGGACATCCGCGAGTTTCGGCGGGACATCCGCGAGCCTCAGCGGGACATCCGCTGAACTTCAGCGGGAAGCCCGCGAGCCTCAGCGGGACATCCCGCACCGCCATCTTTGAATCTTTCAATGTTTAAATCTTGGAGTCTTTAAACAAACATTAATAATTTATGCTATGAAACAACATGATTATTTGCCCGGAGGAGACAAGGATTTCCTGACATGGCTTATCAACTTCCTGAAGTATTTATTCACATCGTTGACGCGGTTTAATTTCCCGGAGAATGTGTATCAGGAATTGACGGTATTGCGCGACCATTTCGCGCAGAAACTTGAATTGGCGGAAGAGCCCGCCACCCGCACCAAACTCACGGTGCAGGCGAAAAACAGCGCACGCACGACGCTGGAGAAAAAATTGCGGCAAGTGGTGAAAGAGTTCCTCTCCTTCAATCATGCCGTTACCGATGAAGACCGCGAAGGACTGGGGTTGCCGGTTTACAAGACCACGCGCACGCCCTCGCCCATTGCGGAAAAATCGCCAGACCTCGATGTCGATACATCGGTGCCGGGGCGCATAACCATTCACTTTTTTGATAAGGACAGTGGGCACAAAAAAGGTAAACCCGCAGGGCAGCACGGCAGCGAAGTAGCATGGCTAATCAGCGACACGTCTCCCTCGCGGTGGGACGAGTTGCTCCACTCCAGCATCGACACTAAATCGCCGTTCACGCTGCAATTCGAAAACGACCAGCGCGGTAAAACCCTGTACTTCGCTCTCCGGTGGGAAAACACTCGCGGCGAAAAGGGTCCCTGGACGGTGATACAAACCGCTATTATTCCGTAAAAGATTGAAAGATTCCAAGATTTAAACATTAAAAAAACAGTTATGAAAAAGATACTTGTATTCCTACTGGTTGCCTTTACAAGCGCAACAGCCCTGCAAGCGCAAAAGAAAACTTTTACGCGCGAATATACCTATCAGGCAAGCAAAGACGACAGCAAAAACAGTGCGTGGGCAAATGCCACCACCCAAATGCGTCATATTCTGCTGCGCGAGGTAGGCGAATGCCTGCATACCGAGCGCACGTTTCAACCAACGGCCAACGCGCAGGATTACGCTGAAAAAATAGAAGCTATTACGGCGGGCATTGTAGAAATGAAAACGCTCAATGAGCAGTGGAACGGCAGCACCTATTATATTCAAGCCGAAATGACCATTGACCCCAAAGACCTGGAACGCCGGATTGCCGAAGCGCTGAATGACAAACAAAAGACAAAGGAACTGGAAGCATCGCGCAAACGCACGCTGGCAGCAGAAGCCGAAGCGGCAAGGCTGAGAAAAGAATTGGAAATAACCAAAAACGAACAGCAGCGCCTTGCCTTGCAAAAAAAGTATCAGCAAACCGCTGATGCGCTTTCTGCCTCAGAATATTTTACGAGGGGCTACCATGCGGCTGAAAACGGATGGTATGAACGGGCTATTGAATATTACCAAAAAACTATTGCTGCTGACCCAAACGATGCATCGGCATACTATAACATGGGAAGTGCCTATGCGAATTTAGAAAAAATAACGTAACTTTGCGGCATGAAACGTTGCTTTTTACTTTTCATCGCTTTTTTATCGTTTTTGCCGGCGCAGGCTTATCAGACCGACCGTTTACAGGTCAGCCTGCTGACGGTGGAACCAAGAAACATCCAGCTATATACCGTCTACGGGCATACGGCGCTACGCCTTTACGACCCTTCACAACAGATAGATATGGTTTTAAACTGGGGTACTTTCGATTTCGATGCGCCGCATTTTCTGTACCGCTTTATCCGGGGTGAAACCGATTATTTTTTGAGTTATTCTACTTATGAACAGTTTTTGTATGTCTATCAATGGGGAAACGCTACGGTGATCGAACAAATACTGGATCTGCCGCCCGAAGGAAAAGACGTTCTGCTGGAAAAACTTTCCATTAACCTGCAACCGGAAAATAGGGTGTACCGGTATAATTTTCTGTTCGATAACTGTACTACGCGGGTGCGCGATTTGATTGAGCAAAGCAGTTCGGGACTGGTTTATCCGGATCAGACGGAAAAAACTACGTTCCGGAAATGGATTCATTCCTGTACGGAATCCTATCCCTGGATGACTTTTGGTATTGATTTATTGATTGGTAGTGGGGCCGATTCGTTGATCAGCGCACGGCAAGAACTTTTTTTACCTGTCCGTCTGAAAGAAGCATTCGATGAAAGCCGTTTATTGGATTTGAAACCGCTGGTTGTTTCATCCGTACAAGTGCTGACGGCTGTTCCCGAACCGGATCCCCGGCGGGAAATAGGGGAATCGCCGTTCATGGTCGGTTGTTTGATTGTATTGATTTATATCATTAGCGCAATGATTGGCCGGAAGAAAAACCGTCCGTTCAAAGCTTGGTTTGCTCCTTTGTTTCTCCTTGCCGGAGCGGCAGGATGTCTACTGGCGTTTATGGCGGCTTTTTCTTATCATCCCTGTGTTTCGCCGAACTGGAATTTGCTGTGGTTACATCCTTTGCACCTTCTGGCCCTGGCCGACTGGATCCGCCACGACCAGAATACGGTGTGCGGGGGATGGCAGATCCAGCCCGTCCTGACACGAACGCTGTTTGGGTATCATGCGGTTAATTTTGTACTTTTGTGCGGATTATTGTTGGGGTGGCGCTGGATACCTCAAACATTGAATCCGGCTACTATTCCGTTTATCCTCTGTTTGCTATTGGCGTCGGGATATTGGATTTGGATAAACAGAAAACATCTTCGGAGCTAAATGGCTGATTTTCGCAGAAACATAAACTATCTTCTTCTTCTCTGGCTTGCCTGTTCATTGGGCTTGCAGGCCCAGCAAATCGTCGAAACGCCTCGCTTGGTTGTCAGCATTGTGGTTGACCAGTTACGGGGCGATTATCTGCACTATTTCAGTTCGACATTCGGCGAAAAAGGGTTTAACCGGATTGCTAACGGAGGATTGGCTTATTACTCCGTCGATTTCGGTTTCCCCAACCTGAGCGAAGCTTCTTCCATAGCCGCTATTTACACCGGTTCGTATCCTTATTACAATGGGATAACGGGCGATTATAAATACGATGGGTCGAAAAGTCGGGAAATATCCATCGTAACCGACGGCAATTACATGGGAAATTACACTTCCGACCGTTTTTCACCCCTGCCTTTGCTGGCTTCTACCATTGGCGATGAATTGAAAATGGCCTCCAACGGTCAGAGTGTAGTGTATGCCGTTGCGCCCAATGCGGCCGGAGCGATTCTTTCAGGCGGTCAATACGCCAACGGCGCTTTCTGGTTAGACGATTACAACGGCAAATGGGCGACCAGCACCTATTACAAGGATGCTCCTTCGTATGTAGAACGCTACAATGCGACCGAAGCCATCGGCAATTATTCCGAAAAACAATGGACGCAGTCGTATACCTGGTACGCCGGACTTCCTTACTCGACCCGCAAAGAAGCGTTTTCCTATAAATTCCCGAAATCGGATATCGAGCGGTTTATTAAAATCAAACAAACCTCCCTCATCAATGCGGAAGTAACGAATCTGGCTGTGCGTTTTCTCGAATATGCCGGATTCGGCAACCGTTCCTGTACCGATATGCTGGCGATCACGTATTATGCCGGCAATTATAAATTAGGTCCCCAACCGGAAGAATACAGTTACGAAATCCAGGATATTTATTCCCGTTTGGACCAAGAACTGGAACGGCTTTTGGATGTCATCGATCGCCGGGTGGGACTGAAACATACGCTCGTGGTTTTGACTTCGACCGGTTATTACGACACGGTTGACCGCTTACCGCAAGGCTTCAAACCGTCCGGAGAATTCTATCCCAATCGTTGCACCGCCCTGCTGAATATGTATTTGATGGCGATTTACGGTCAGGGAGATTGGGTGAACGCGTATTACGACCGGCAAATTTTCCTCAATAAAAAATTGGCGGAAGACCGGCAAATTCCCTGGTCGGAACTGGTGCGGAATGCCGCCGAATTTGTATCGCAATTCAGCGGCGTTCAGGATGTAACGACTGCCGGACAATGGTTGATTGACGATAGGGGACGCGCCGCGGCTTTCCGCCGGGGCATGAACAAGAAAATCAGCGGTGATATTTTTATCGAGTTACAACCCGGATGGGTGATAATCAACGAACATACGACGAAAAAGGAACCCCTACGAAACCCTGCCATCATCGCACCGCTGTATATTTTCGGCGAATATATTCAGAAAAAACACGTTCACAGAACCGTGAAAGCGACCGAGATTGCGCCGACACTTTCATACCTTTTGCGTATCCGGCAGCCCAATGCTTGCAGCGATTTGCCGTTGCCGGAAATTATCCGGTAGTTCTCCTTTGCCGTCGTCGGATTACCTTTCCATTCCGGTTCCGTAATCGAACAATCCGGCAATTGTTACCGGAAGTTTTCCTTTGGACGGTAATTGCCCCAGTATGATTTTAGCGGCCGCTGTTTGAGCATATTCCGTATTTTCGTAAGCCAGCGTTACCGATTGGGCCGCATGAATCGCCGCAGCATAGTTACATAATTGATAGGGTGCAATAAAGAAACAGAAATGCACTTCTTTTCCGTTCGATAACGAGTGGATTTCCGGATAATCGGGAATTTTATTTGAATGAATGGCCCAAAGGATAACTTCATATTCTCCCAGTTTCTCAAACAATTCCGCAGGATATTCTTCTTCCGTGCCTTTCCATTGGAAGAAATCGAAGGAGCCTCCTCTGTCCATCGTTTTCCGGAAAGCGTCGAACGATTCATCTCCCAAGGACACTACGGCTATTTTCCGTTCCGAGGATTGAAGGGGAAGTGCATCCGGTTCGTTTTTCAACAGCGTAACGGCTTCTTCGTTCAATTTTTGAACCAGCCGTTCGCTGTAATCCGAATGGATGCGATCGCTCAGTCCTCTGAGGACAATGGGTTTGTAGCGGTTCAAGCCGCAAATGTATTTGTAACGAAGTATCTTCCGGCATTTTTCCTCTATCACGGTCATCGGGATAAGACCTGTTTCTACGGCCTGTTTCACGGCGGCAAATTCGATTACCGGCTGCTTGGGACTTAACAGAATATCGTTTCCGGCCAGTAATGATTCGACGCAAACGCTGTTGTTGCCGGTAACTGCGCCTTTCATGACCAGCGCATCGGTAAATTTTAAGCCTTCAAAACCCAGTTCGCCGGTCAGTAAACGGGTAACGACGGCCGGCGAGAGGGAAGTTGCCCGCTTCGACAGGCTGTCCAGCGCAGGAACGAACAAATGTCCCGTCATCATACCGGCATAACCGTTGCGGATATACTGCACAAAGGGATAAAGCTCGACGGAATCTAAGCGCGCACGGCTTTGCCGGATTTCAGGCAGGGTGTTGTGCGAATCTTCCGAAGTATCGCCGTGCCCCGGAAAATGTTTGCCGACAGACAATACCTGCATTTTTTCCAATCCGAGGGCATAAGCCGATCCTTTTTCCGCCACTAATTGCGGATTTTCGCCGAAAGAACGCATCCCGATAACCGGATTGTCCGGATTGCTGTTTACATCCAATACGGGCGCAAAATTGATGTGGACACCCAGTTCGCGACATTCCCGCCCCATTTCTTCGCCGTAACGAACCAACCATTCGTTATCGGCGATGGCGCCCAGCATCATGTTTCTGGGGAAACGGGGCGTATCGTCTATCCGCATGGAAAGGCCCCATTCGCCATCGAAAGAAATAAACAAGGGAATGCGACTGCTTTTTTGATAGAGATTGATGCTCCGTGCATACGCTTTTAAATCGCCTTTTGAAAACAGGATGCCGCCGATTTGCTGTTCCCGGATTTGTTTCAGCATACGTTTCCGGGACGATGGTTTCGGATCGGTTACAACCATAAACAGCTGGCCTATTTTTTCGTCCACCGTCATGGAATCGAAAATCGAATCGACCCAGTGGTTCATGGCCGGTTGATTGGCTTTCCGGTATAATTCCGGCACATTCTGAGCGTTCAGATTCCACCCTGAAAGAAGAAATAAACCGGTGCAAAACCATGGCACAACCTGATAAAGAATCTTTCCAGTCATCATTTTTCCTTTATTTTTTCCATTACTACATCTAAGCGCCCCATACAAATGCCTCGATCGCCTACCTGATCGATAACCACTTCTTCGCCCTTTTTATTTAACCGCCGGTCGGCAAAACGCAAAAAGGTGTGCGTATGTCCTCCGAGGATAATATCAATATTTTCGCTTTCGCGGGCTAAGGTAATATCACCCAATTCCTTTTCATCGGCATAGTATCCCAAATGCGAAAGGCAGATAACCAAATCGCAGGCTTCCCGATTTTTGAGCAGGGCGGCCGTTTCATTAGCCGTTTGCACCGGGTCTGAATACTTCATGTTTCCGTAATTGTATTTCGCTACCAAGCCGTCCGGCGAAACCGTCAATCCGATGACGCCGATTTTCAATCCCTGCCGTTCGAGGAGGATGTATTTGCGGGTCAAGCCTTCCAAGGGAGTTCCGGTAAAATCGAGGTTGGTAGCTACTATGGGAAAATCGGCTGCCCGAACCATTTCGGCCAGGTTGTCCAAACCATTATCAAATTCATGGTTTCCCAAACAGGCTGCGTCGTATTTCATGAAATTCATACAGGCCACTTCCACTTGTCCTTTGAACAGATTGAAATAAGGCGTACCCTGTACAAAATCGCCGGAATGGAAAAGCAGAACGTTGGGGTTTTCGCTGCGTACTTCCTCCACATAAGCCTGTTGACGGACCACTCCGCCCCTGCCGCCATACCCTGGGGCATTGTCCGGCAAAGGTTCGATGCGGCTATGGGTATCGTTGTTGTGCAGGATTACGAACGGTTTGGTATCCTGAGCGTGAAGGGATATACTAATGATGAACAGTAATCCGATTATCAATCGTTGCATTTATTTCCGTATTATTTGTGGTGAGTGTTTTGACATATTCTATCATCCATTCCCTCAGTTGCCTGTTGGAATCTTCCGTTTTTGTCGCCTGCCGCAAAGCGACCATTCCATCGTTGCCTTCGGCCAGATAGTCGATGGTAACTATGCGGTAGGTTTTATTTTCATCCAAGGGTTTTCCGCCGATTTTCAGCGATTCGACTGCGCGTTTTTTGATTACCAGCGAAACGGTTCCCGACAGGCCTTGTCCGCCGTGCAAAGCGATGAAATCGAACAACTCTTTCACGGCTTTTCCGGGCAGTTCCAATAAAACCATCCTGTTTTCAAAAGGATAGATTTCGTACAGGTTTCCCAGTGTGATTGTCCCTCGATTCAGGGTCGAGCGCAATCCGCCCATATTCATAATGGAAAAATCAATATTTCCCCAAACCGCTTCCGCCGTTTGCAACATGGCGTCGGCCGTGAAATTACTTAACAGACTCTGTGGAAATCCTTTTTGCAAGGTTTGGGCGGCAACGCCGATGGGCGTGTTCATCCGGGCATCCAGTTGCGTTTTGTAGGACGCTACCAGCGCCGCCATTTCCGGATGAACTTTGGCGTCCCAGACGCTGTCCATTTCGACTCGCGAACTTTCGATGGACTTGACAACGTATCTCTCCTGTCCGTTTGCGGACAGGCAACAAGCGATTATAAGCCATCTTAGTAATTTAACCTTCTTCATACGATAAATTTTCTACTTCTTTCACTTTTTTGAACAGGTCGGAGGCAAACACAAAATCGTTCAGTTCTTTGTTGGACGAATTCATGATGCCGTCTTTATTGCCTTCCCATTCTTTGATTCCGTTATTGAGAAAAATAATTTTTTCGCCGATATTCATGACCGAATTCATGTCGTGGGTATTGATTACGGTGGTCATATTGTATTCTGTGGTGATGTCGTGAATCAGGTCGTCGATCAGGAGGGCGGTTTTCGGATCCAGGCCGGAATTGGGTTCATCGCAAAACAAGTATCGGGGATTCATGGCAATGGCCCGGGCAATGGCTGCCCGCTTCATCATGCCCCCGCTTATTTCGGACGGCAAGAGGTGGGCGGCTTCCAGCAGGTTGACCCTTTCGAGGCAAAAATCCACCCGTTTCTCGCGCTCTTTCCGGCTTTCGCGCGTAAACATTACCAGGGGAAATTCGACGTTTTCCCGCACCGTCATCGAATCGAACAGCGCCGAGCCTTGAAAGAGCATTCCCATTTCGCGGCGCAGCAGATTCAGCTCTTTTTTACGCATGGTGATGAGATTACGCTCACTGTAAAAGATTTTGCCCGAATCGGGGCGCAAGAGTCCGATCAGGAGTTTCATGAAAATCGTTTTTCCCGAACCGCTTCGCCCGATAATCAGATTGGTCTTCCCGGGATCGAAAACCGCGGAAATATCTTTAAGCACCCTGTTTTCGTCGAACGATTTGAATATGTTTTGAACGTCTATCATTCGTTAAGCATTATCCGTTAAGCATTAAATGTGTCAGTATCAAATCGGCAGCCAGAATCAGTACGCTGCTGGTTACTACCGCATTGGTGCTTGCCTTTCCCACTTGCAGCGCGCCCCCTTTCACATTATAACCGAAATAGGCGGATGCGGAAACAATCAGAAAGGCAAATACCATCGATTTGACAATGGAATAGGTAATATAATAAGGTACAAACCAGTATTGGATTCCCAGCTGGTATTTGGCTACCGTAATCGTATCGGTTGCCCATCCGATAAAATAGCCGCCGCCGATGCCGAAAAACATGCTGAAAATAACCAGCACCGGGATAAAGATGACAAAGGCTACGATTTTAGGCAGAATCAGGTAATTGGCGGAATTGACGCCCATGATTTCCAGGGCGTCGATCTGTTCGGTTACCCGCATCGTGCCTAATTCCGAAGCCACATTCGATCCTACCTTTCCGGCCAGAATCAAACACATAATGGTTGATGAAAATTCCAGCAGAATGACTTCGCGGGCAATGTATCCTACCGTAAAATCGGGAATCAGGGGCGATTGAATGTTTAACGAAACCTGGATGGTAATCGCCGCACCAATGAAAACCGATACGAAAATAACAATCGCCAGAGAATCCATCCCCAGTTTGTGGATTTCGCGTAACGTTTGCTTGAAAAACTCACTCCAGCGGTCAGGAATCGCGAATGTCCGAAACATCAGCCGCAGGTATTCTCCGAATTTTTGTAATGTACTTATCATTATATTTTGTTACCGACCGCAAATTTAGTAATTTTACCGGCAAATTGAAACAGTTTTCATGGAACAAATGATTTTACGTACCGAAAATCTGGTGAAACGGTACCGGAACCGGACAGTGGTCAACCATGTTTCTATTGATGTGAAACAGGGGGAAATTGTTGGACTGCTGGGGCCGAACGGCGCCGGAAAGACCACTACTTTCTATATGACCGTAGGTTTGGTAACTCCGAATGAAGGAAAAATTTTTCTCGATGACAAGGATATCACGAAGTACCCGGTTTATAAACGCGCCCGTAGCGGTATCGGTTATTTAGCGCAGGAAGCTTCCGTTTTCCGGAAAATGTCGGTGGAAGATAATATCCGTTCCGTCCTCGAAATGACGGGACAACCGGCCGGATACCAAAAAGAAAAATTGGAAGGCCTCATCGCTGAATTCGGATTGGAAAAAGTCCGGAAAAACCTGGGCGACCAGCTTTCGGGAGGCGAGCGGCGCCGCGTCGAAATCGCCCGTTGCCTGGCTATCGACCCGAGATTCATCATGCTCGACGAACCTTTTGCCGGTGTCGACCCTATTGCCGTTCAGGACATTCAGCAGATTGTAGGAAAACTGAAACACAAAAATATCGGTATTCTGATTACCGACCACAATGTACACGAAACGCTGAGGATTACCGACCGCGCTTATCTTTTATTTGAAGGGAAAGTGTTATTTCAAGGAGTGGCCGAAGAATTGGCAACCCATCCGGTGGTGCGGGAAAAATATTTAGGGCGCGACTTTGAGTTGCGGCGAAAAGTGTTGTAGTTCGATCTTGAACGCAAATTGCGCCAAGGGACAAAGATAAGCCTTTTTTATTACTGCAAATTTCATGTCAAAATATTCAGGGGCAAGTGATTTGTAATTGATTTTTTTTCTTACCTTTACAGCGAAAATAATGTCATGAATAGGAAACGATTGGCGGAAATATGAAATACTTTAAAAAACATTGGTGGGAAATTATATTTGTTAGCGCCCTGATGACAGGTTTCTTTTTCGGAATATCGGGCTTTATGGAAGCCGACGCAACGAAGTATCAATGGGGGAATTCTTTTTATGAAACATTCCGGCTGTTTGAACGAGAATACCATTCTGACGACATTCCGGCCAATCTAATGGCGGCACAATGGATTCTTCTGTTCGCTTTTCTTTGGCTTAGCTTGAAAATCATTATTACAATCATTGCTCCCCATTTTTTGTCCGATATCCGGATTCGCCTTTTTTTCAGGAAACACATTGTTATTTGCGGATTGAATGAAATGACATGGAATCTGGTCCGGAAATATAACGACGAGAAAATAATTGTACTTGCGGAAGAACGTAACCAATATGCGGAAGCGTTCGAGCAGAAAGGCATCAAAATGTTCTTCTGCGGCGATATTTTTGATAAGATTTTTTTGCAGAAAGCCCAAATTCCTACCGCAAGCCGGCTATACATCGTAACCGGTAACGACAAAAACAATGTGGAAATTACACAATCGGCCTTTTCTCTGTTGAAAAAGAAAAACCGGAAAGAGGCTTTGAAATGTTACACCTTAATCAATGATCGCGAACTGAAGCTTCTATTGGAAGAATCCGCCTTGTTCAAATACCGGACACCGTTTTTTGACAGCCTTCTTTTCAATATGAACGAAATGGGCATCCAATACGACTTAAGTATGAACATTGACAAAATTTTACCACAAACGATAGACCTTACCCCCGAAATTCTTATTGTCGGACTGACCGAAAAAGCAGAAACAGTCATTCTGAGTCTGGTGCATTGCCTGACTATGAACAGAGTTCCTTTTCGATGGATGATTGTGGAAAAAGACAAGGAAACCATTCGTTCATTTCAAAAGAAATACGCTTATTTACCGGATTTCGCAGAAATAGAATATACGGATAACTTAGATACGGTGTGTTCAAATAAACGGTTTACCTCTATTTTTGTTTGTCCGGATAATCAGATAGAAGCAATGAAAACCGCCCTGTTTATCCGTTACAGGAGGACCGATAACTTACCGAATATTTTTATATTCTCCGAAGAATCGGAAAACTGGACGGATGTATTTAATACGGATGGACACAAGATATTAACCTTGAAAAACAGAAATATCTTCCTGCTAAATACCTTTGAAGCAACCGTACACTATGTAATGACGTTAAATTCCGAAATCGAGATTCTTGCGGAAACGGCTCATAATCATTGGCGGAAAAAAGATGCACAAGGCCATTACATGGAAGCAGACGAATACCATACTCTTTCAGGGCATTTGAAACAGACAAACCGGAATCAAATAATAGACACCTACTTGCATATATTCATCGCTACGGGCAAGAAATTGGATATAACCGGTTCCTATTCGCCGGTCGTTTTTTCCGAAAAAGACAGGGAAACCCTGGCAATGATGGAACATCGCCGCTGGATGATAGAGAAATACAGTAACGGTTGGCGTTACGGCGACCATCGAAACGATGACTTTAAGATACATAACTGTCTGAAAGTGTGGGAAAAATTGCCGGAAAGCGAAAAAAGGAAAGATTATACGGCAATAGAGTTAATAATCAACAGGTTCAATGAAGGGCTGATAACATAAAAAAATAGAACAAAAACATTTATGAACACGCATCATCTATCGCCGGAACTGCCTGCCGATGTAACGGAAATCACCGAATTGCTGGCAAAAAACACACATAAAGTCTGGGCGCAACAGCGCCTGGCCGAAGGTTGGAAATACGGTACCAAACGCAACGATGAGCAAAAAGAACATCCATGCCTTGTCCCTTACGAAGATTTACCCGAAAACGAAAAACAATACGACCGGAATACGGCTTTGGAAACGGTTCGTTTTCTCCTTAACCGGGGTTACGAAATCAAATACACAAAAAAACCGGAGCAAACTTGCTATATAGCAGCAAACGAGGAGTACATTGTTATTATAGATGAAGGTTTAGAAAACGTATCTGTTCCTCAAGGCGCTTTTCCCGTTCTTTGGGCATCGAATAAAAGACTACCGGAGAAAGAACCGTTTTGCGAAATCATCGACCGTTGTTTTTTACTGCTCGATGCCGATGTGCTACGCAAAAGCGGAGCCATGATCAGCAGCCGTGTTTCGTGGGAACGAACGGCTACCGAACTGCTCTGGCAAATTCAAAACAATCCCGTTTTGTCGTATCTTCATCCGGCTCCACACATTTTAATTCCGTTTGCCGAAGATGGAGCGGTTTACATCCAAAGAGAAAACGGAGAACCGAAAGCCGTTCTGGCGCTGGCTCATGGCGGATCGGAAGGGACTTTGCGGGAGATACAAAACCGAATTCCCGACAGGAGTTTCCTTGCAATGACGGCGGCTCTTGCAGGGCAAGTGGCTAAAGTGTTGGATGGTAAAAACAGCTTACAGATCTTACCTGTACTTCAGGCAGGAAACAATACCCTTACCGGCGACCTTTTATTCAACGAATGGGTCAATCACAGCGCCACAATGCCTGACCAAACCGGAACTCCCGAAAAGGTTTTTGAAATACCGTTTACTACCGGGCAAAACGAAATTGACCCGAACTTTTGGTGCATTTCCAACAGTGTAGATAATAAACAAATTTTTGACTTAGCTTGCGATTATGTGCTGGAAGGCGCTAAAATCATTGAAGGATTGCCTCAGTTGTCGTTCGGCGCACTGACAACGATTGACCGTCGGGAAATCGAATCGTACCGGAATATTTGTAATCTGATTGATAATTACGTCCGTTCGGATCCTGTTCGTCCGCTGTCTATCGCTGTATTCGGCGCTCCCGGAAGCGGTAAGTCCTTTGGCGTAACCCAGATTGCCAAAAATATATTGCCGGGCAAGGTGGAAAAATTAGAATTCAATGTATCGCAATTTACACATAATAACGACCTTGGCTGCGCTTTCCAACAAGTGCGCGATGGAATCCTTGAAGGTAAATTGCCGTTGGTCTTTTTCGATGAGTTCGATTCCGACCGGAACGGGATACAACTCGGCTGGATAAAAAACTTCCTAATGCCCATGCAGGATGGAAAATTCAAGGACGAAAGCGGTGAACATCCCTTGGGCAAATGTATTCTGGTTTTTGCCGGTGGCACTTCGGCGACTTTTGAAGAGTTTTCCCGTCCCATGTTGTCTGAAAATGCCGATGAGCAGAAAACATTCAAAGAGAGAAAAGGACCCGATTTTGTGAGTCGTCTGCGTGGTACAATCAATGTGTTGGGACCGAATCCGGCGAACGAAAACGACAAAAACTACATTCTGCGACGCGCCTTGCTCTTACGCAATCTTTGTGAGCGCAAACTGAAAATGAAGAAAGACGGAAATACCCCGATAAATAAAAATGTCCTGTGGGCAATGTTGCTCGTTCCAAAATATAAACACGGCGCACGCTCCATGGAAGCGATTCTTGATATGAGCCGTATCGAAGGCAATATCTGGGATCCGGTTTCCTTGCCGTTTTATTCGCAACTGTCTTTACACGTCGACGCCGACGCTTTTATCCGCCTGGTTTTGCGCGAAGTGATTTTAAACAGTTACAAGGAAAAACTGGCGATAGCCATCCACGAAGATTATCGTCGAAAGAATCCCGGTACGGATTATGATATCCCTTGGGAAGAATTGACGGAACACATCAAAAACACCAATCGTGAACAGGCGCAGAACATCGCTAATTACCTGACACTGATCGGTTGCAGTTACGATTCGGGCGATACGCCTTTTCCGTCTGTCGAACAGTTTACAGCAAATGAAATCCTGACGATGGGTATAGAAGTGCATCGGGTTTGGATGAAAAGCAAAATCGTTGACGGATGGATGTACGGAAAGGAAAAAGATGCCATCCAAAAAACGCACCCCTTGCTGATCGCCTGGGAAAAATTGCCGGAAGAAGAAAAACAAAAAGACAAGGATATGGCCGAAAATATTATTTCCTTGCTGAAAAGTATTGGATTGAGGGTATATAAAGTAATGTAAGTATAGAATCTCTAACACATTTTCAAAGTGTATCGTAATAACACAATTAAAGTCTTCTTATCAAGTACATTTAAAGACATGTATGCCGAACGTGATTACCTTCGGGAGCATGCTTTCAGACGTTTGAATACAGAACTTATGCAAAAAGGGTATCAATTGAATGTCTTGGATTTACGTGGAAGCTCGGAACAAAATCAGGAAGAACTGGAAAAAAGTGTGTTCAGGATGTGCCTGAAGCGGGTTAATGAATGCAAACCACGTATGATAGGCATTTTAGGCGATCGTTATGGCTGGACCTATTATACAACCGATGTGCAAAAATCGCTCCATGCCGAAGCCATCGGAATCCGGAAAATTGTGGATGATATTGTACTGGAAAATAAGATTACTCATGAACAATTATTGGACAAGAGTATTACTCACATTGAAATTGATCAGGGATTGAACTTAATGGATAAGGATAAATGTTTTTTTTACTTTCGGAAACCATTGCCATATTGGAGAATGGGGAAAAACGAAAAGGGAATTTATGAATCGGATAAAAAAAAGCAGGATAAATTAAAAAACACAATCATCAATGCGTATGAAAAAAACAGTTTAAATATAAAATACTATCAGGCCCAATGGACAAAAGAAGGAACCCCTTTGACCGGTTTGGAAGCATTGGATTCGATGATCTACAATGACCTGAAAGTTAGTATTTTCAAAGAAATCGATTCCTTGAAAAATCGTTCAGGTCATGAGTTGAAGTCAAGCGAAGACAATGAACTTTTTATCTATGCAAAAAATAAATGTGAAGGTACAATTCCTCAAAAACAAGAGGATGAATTGTTTGATTTTGCAACCACAGATAAATATAAACGTTCCGGATTATTGATTTATGGAGAATCCGGTTCCGGAAAAAGTGTCTTATTGGCCAAACTCTATTTAAGACTTCTTGAACAAACCAAGCAATTAAACAATATTCTTTTAGTCAATTTTGCAGGATTAAACCAGTCTTCGTCCACACTGAACGGAATGCTTCTGAAATTCATAAAACTATTGCAGGAAATTACAGGAAAATCAAAGAGTATTGAACAACTCGAAACAAATCAATTGATAAAACTTTTCAAGGAACTATTAAGGTCGTCTGCTAATCAAAAAGATATTATTATCTTGGTTGACGCTTTGGATCGAATAACATCCGAACATATTCAATTTTTCACATGGCTCGAAGATCAACTTCCGGATCGGGTACGTATAATTGCCTCTGTTCAGCCGGATATAATAAAAAAGGTAAACCCTTATATCCAACTGTATCATTTAGATCCGACACGCAACCAACCGGATGATATCAAACAAATGTTAATCAATAGGGCTGCTATGTTCGGAAAAAATTATGATGCGGAAGTGTTAACGCTGGCGACGGAAAAAGCATATAACAACCGACTGCCGCTATATGCAAAGATACTGAATGATTACCTGATGACAATGACCGGTAAAGATTATCAAAGTTTTTCCGGTAACAACGCTCATCTATTGTGGATGAAAAAAGAAATAGAACACATGCCGGATAATATTTCTTTAGCATTCAATACCATTTTGTCAAGAGCCTATGACGCGTATGGAAAAGATTGGGTTGAAGCCGTTTGCACGATAATTGCCGTTTCCCGTACGGGAATACGTAATAACGATTTACTGGTTACTCTGAAAAGTTTAAACATCGATACAAGCGAAGTAAAACTCCTCGAACTGCGTGATTATTTATCCGGATATCTTCGGATGGATTTGGGACTGGGTTGGTGGAAATTTGAATTTCCGGAACTTTGCAGGGAGATTCTCAATCGACAAACCAAGCAGAATCTGGCAAAATTTCACAAAGCGATTGTTTACGCTTTGATCGATTTGCATATTTTGGATTCTGTCCGCAGAAGTGAATTTCTATATCATTGTTTGAAAGCCAATCTCATCAAAGAAGCAACTGCATTTATCTGTAACGAAAATTTCAGAAATCAGTCCGACTCGTCCATTGAGCAATTAGCCGTCATAGAAATAATCAATACAGAAGGAGGTCTGTCTTGGTTTCAGGAAGTATTGAAACCCATGAGAAGTGCTCCGTATCCCAGTAATATATTTCTTTTTTTGTTCCGGGAATTGCGAGGAGATCTGGCAACAAAATATCCGAAACAAAGTATGGAACTGCTGGAAGTAATGATTCCCATACTTGAAAATAGATCCCTTAGTCGAGGTACGGGTTTTAATGCTATTTCCAGAATCGAAGAAACTTCCCTGTGCGCCCAAACGGAGGTTCTTCTTGCCATGAAATATATTGCGAATAAAGACTATGATTCTGCGGAAACGCTGATTCAAAATGCATGGGATCGAATAGATAAAGATCGACTAAAAAACAGAATAGAATGTCATTATGGAAGTATATATCCCCAAGATTATGATTTGAGCGGAATTCAAATGATAGTGCAAACTGCCTGGTCAAAATATCTGGAGTTGACCGAAAACAAAGAGAATGCAAGCCGAATAATGAGGGACAATGTGGAGAAATTGCAGGAAAATTATGAAAAAAATCCCCAAGATCCTTTTCTTACCTATAATTTTGGAAGTATCCTTATTACGGAAGGATATGCCTGCTTGAAACGTGGAGATATCGAAAATGCGAAAAAAAACTGCGAAAAAGGCATCCATTTACTCTTGAGTCCCCTCCTTGTTTCATTTGAGAACATTCAAATGAACATATTTGAAGCTTATAAGCTTCGTGCAGCGATCGAAAAGAAAGAAAAGAGTCCCATAGAAGCGCTCCCTTATTATAAAACCGCTTTGGAATTTATTGAATTTTACCATAAGCAAGATCTTTTAAATCATTCTTTGGCTATTGCCACTGCAAATACAGCTATTTTTATTGCAAGAAATTTAATAGTATTGGACCGGCAACATGAAATGGTGCAGGATGTGCGAAAGTATTGCAAGCTTGCATCCGACAGTTTTGCCTATCTTAACGACGATTTCTTTCAAGGCAATAGCGATTGCGTATACGATTTCGCATGGTCTTTGACCACTATCGGAGAAATCGATTGGTATAACAACGACTGGGATTCCGCTTTAGAGAACTTAAGGAATGCCGAGATTTTTTTGGCCACATATTCCGATCCGGTTGAAAGTGACGATAAAATAAGAGAATTATATTCCCATATTTATGCTGCTTTGGAAACAACTTGTTTGGAAGTTGAAAATGAAATAAAAAGGAAAGAGTATAGAGCGAAAAAAGACATTATTTTGCAACTGATATCTTCAAAAACAAATAATTAATTCAATTTTTAAAGGAGGAAATGTTATGGCAAATTACAAGTATTATTTTTTTATCGCAATGGGGAAAGGGAAAGGACGTGAGGATCGCGAGTGTAGTAGAGAAACTTTCCTGCAAACAGATCTGAGTGATATCACCAAAACACAGACTGGACCAGGAGTGAAAATTGTGGCACGTAATCTTGAATTCTATTGTTGTCACTATCTGTTGAAGCAACTGTTAGAATCTTTAGAAAATGGTGGAAACGGAATCAAAGAAGGCATTGTGATTGACCCTAGTGAAATTTATGTTGTCCCGAACGCACAATGGAATTCCCCGGATCTCGGTACGGTTAGGGAATTTGATTTTTCCGACATGGGGGAATTCATAGCCAATTTCGCCTCAAAATTAGATAATCCGGTTAACCAATATATGAAAAAAAGATTTAAAAGTTGGCAAGGTGTAGGATATGGATATCGTGAAGAGTTTGCCCTGATAGGACAATTAATCAAATTAGGTGATAAAAAAAGGAAATTATTCGGAATTTTCGGATAAACTTTCGTAGAAGTCAACGAGGCATTGGCTTGTTATTTAGCCAATGCTTATTTTTTACAGGGTTAAAATTTGAATATCATAAAAATCATCTAAAGAATATGAATCCATTCAATTACAGGGGGAAAAATCGGCGTTTGTCAATTCTTGCGAGCGTATGGCTGACAGTCGCCTGTTGTATGCCGGCAGCGTGTGCCGCTACAATCACAGATGATTCGCCTGCCGCCAACTGGCTTGCCGGTCAGGTAGACGAATACAGTCGTAAGTTATATGTATATAAGGACTATTCCGATTCGCGTAACGCTTTTACACAACGGGGTGTGATGACTTTCGGATATATTGAAGATCCTCAGATGGACGAGGCCTTTCCGGATGCTTTTTCGGGTATTACATCCATCAAAGTGGATGTACCCCTTCGCGCGGAGTGCTGGTCGGGATATTATTTCGGCAATGGCGTGCTGGAAGCCGGTGGAACGCCACAATTCGACTGGGGCGACTCCCCTCATGCCGGAATGGATTTGCAGGGCGCTGAGAAACTCGTTTTTCATGCCCGCGCCGAAAACGGCCAAACGGCAGAAGTCAACTTCTTCATTGGTGGCAACGGCGGTGATAAAGCTTATTCCGATTCCGGATGGAAAGAAACAGGCTACCAAACGCTGACTTCAGACTGGCAACGGTTTGAAATCGACCTTACCGGATTCGATTTGTCCTATATCTCCGGCGGATTCGGTTGGGTAGCAGACTATATGAACAATTGGAATAAAGACAAAATCATATTCTATCTGGATGAAATTTATTACGAATTTGCTGCGCCGCGTCCGGATCCGGTATTTCCGGCCAGTTATGAAGCTGTTCCGCTCGATCAGGAAGGTTATTTTATCAATTCCGTCGCTTACTCCTACGATGTGGCAATGACCATACTTGCACTGAGTTATGCCGGTAAAGACGAGCAGGCCTGCAAAGTGGCGGACGGATTACTTTTTGCGCTCTCCAATGACCGCAAGTTCGACGTTTCGGAGCGAGGTGTCCGCAACGGCTACAGCGCAGGAAATCCGGTATCGCCTCCGGGATGGGTTTCGGCTTCCGGCCAATCGCCTTTCGCCAAACTTACCGGATTTTTCGATATCGAAAGCCAACAGTGGTGGGAGGATTATTACAGCGATTCGTACTCTACCGGCAATAATGCATGGGCAATCATTGCATTCCTCGAAGTATGGCGGCAGTCGGAAGAAACGAAGTACCTCGAAGCGGCCTGCACAATAGCCGACTATATCTATACCTTGAAAGACGAAATAAACGGTGGATTCAAAGGCGGTTGGGAAGGATTCGACGACGATCAGCAGAACGCAGCTTACATCAGTACCGAACATTGTATAGACATTTATAGTGCTTTCTCCCAATTAGCCAATGAACTGGAAAAAAGCAACTATATTCTCTCGGGAGGCCGTAACGCACCGTTTTACAGGAATGAAGCGGCACACGCCCGAACCTTTGTGATGCGAATGTACGATCCGGAACAAGGTCTTTTTTATACCGGCACGAAATCCGACGGTTCAACCAATAAAGATGTTTATCCGCTCGATGTGAATACGTGGGGATTGATGGCTTTTCATAACGACCCTGCAATTGACGTTTCCAGCATCCTGTCTACCATTGAAAGCAAGTTTGCTGTAAACGGTATGTATGACTTCAACGACGATCGCGACGGCGTGTGGTGGGAAGGCAGTCTTCAGAAGATTATCGTCGAAAAAGTAATAGGCAACGTTGCGAAATACGAAGAACAGTTGGCTATTGCCAATGCGGCAGCCGAAGAAGACGGCAGCATAACGGCAGCCGACCACGACGGAGTTACCACCGGTATCTGGCTTGAAGGCGCAAATCCCGACGGCACCCCCAAAGGCAACGAATGGAAATACAACAAACGCATTCACACCGGAGCTACAGCATGGCTCGCTCTTGCACAACTCGGTCGCAATCCGTTGGAACCCGACGAATGGGGCACCGGAAACATCGTCTTGCCGATTACCGAACAGGCTAACGCCTTTGTTCGCGACGGACGACTTTACATAGCCGGTCTTGCGCAAAATACGCTTGTAAAAGTTTATTCGATAGCAGGCAGGGAAATAATCCGTAGCGAGTCTTTCTCCGGCGTCGAAACAGAAACATTCTCTTGCAGGCTGCCTGCACGCGGTGCGTATATCGTAACGGCGGGAACAGAGCGTTGGAAAGTGGTCTATTAGAAAAATACTAACCCACTGGTTGGTAGTTGTATATAGAGAAGTCAATTTCACCCCCATCCAAAATCATTTTTTACCCTGTCCGAAAGATGGAAACCGGTTAATATTGCAAAAAATAAATCTATATAGCAAAATGAAAACACGTCTTTTAGTATTCATTCTCTGTTGTTGTTCCGCATGGAATATACAAGCCCAGGGCAACGACGAAAAATTGTTGGTAAACGAAACTTTCCAATCGTGGGAAGCGCTTGCTTCTTCTGTAACAGAAACTTCGGTAACGAAGAAAACGGATTTCTCGAACGAAACGCTGGTCTATCGGTTGCGGGAAATCGAAGTGGCGCCTTCCGGCGTCAATACCGATCGGTTCGACTATGCGGTTGTTTCGGCCGGTTATCTGATGGCAGCTAAATCGGCTACGCCTTATATCGAGCTTTCGCCCTTGGCTTCCATTACCCGGGTGGAATTTATTCACGGTGCTACCGGAAGCAACCGGGGCTATCAGCTGTGGAAGAAATCGGCCGCGGATGCCGACTGGGTGTCGGTGAGCAGCGCGGTGGCCGGTACGGCCAGCGGTTCGGTGGTGTCGGTGGTTGTGAATGAAACAAATGTGGCTTTGAAGTTTACCAATCTCAATTCCGTGCAAAACGCTTATCTTTTCGATTTAAAGATTTACGGGAATTATACGTCTACTGCACCTCAGGTGCATCTGAATACTTCGGTTAATATACCCGGAGCGGGAAGCATTGCCCGGTCGATCAACAGCGATACCTACGACGCCGGCACGGTGGTGAGTCTGACGGCTACCGCCCATTTCGGCTATCGGTTTGTGAAGTGGACGAACGCTGAAGGCGAAACTTTGGCCGATACGTCGCAGTTCGATATTACCCTCGATACCGACCGGACGGTGATAGCGGTTTTTGAAGCCCTGGCCACTTATCGTTTCAACGTAAGCATCGAAGGCAGCCGCTGGGGAGTTGTGAAACTGACTCCTGAGCCGGTGAACGGGCAATACGAGGCGGGGACGATGGTTACTGCCGCTATTGTCGCCAACCCGGTTACTGTTTTCAGTTTTTGGGAAGACGGATCCAGCGAAACGTCGCGAACCTTTCAGGTGAACGAAGATCTATCGATTGTCGCCACTTTCGACGAAATACCGTTTATCGTCGGCTGGGATTTCGTAGTACAGGAGCCACGTACCGGACGCAGCGGCGATTATTATTCCGAATCGACCAATACCGGCACCATCAGCCTGTATAAGCCGGACGGTACAACGGTGAACTGGTTGGCCAACACCGGCAGTTTCAACCCCTCGTATCCCTGCATCCGGAAATGGACGGCGGGCGCCGATTTCGACAGCGAGCAACGCTACTACCAGGCTTCGTTTTCGACCGAAGGTTACACTCACATCCGGGTAACATCGTTGATGGGTGGAAACTATCAGGTACACAGCAAGCAAACGATGCAATATTCCATCGATGGCACGCAGTTTACCGATCTGACCTCAGTCGATATCGCCGGTGTCTACAATTCGGGATGGGTGCCCTGCGACGCTATCCTCCCTCAGGAGGCGGAGGGCCAAAACAAGGTCTATATCCGCTGGAAGGCCGATGTCGCCAGCGCTACATTGGGCAACGCCACCGATAACGACGGCACGGCCCTGACCCGCATTTTCATCTACGCCGACAAAGAAACCGCGATCGATACCGATCCGCCCACACTCCTCTCGACCTCGCCGGCCGAAGGATCCTCCTCCGCTTCGGCTTCCGGTTCGATTGTGCTCACTTTCAACGAACGGGTACAGGCGGGAACCGGTTCCGTTACCTTGAACGGGCAGCCCATCGCCGGGACGTTCGGCTCGAAAACCGCTACTTTCAAATATGCCGGCCTGGCTTACAACTCGGCGTACACGCTGATGGTTCCTGCCGGCGCACTACAGGATTTGTCGGGCAATGCTTTCGCCGGCCTGACGCTGACGTTTAACACCATGAACCGCCCGCAACCCATTGCCCGCACCTTCGACTTTGTGGTGGCCCAAGACGGCTCCGGCAACGGAACCACCATTCAATCGGCTTTCAACGCTGCGCCGACGGACGGAACTCCCTTCCTTGTTTTTGTGAAAAACGGCCGGTATGAGGAACGCCCCTCGCTGCCGTCCAACAAATCCCACGTATCGCTTATCGGACAGAGCCGGGAAAACGTGATCGTTACCGCCTCCGTTTACAGTGGATTGAACGGGGCTACCACCTCCACCTGCCAGACGCTCGAAATCCTCGCCGACCATTTCTATATGGAAAACATCACCGTAGAAAATGCAGCGGGTGTGAACGCCGGACAGGCTGTCGCCCTCAAAGACTACGGTAAGTACAACGCATACAAAAACATTCAGTTGCTGGGACATCAGGATACGCATCTTACCGGCAACAACAGCATCCAGTATTACCAGCGTTGCGACATCCGGGGCACGGTCGATTTCATCTTCGGTGGCGGCGACATTTTCTTCGACGAATGCCTGCTCTACTGCATCGGCCGGAGCAACGGTGATGTGATTACCGCGCCTTCCACCCTGGCTTCTTCCTCCTGGGGATATGTATTCCGCGAATGTACCATCGACGGCGATCCCGCCACGCAAAACAACAAATACCAGCTCGGACGCCCCTGGCAAAATGCACCCCGTGCGGTATTTATTAATACCCTTATGCAAATCTTGCCCACCGCTGCCGGATGGACCAATATGGGCGTCATCCCCGCACTCTTTGCCGAATACAACAGCATGAATGCCAATGGCGAACCGGTCGACCTCAGCAACCGCAAAAGCGAATACACCACCAGCGCCGACAATGGCAGCCAAACCGTTGGCGGACGGCAAACCGTACTTACCGACGCCCAGGCTGCCCAATATACCCGGCAAAACGTAACGAAAGGTTCCATCGACTGGAATCCGTTGGTACTGACGGAAGCCACAGCGGCTCCCGTACTCCGCGGTTCGGGTGGCCATGTGGTCTGGGATAAAGTAGATTACGCCATCTGCTACATTGTTATAGAAAACGGAACGGCCGTGAGCATCACCACCGAAAACCACTATCCCTCCACCGGCGACAACGCTTACGAGGTCTATGCCGTAGCCGAAAGCGGCGCCTTGAGCGAACTGTCCGACCCGTTGGGGCTGACGGGCATCACCACACCCCAATCGCCGGAAATTATACACTACGTAAGGGATGGACGCTTGTATTTTGAGCATCTTCCCCCGCAGGCGGTGATCGAACGGTTCAATTTCACCGGACAAAAAACCGGTCGATACATTCCCACTGCGGATAGCTATTCGATTGAAATAAACGAACACGGGATTGTTAAGATCCTGTCCGGCGGACAAATAATGGTATTCAAAATATAAATCGAGATGAAGCACACAATCGTTCTCCTTATTATCTTGGCGCTCCTGCACCCGTTTGTGCAAACGGAAGCGCAAACCCCGGCATTTCCCGGAGCCGAAGGGCACGGCCGCTACACCACCGGAGGCCGCGGCGGTACAGTCTACTACGTAACATCGCTGGCCGACAGCAACACCCCCGGCACCCTGCGCTACGCTCTTACGCGGTCGGGCGCCCGCACCATCCTCTTCGCCGTATCGGGAACCATCTGGTTGAACAGCAGCCTGAGCATCAAAAACGGAAACCTCACCATTGCCGGCCAGTCAGCCCCGGGAGGCGGTATTTGCTTGGCCGGTTTTCCGCTAAGTGTCGATGCCGACAATGTAATTATCCGCTACATCCGTTGCCGGATGGGCGATTTGAAAGATGTCAATGCCGACGGCGCCGATGCCCTGGGCGGCCGCCGGCACAAAAACATCATCGTCGACCACTGCTCCGTAAGCTGGAGTACCGACGAGTGTTGCTCGTTTTACGAAAACGCCGATTTCACCATGCAATGGTGCCTTATCTCCGAGAGCCTCAATTATTCGCAACATTCCAAAGGAGCGCACGGCTACGGCGGCATTTGGGGTGGGATGAAAGCCAGTTTCCACCACAACCTGATGGCGCACAACAAGAGCCGCGTGCCCCGCCTCGGGCCGGGAGAAACCTCCACGCCTACCAACGAGTGGTGCGATATTCGCAACAACGTATACTATAATTACGCAGGCGAAGGATGCTACGGAGCCGAAGCCATGCACGTCAATATCGTCAACAACTATTACAGTCCCGGCCCCGCAGGAAACACCCTCAACGCCACCAAAAAAGGCCGCATTATAGCCATTGACAAAAAGATTGATAATTCGTTTCCCGCCATCGACCAAGTTTGGGGCACCTTTTATATAGCAGGCAATACAGTGGAAGGACACGTCAACGCTACCAACGACAATTGGACGTATGGCGTTTACAACCAGATCCACTCCAAATACGGCACCTTGACGCAGGCGGACAAAGACGCCCTGCGCCTGTCGCAACCCCTCGCCACCGGGGTGATAACGACCCATACGCCCGAACAGGCCCGCGACCAGGTGCTCGCCTACGCCGGCTGTTCGCTCGTCCGTGATGCATTGGATACCCGGATTATAGAAGAAGCCCGAACCCATACCGCCGCCTTTACCGGTGTACAGTCGAAGTTGCCCGGCATTATCGATTCACAACAGGATTTGAAACCGGCCGGCGCCGGCGCCGAGTGGTCGGCCTGGCCCGATCTGGTGCCGGGAACGCCCGTAACGGATACCGACCTCGACGGCCTCCCCGACGGCTGGCTGGAAAACAACCATCCCGGAAAAACCGCCACCGATCGCAACGATGAAGGTTACACGTATTTGGAAATCTATTTAAATGGTATCGTTTCCGAAATCACTGAAAAGCAAAATCAGGGCGGAACCCTTTCAGGCATACAGTCGGTCGAAAAAAGCAGGGAAGGAATTACCTGTTACACCGACGCGCTTGCCGGAACATTGACGGTACGGGCGGAAAAAACCATCCGGAAAATCGAACTGTTTACCATTACCGGACAGAAAATCTATTCGATGGCCGTAGAAAACACCTCGAAAACCATCCAGCTACAGCCCATCGCCCCCGGAATATACATTGTGAAAGCGATTTTACACGACACACCGGAGGCGATTGCCGTGAAAGTTATGATATAATCTCTCCGCTCCACAACTGTTGCAGGAAAATCGGCCACGGCAGTACCCAGGTAAGAAATTTTTTCGGCGCTATGCAGACAAACGAAAGCCTTAGATGGCAAAAAGAGAAATCCGGTATCTCAATTTAACGGCATTTTTAATCCGCTAACAGTTTCACCCCCATCCAAAACCAATTATTACCCCATCCGGAATATAAAAACAAATTAATATTGCACAGTGTTAAACAATATTAATAAATATATCATGAAAAAGTATTATTATGATGCAAAAAACTAAACAAAAAGTATCGTTCGCGACGCTCGTTCTCTCCCTCTTCGTTTTTTGTAGCGCTTATGCGCAACAGAAAACCATTTCCGGAGTGGTAACG
>JAISYG010000125.1 GCA_031270075.1 Dysgonamonadaceae bacterium
AACGCATCACATCCGCCTGCGCACGAATGATTTCCTCGTTGATGTGTATGCGAAAATTGTTCCAACTGCTCCAGCCCATAATGGGCGGCTTTTGCGCGAAAGTTTGTTCCGCGTAAAGACATAAAATACATCCGATTGTAATGGAGAAGATTATTCTTTTGTTCATATTCTTTTTAATTGACGGGTAATACATAAAATTTCCTTTCCGCATCAAAATCAAGCATCCACTGGTCAACGACGATGTGATTGTCCAAGGCGGTGATTGTGAGCGTGTGTTTGCCTTTCTTCAAATGGTGTTTCGTCGTTTTTAGCGCCTGCCCGCGCAGTACATTGATTTTCCATTGTTCGCTGCGGAACGGCTCTTTGAGCGAAATCACCTGCGATTCTTCATCATCTATTTTTACCGAAAAGCGTAAATCGCCCTTGTCATTGGGCTGGGTTGGGATAAGGGCGGTACGTAAAACGGCTTCGCCTTCCTGTCCGGTTTCAAATGCATACGTCAGCGAGCCGCCTTTCGGAAGGTTTACGGCTTTCATACTGTGTCCGAGCATTTCGATGATTTCAACAAGGGAAGAAGACTTGGTAAAATCACAGGCGTTCATGGCAATAGCATCGTCATTGCGGACAGTAATACTGTCGCTGCGGGCTTGGTTCGTGAGCGACGGTGCATCAAATACATATAAATCGCGCGGATTGTCAGACATCAGGGATTTCCATTTTCCGCCTGCCAGTTCGTTATTATAATAATCGGTCAATCGGCGGATTTCGAGGAAAGCGTCGGTACTTTCGGCGCAAGCTGTTTTCAAGGCTGTTTCTTTTTCCCAAACCGATTCGTTGTATTGTCCGTTGGCCATCCGGCGGGCGCGTTGCGCTTCCAGGCATTTCACAGCCATTGCCGCTGCGCTGAAAACAGGGTATTTTATCTGGGCGAAAAAAGCGTCTTTCTTTTCGGGTGAAACTGTTTTTTCTGTTTCCGAAACCAGGTTTTTAATTTTCTCGTAATCATTCAGGTATCTATCCAATTCTCCGCCAAATTCCGTGAATGAAAATTCGGTATCCTGTACCGGCGACCAACCGCGCGGATATTTTTTCTTATCCAGTTCCACCTGATTCCAACCCATAAATTCGGGCTTGCGGATAGCCGTAAGACGATAAAATTCCTGCATTGCGGGAAAAATCTTCCCGCCGGTTTCTTCTCCATAATCGCGGACCAGGGTATTTTTCAAATGTCCGGATAAAGATGTTTCACGTAACATCTCTACATCCCACGCCAAATCCAAAAACAATTCCAACGGATAACGAGCTGTTTTTACATCGTGAACATTGGCAACCCAAAGGCGGCGAACGTTGTGCTTGTATGCCTCGCGCATTTCATTGTAAATCAATCCGGGCTGCGTAGTGGTAAGCCAAAGATAATCATGCGGCTGCCCCCAATAGCTCAAATGGTAGTACAGGCCTGCGCCGCCGCTGCGTTTCTGTTCCGCAGGGTCGCTCAGGCGTGTCATATAGCCGTAATTGTCGTCGCACCAGGTGAGCATAATGTCTTCGGGAACATCCAAGCCGTTTTCGTAGATTTCCAGAACCTCTTTGTAGGGGACGAATTGTTGGGGGATGGGTTGCCGCTGTTCCAAGCATTTTCTCTGGTCGTAAATCACCTGTTGCAGTGCATCGGTTTTTTCCTGCAACGTTTTCACGCCTTCCATCGATCCGTCGTGCTTGCCGCGCATCCCCAGAGTAAAAATATTTTCCGACCGGCCGAGTTCTTTCAAGCGCTTACCCCAAAAGTCAAGAACGGCCTCTCTGTTAGTAATGTAATTATAAGCTCCTTTTCCGCGCACATCCCACTCGGTTGCGGCATTGCACATCAACGGTTCACAATGCGAAGTAGCCACCACCATTCCGTAGCGTTCGGCCATTTCACGATTTCCCTTTACGAAATAAAACGGTACGGTACATTCGTGCATCGCGGGCAAAAGGGTGTTCGCACGCAAGCGCAACAGAAGTTGAAAGTATTTTTCATACGCTTCGGGGGCGATTGCTCCTTTCCAACGTTTATGGTCGGTGATCTTGATGCTGTCGATTAATTGATAAGCGTAATTTTTCATAGCCCAAGGCAAGGTTGACCAATCCTCGTCGTTAATAAATATCCCGCGAAATTCCACAGACGGACTTTTTGTTGTCGAAAAACCGGCAGGCAAAGCCAATCTGTTTTTCTTTTCCGGCGCAACATCGCCCCACCAGACCCAAGGCGAAACGCCGGCCAAACGCGAAAGTTCGAGTATACCGTAAGCCGTTCCGCGCGGGTCGCTGCCGACAACCTGTAAAAACGGAGTATGCCCCGTTTCTTCAATCGAAATACGAAACGCTTCTTTTTTATCAATGGTATCCGTTTGTCCAATGCGAATAAGGGATTTCATGGCCGAAACTTCTTTTGGAACCTGCCCTGTAACTTGTTGCATATCGCTTTTCCACATTTCAAGAGCGCTCAAAACGACCGGCGCACCGTTTTTCGGAACCGAATAAGTAATCGGTGTTTTGCCGTCGAACCAGATAAAATTGTCGGTTTCGGCCCCTGCGGTCGCTTCACCCGTAACCGGACGATCCAGGATTGCGCCATAATCCGTAAGGGGGAAATCCCGCTGCGGAGAAGCAACCAACGTAACAGCCGTTGTTTCCGCGCTTTTCACTCCTTTCATGGTTGCCTTTATCTTCACCGCTCCTGCTTGTTGCCCTGCGCGGATGATTGCGATAGCACGCCCCTGATGCAGGTTTATCCTGTCGCCGGTAGGAAGTGCATCACCGGCAGGGTCGCCATTGTCGACGGCCAGCAGGCGGGCGGCGCCCGATACATCAAACCTTACCTCGCCTTCTGCGGTCGGAACCCTGCGCCCTCGGTTGTCCACGGCAAGCACCTCCACATATTGGAGGTCAAGACCATCGGCTTTCCATTGCCCATTATGCGTGGTTATATGCAGGGCTACGGCTTTTCCTGTGGTTTCCAACCGGTGTCGGGCCACTTCCTTTCCGTTCGTCCGGGCAATGGCCGTGATTTGCCCCGCACGGTAAGGCACATTTTTCCAGAAAATAGCGTTGCGGCGCGTTATATCGGAAGTATCATTCTTTTGAACGCCAAACGATTTTCCGTTTACCAACAATTCGACTTCTTCGGCATTGGTATAAGTAAACAGATGATAGTTGTCGCCGGTTTTTCGGTTCCAATGCGACGACAGGGGCGTTTTACCTATTTCTATATCGTTCCATTCAACACTTTTTGCATGGTCGTCCACAATACCGATGTGCACGAGCGGTTTTTCGCTGAAAATGCTTCGGATGAAATATGCTTGAGGATAAGGTGCAAGCGAATGATCGAAAAACGAATAGTGCCAACCCTTTTGAGGCCATCCGTCCGATTCGCCCCAGTATTCGACGGCACCCCAGTAGGCAAGCCCAACCATTTGGTCATAGTCCATCCCGAAATAAGGCGCTCCAAGCTCTCGTGTTGTTGCCTCGCTTTGGTAGATAATCAGATGCGGAACATGCCGACGGTATTCGTCGTAAGCATTCCAGCGGTAATTGAAACTGGCAATTTCGGTAACGGTAGCCAGTTCGGAAGGCTCAATAATTTGATCGAATTCGGGGTCGTTTTTAGTGAGCGAATAGCGTCGCGCCGGAAACATGGCAACGGTTGTCTTGCGCGTCGGATCATAGCGTTTGACCATTACATCCAGCATTTTGTATGCGGTTACGCCCCAATCATTGGAAGGGATGCCCGTCCAGTCTTCTCTGATTTGCAATTCATTCCCCAAACTCCACATAATAACGGACGGGTGATTGCGGTCGCGCTTGATCCATTCCGGAATGGCGACAGGGAAAAGCGTGGTAAACGGAACACGCCCTCCGGCATATTGCTGCGACCATTTGTCGAACAATTCATCCACAATCAGGATGCCATGCTTATCGGCAAGACGCAGGAAAGATTCGGAGTAAGGATTGTGTGAGGTGCGCACATGATTGAATCCGAAAGATTGAAGGGTTAATAATAAGCGTTCGGCGGCGCTTTCGTAGGCGGCAACGCCTACCGCTCCCAAATCGTGATGATTCGCAATGCCTTTCAGAAACACCTTTTTCCCGTTCAACCGGAAGCCGAACTCTTTTGAAAATTCAATGGTACGAATACCAAAAGTTTCGCTTACACAATCCCGAACCTTGCCTTCGCTGTCCTGGAGCGTAACCGTTGCCGAATACAGGTGAGGGGTTTCGCACGACCAGAGTTGCGGGTGGTTGATTTTGATTACCGGTAATTCAATTTCTTCCGTGCGTTTCTTTAGGATGTTCGGACTTGTACCGTTTGTAACGGCGACCTGTTTTCCGTCCGGATCCCGTATTTTCACTTCTATATTGACCGGATTATTTCGTTTCAATCCTTCAATTTCAACCTGAACCCGGATTTCCGCACAACTATCCGAAAGGTTGGGCGTAGTGATGAAAACGCCGTGCCGGGCAACAGACAGGCTATCTTTTACCAGCAGATACACATCCCGAAAAAGTCCGCCGCCGGTGTACCAGCGCGAATGATTCGTTTGGCCTGTGCTTGCTTTAACAGCAACCACGTTTTCTCCCTCATAATGGATATACGGGGTAATATCCACCTCAAAGCCGAGGTAGCCATAGTCTGTTCCGCCGACGCTGGTACCGTTGATCCAGACATCGCCAACGAGCATTATTCCTTCAAAATCAAGCAATACACATTTCCCTTTCCAATCCGGATCCGCCTTGAAAGTCTTGCGATACCGGCCTACACCCATCGCTTTGAAACCCCGAGCGCCACCGGCAGCGCGATCCCATTCCTGCTCCCATTGAAAATCATGGGGCAGGTCGAGCGTTCGCCAGGATGTATCATCCAATCCCGGAGCGAAAAAGGGTTCTCCCTGTTGATCCTCTCCTGCTTGAAATTGCCAACCAAAATTGAATAAGCGGGAAATACGGACTTCGGATTGGGCCTGTATCGCAACCGGAACGGTGAGTAATAAGCCAACGATTACAAACAGCTGTTTTTTATTCATGCTTTTTTATTTGCAAAGTAAGCACAAATTTACGAGCGATAAAATAGATTTTTATTCACATATAGGGTAATATTGTACGGATTACTATCGTTCGCCTGCAAAACCCTTCTGTGTTTCGTGTAAACTTATGATTTTACCCGGAACCGCCGCCGCCCGCCGCCCCATCAACGCGGACCTCTCGCCGGCCGGCCGGGGGATTGTGTGAGGCTGACGCAATCAGCCCCGACAATCCACAAAAAAAAGAAGAAATAGGTAAATAGATAACTATAATTCTTTAATGCAGCGTACCGACCGACCGTACGCGCGACTGCCGTTGACCTGGAC
>JAISYG010000025.1 GCA_031270075.1 Dysgonamonadaceae bacterium
TTGTTTAGGTATTAAATTGTTAATAAAAAAGCCCGTCCGGTTTTCTTCCCAACAGGAAAAAAACCGGACGGACTTGTTGCTATTCCTTCCTTTGCTTCAAGCGTTTGAAGCAGAGATAATACTATTTAACTTATTGATTTACAGCAATTCGACGGGGGGGGGATGACAGGAGCTTCATCCGGTTATCCGGCACAACGACGAGGAGGTGTATCCCCCTGCCGGTATATCTATTTTCTGCGCTTCCGTCCATTCCCTTCTTGCGTTTCTTTTGTAAGTATTATTGTAAAACATTTTATATATTTCGCTGAATGCCAGCGAATTTTACGAGGCAAAGATAAGCCTTCTTTTTATACTATCAAAATTTATGTCAAAATATTCAGGGAAAACACCGGTTTGGGTCGGGGCGCCCTTGTTTGCACCGGGATAACGCTACCGGTTACCTCTACAATCGCTTTGTAACCCGGTTTTTTGAGTTCCGAACCAACAAACACAAACCCGCAAAAGTAAAAAAGGCATTTAATATTAACCGCTCGTGGCTGAACTGGTAGCCGTTGAACCATGCCTGCGAATGGATATCAAGAATAAAACATAAAACCGGTGAAACGATGGCAACCCAGGGCACCCACCGGTCTTTCACCGCTTTTTTAGTAAACATGCCGAAAGCGAACATACCGAGCAACGGGCCGTAGGTGTAACTGGCCACTCTATAAACCGTGTTGATAACGGAATCGTTGTTCAGTAGATTAATAACGAAAATAACCGCCGCCATCACGACCGCCATTCCGATATGCACTTTTTTACGGACAGTTGCCACCTGTTTTTCGGTTTGGGTCTTCGGGCTTTCCAGTATATCGACCGTAAAGGAAGTGGTGAGCGCCGTCAAAGCCGAACCTGCTGCGGCGTAGGCAGCAGAAATCAAACCGACGATAAACAGTACGCCTACGACCGGCGAGAACTGCATGGCAAGGAACGGAAACACATCATCGCCCTTGTCCGGCAACGCTATTTGCCTGTTGGCGGCGTATACGTAGAGCAAGACGCCCAGGGTGAGGAAAAGCAGGTTGATAAAGATTTGCAGGATACCGCCGGTAATCATATTCTTGCGTGCGTCGCGGAAGTTTTTGCAACTCAGGGTTTTTTGCATCATATCCTGGTCTAATCCTGTGGTGGCAATCATGGTGAATACACCGGCCAGGAACTGTTTCCAGAAATAGCGTTTGTCGTTTACATCGTCGGTGAAGAACGTTTTCGACATATCGGAATCGCCGATGAGCGACCACATGCTGCCGGCATCCAATCCCAGATTCTTACCGATATAATAAATGGTCAGTCCTACCGACACGATGAGGCAGAAGGTTTTAAGCGAATCGGTCCAAATCAGCGATTTCACCCCGCCGCGGAAGGTGTAAAGCCAGACAATCCCGACGGTGAACAGCACGTTGACCGTAAACGGCAAGTGCAAGGGGGCGAAAACCAGCAACTGCAACACGACGCAAACGATAAACAGTCGCACGGAAGCGCCCAGCATCTTGGAGATAAAGAAGAACCAGGCGCCGGTTTTATACGATGAAATTCCGAAACGGTTTTCTAAGTATTCGTAGATCGATACCAAGTTCATCTTGTAGTATAACGGAATCAGGACGAAAGCAATAATCAACTGTCCGACAGCAAAGCCGAGCACCATTTGCAAGTACGAAAAGCCACTTGCGGCCACCATGCCGGGCACGGAAACAAAAGTAACGCCCGATATGGCGGCGCCAATGGTGGCAAAGGCGACAACATACCAGGGCGATTTGCGATTGCCGGAAAAGAAGCCGGCGTTGTCGGCCTTCCGCCCGGTAAGATACGAAATGAAAAACAGTGCAACAAAGTAGATTGCGATGGTGATTAGGACTGAGAGTGGGGACATAAATGGAATTAAAAATTAAAAATTAAGAATTAAGAGGGGATCGCTTTTGTCGTTCCGCGCTTGACAAGGTATTATTCATCGTACAGCAAATACCCTTTGCGCTGTTGTTTGAATGTGAGGACATCGTTCCGCCACATTGCTTTGATTTCGTTGGCCGATCGGCCTTCTTTAATCATCTTGCGAACGTAATCGACGCCGATCAGGTTCTCGAAGAAGGAGCGGAAGAAATGGTCGTCCAAGTGCAGGTTCCTGTATGCGTCGATTAGATAGCTGAGGTCGATTCCTTTTTTCCAAACTTCTTCTTCCGAAAGCTTGCTTAAATCGACACCGTAGCAAAGTCGGTCTTTTTGAGGCGGTTCCTTGGCCGACGGCATACTGCGCGGAGTGAATGTGAAATCGTAACCCTTCATGTTCGGATGACCGTACACCTGGAAAGGCAGGGACGTTCCGCGACCCAGACTGACCGGCGTGGCCTCGAAATAACAAATGGACGGATAGAGGTAAATCGAAAGCATATTCGGCAGGTTGGGCGAGGGCGACAAGGGCAGGCGACACATCGTTTGGTGCGTATAGTTCAGGCAGGGAATCACCGTCAGATCGCAGGTACGGCCTTCGGGCAACCATTTTTCGCCGTTGACCATTTGTGCAAGTTCACCCAGCGTCATGCCGTGAACCACCGGAATGGGCAGTCCGCCCACACCCGATTTGTATTTCATGTTGAGTATGGGGCCGTCTACATAATGTCCGTTGGGATTGGGGCGGTCTAAGAGTATCACTTTTTTGTGGGTTTCGGCACAGGCGTCCATCAACTTCACCATGGTAATATAATAGGTATAGAAGCGCAGGCCTACGTCCTGAATATCAATTATCAGGATATCGAACTTTTGCATGGATTCGGGAGTAGGTTTTCCGCCCTTCCCGTCGTAAAGCGAGAGGATGGGCACGCCTGTTTTCGGGTCGATGGAACTGGCAACGGGATCGCCCGCACCGGCGTCGCCCCGGAAACCGTGTTCCGGCGAGAAGATAGCGGTTACGTTTTGGCGGTTTTCAACCAGCACGTCGAGCAGGTGTTTATCGCCTACCGTTCCGGTATGATTGGAAAACAACGCTATACACTTGCCTTTCAGCAGAGGGAAATAGTCGGCGGTTCGTTCTGCACCGACGATTACGGAAGGTTGCGCCCCAACAGACGAGGCGCAACACAACCAGAGGGTTATCAATAAGAATTGTTTCATTGAAGAGATAATCACAAATGTGTTTTTTGTTACAAAAGTATAACTTAATTTTGAATACACAAAGGCCGTTGCGCCTAAACTTTTCATTTCAAGAGCACTTTCACATTCCGCTGCGCCGTTCCGGTCGCCACTTTCACGATATACACGCCTTGCGCCAAACCACCGGTTGGGATTTGATACGATGCCTGTCCGGGTCGGGCCGATTGCACCAATGCGCCGGTAATCGAATAGAGGCGGATGTCGTTGATGGCGCTGGAGGCGCTTACCGAAAGCTGTCCGGCCGAGGTCGAAACCGTAATATCGTCAGCAGGCTTCACCGAATGGATGGAGAGGAAATGGCCCAGTTGCACCAATTGCAGTTCATCCACCCAGAAGGTACCGGGCAAGAACGAAAGATACGGCGATGCGGCGCCCTTAACAACCAAAGCCGACAAAACCAGCACCTCGCCCGAAGGAATTTCGTCCGTACCGCCAAGAATGACATGCTCATTAGGGTCGTTTGCAATGTCCCATGTAAATTTCTTCCAGCCTACCCAATCCATCACAATAGCCGAATGCGCCCAGAAAGAGCCGGAGCCGCTCCTGTTTCGCAAAGCCACTTGGAAGCTTGTATGACTGCCGTCGCCAAAGAGATAAAACTGAATCTGATTGTTTTTCGAGAAATAGGGCGAAGAAGTGGACGTATTGTGCAACCGAATCAACCGGCTTGTAGAGGTTTCCAACCACCGGTAATCGAAGTGCAGACTGGCATTCACCACCTTTTCATTCGCATCGATACTGGTTTTGGTTGCTTCCGCATCGATACCGGAAGTGGAGCCGGAAGCGCCGGGTTGCCACCAGGTACCCATCGTGTCGAAACTGTCCATCACCCGCACTACGGTTGTTGCACGCGGACGGGCGGTAAAAGCATATTGCAGCCCGCCGGCCAATGCATTGCCATAGGCGTCTTCGATACCGGAAGCCAGCGTTACCGTATACGTTTCGCCCGGATTCAGATCGGAGGCAAAGAAGTAATGCAGCACGCTTTTACCGTTTATGGCCGTATAGCGTTGCTGGCCGCCGACGGTTTCGCCGTTTTTATCCCTTACGGTAAGCTGATGGGTCGCAAGGCTCGATTCGTTCAGCGGCTCGCTAAATTCGATGCGAACAATCGGGCGAAGCGCTATTTCCTGGTCGCTGCCGTCCACCGGATCGAATGAAACGATTACCGGAGGCGTTACATCCTGTGTAGTCGTTCGGAATGCCACCACATAATCACCGCCTTCCACACCGTTGTTGTCGCCATCCAGCCAATTACCGGTTTCCTCATTCCTGGCGATGCTTCCGTCAATCGTTAACGTATAATCGGTTTCAAACACTAATTGTGAGATATCGATTCGTAAAGTATAGTCGTCGTTCCATGCATACGATACGCTTGCGGCAGGCGAAAGGCTGATAGCCGATTCCACACTGGCGCGATCCATTTTCCGGCTGAAAGTGATGATAAGCGGCTCTTCCACCGACACATTCGTCAGGTTCTCCGGCTCCACGCTGCTTACCACAGCCGGCACCAACTTCAATAGCTGAACATCCAGCACACCCAAACCGGTTTGTGTGGTAGCGCCCAAAGCGGCCGGAATCGTCAATGACCTTTGCTGCGTTTCAAATCCCGCGGCTTCGACTTTTACATTCACCGTAGCGCCCAGTGTCAAGCCTTCGATAAAGTAAAACCCGTTGTGCAATTCATTCGGATTGGAAGAATAATTCTTGAACAGGCTTTCGTAAGTGTCCGTTGTATATTCTTTCGTTACACTCCCGTCCGTGATGCTTATCTTGGCGCCGTTGACCGGAACGCCGGTTTCCTTATCGGTGATAAAGCCGGTGGCAATGCCGATCTGCACCGGGTTCACCGCTGTCGTTCCGTACTTGGCCGACAGGAACTTCACGAGCGATTGATAGGCAGCATAGCCTTCCAGTCGCTTCCACTCGGCGTTCAGGTTGCGCGACTGCTGGGTGGGGTTGGTGTGAAATCCGGCTTCGCTCAACAGCGAGGCCATGTCCGACTCGCGGTTGACGTGCAGATAGGGATACCGGTTGGTATGGGTAGCTGCTCCGTCGTAATAGGTGCGGTCGGCCATATTGCCGCGCGTCGATACCCGCAATACACTCGTGAGGTTGGGCATAATGATTTCGCCGTAGGCTTTACCGCCGCTCGGGTTTTTTTCGTAGACTATACCGCTCACACGCCAGCCGCCATACATGAATAAGGTGGAATTGGTGGATGGATTGCTCGACGCATCGCTGTGTATCGAATAGAAGAAATCGGCGCCCCAGGCATTGGCCATATCCGTGCGTTGCGTCAACGATACCGATGCATTGTCGTCTTCACGGCAGAGCTTGATATTGTTTGCCTGCATATCGGTATAGGTAAGCAGATATTCGCGGATGGCCTTCGCTACACGGAGTGTTTTCTCCGCTTCACTGTATTTATACAGTCCCTGGTTTTCCTTGCCGGAATGCCCCGGGTCGAGAAAAAGCTTGATATTGCTCATCCCCGTTACCGTGCCTTGCGCCGAAGCGCGGGGGAGGGAAACCACGAAGCAGACAAGCGACACAATGGTCAGAAGAAACCGTTTTGTTTGCATAATCTTTCCTCCTTTCTTATTGAATATCCATTATATAAATAGCGCCGTCGGTGTATTCTTCAAAAGCGATTTTCTTCCCGTCGGGCGATATCGCCGGACTGAGGGCGATGTATTTATCGGAAGATAAAAGAACATCCCGCGCACCGCTGACTACGTCGATGCTCACCAGTTCGCCTTTGGTAATGACATGTCCGTCGTCTTCAATCATCATAACGACAAGGTATTTGCCGTCGGGCATCCACGCAGCGCGTTCGCCCGGGCCCAGGTTGCGGAGAGCCGAACCATCGGCACGACAGACGTACAAGCCCTTGCCGTTGCTTGCCTGAAAGACGATTTTATCGCCTGCAGGCGACAAGACCGGATTGAACACCATGCTTCCGCTCAGCGACTGCAATGCTTCGACTTTTTCGGCCACACCGGCCGGGTCGTCCGTCATTTGCCGCACAAGGACATTGGCGCTGTTGGCCGCCAAGGTTTTCAGTAGATTACCTGCACCGGCTTCGGCCGATACTTGCCTCCGTTGGGCGTTGTGGACTGATACTTCCCACAGCCCCTTGTTTTTTAGCGAGGTGAGGAATAACTTCGAACCATCGGCCGACCAGACCGGACGCCGCAAGGGTTCGTTCATTTTTGCAATTACCCGCGGTTCGCCGACCGCTTTCGGCTGGGCGTATAAACCTGTACCGAAAAGGAGTAAGAGCGAAAGCGTAACGATTTGCTGTTTCATATGTAATAAAAATCAGGGAATTTATTTGATTGATTCGTATACAATTTCCGGTTGTGCTGCTCACAACCTGCTCGTACGATCGACCCGCGCGGAGCGCTTCGAATGGGTGATTGTCCGTTCAAAAGTAACCTCTCCGACCGGAGAAACCCGATCTCTTCGGGCGGAGAGGAGTTGCCTCTCCGCCTGAAGAAATAGGTGTTACGCCTGTTTATTGCCTGTTGATAGGAAATTCTATCAAAGCAAAACCGGCGTGGGGCGCTGCGGTAAAGACTACCAGCTTGTTGTCTACCACCGCCCAGGCAGTATTGGCCGAGGGCGCTGTCGAAAGTGCGGCATCCATGACAAACGTATAGACCGGCTCGGGATGGTTTTCCCGGAATGTTACCAGCGACGACACGAGGTCGAATCCTTCCGTAATGTCGTAGATAAACAGCGTGGAGGCAGGTTTATAAGCATAGCGTTTACCGGAGGTCATCAGCAGGTAACGTCCTTTGTTGTACTCGGCTATGTGAACGTCGGTTCCGGCCAGGGCATCGACTCCGCCTTCGTTTACAACCATTTCCACTTCGTAGAGTTGGGCGCCGTCTTTATCCAGCAGTTGAAGCATCGACGTGGTGGTGCTCGAAACGATGTAGCTGCCGCTATTGCCTACCCGGTTGTAGTTCGCATAGTACGAGAAATTGACCGTCGGATTGATTTCGAACGGATTGCTGAATGTGGTGAAGTTGGTAACGTCGAAACGGAGAATCTTGTCGCCGGGATCCTGACGGATGAAATAGACGTATCCGTTACCGTTTTCATCGAGATTGACCGAGAGATTATCGCCGAAACGGGTAATGGTATTGTCGTGATCCAAAACAAGTTGCGGCTCGGAATCCGGCGCATCGTAGTAATACACCCGCAATTTTTGTCCTGCCTGAGCAAGGTTGCAGAGGTACACATGCCCGTGCGACAGCTGGCCGGACGAAATGGCAAAAGTTTCGACACCCGCCTGCGGCACCGTATGATCGGTTTTCAACAGGATGGGGTTAGCAACGTTATTTGCCAGCAGATCCGACACGCGGAACAATTTGGGGGCGTCGCGGTAGACAATCAGTACATGTTCACCGTCGAAGTCGGCGCTGCGGGTCATCTCGGCGGCAAAGTCGGGATAGAGTGTGGCATTGACCGAAAAATCGTGCACCACCGGAGCGCTGAAGTTGATGCCGGCGGCCGGCGCCCGTTCGAAAGAAAGGGTGTATTCAACACTCAGTCCGAGGAAATCCAGACGGAGCGTTCCGGGATTGCTTTTGCTCAACTTGTTGTTCGTAAGGTTGCTGAATGTATATTCCGCACGCTTTGGCACCGTGAGCAGGCTGCTTACCGTTACTTCGTCCTCGTTGGGCGTGTTGAGGTAAATAGCATTGTCTTCCAGGTCGATAACAGCGGCTACCACAGTACCTGCGGCCGTTATTATTTCCATCTTGCTGAGCACCGGCGCCGACTGTGGGGCTGCCAAATGAATCGTAACCGTATAGTTGGCTACGTTTTCCACATTGGTTACCGTAATCGTCTTTGTCAGTGTGGTGGCGTCGGGGTCGTTGCCTTCCAGGAAGTTGTAGGCTTCGGCATCTAAGTGTGCGCCTAAAGAAATTTTACCGGAAAGCTTCACATTGGCCACATCCGATTCGGCAGCTACATTGTTGAATGTAACTGTTTTTGCCGCTTCATCTACTGTTCCGTTGTAACGTCCTCCACCCGACAAATCGCCATTGGTAATTTGCAGGTTGTAAATAAAGGTTTCTCCCGAAGGGTTTTCCACAAACGGGTCGTCCTTGCAGGCGGCAAGCGCCAGCAATGCAAGGAAAAGCCAACTTTTATAATATCTTAATATCTTCATATTAACTTTCATTTTTAATTTTTCATTCTTCATTTATTCACTCGCTCTCCCATGCTTTTGTTTGACTGAGCTTGTAGCCGTGGTTTGCATACTTGCCTATCTCGTCGGCCGGAACCGGACTGATGTAATTCTTTTCCGTAGGCATAATCACGCGCTGCGCTCCCGTATTTCCCAGTATGTAACCTTCTTTCGCATCGGCAGGGTCTTCCACAACGATGGATGCATCCTTGTCTTTATAATCTTCCAAGCGGATGTAGGCGCCGTAGCGGATGTCGGGATTGATTGCGTTCATCATATAGTCGAGTTTCTTCCAGCGTTTCAGGTCGTTCCGACGGAAACCTTCGTGAGCCAGTTCCACGCGGCGTTCGCGGCGGATTTCCCAGAGCAACTCCGATACGTCGTTTGCCGGGTTCAGTTGCAGGCGTTTCGGGTCGTCATATTCTTGGCCGTCGACGGCAGGCTTTCCACCGACCATCTGCAAGTGCGGCATTCCCACGCTTTTGCGGTCGCGCAACACATTGATGGTTTGGTCCAAAATGCCTTGGGTAAGCAGGCCCAGTTCGTAACAAATTTCGGCATAGTTCAGCAGCACTTCGCCCAAACGCAGGCAGGGGGCATCGGTGATGTTTTTCCCTCGTGCGTAAAGCGTGCTTGCCGGGTCGAATTTGGCATCGTCGATGTATTTATGACAGGAAAAACCCGAAATAGCAAATGATATATTGCCCAGGTTTTTCTCGCCGCGAATGTAATAGCCCGAACGGAAAATGAGAGTCAAACGCGGGTCGCGGTTAGCAAAAAAGTCGTCCGATGCAGGCGCCATCCAGTATGCGTTGTTCCAGTAAATGGGAAACCCTTCGCTTGTAGAGAAACTTTCCGCCAGCGAACGGCTTGCGCCCTGTACCGAGAATGAAGTGGTAGTCGTTTGCATATTGTGTTCCAAAACACCTACTGCGTATTTGCGATACATAATCACTTCGGGGTTGCTTCCCAAGTCGTCGGAGGCAAACAGCGCCTTGTAGTCGTCCGAAAGTTTGTAGGAAGTATTCGACATAACGAGTTCCGAAGCCGCTTTCGCCATTTCCAGACATTCCGTTGCTTTTGCCGCATCCAAGTTGTGGTATTTCAGGTAAGTTCCTTCGCGGAGGAGCAGTCGCGAAGCCATGGCTGCCGCCACATACTTGTTGATTTGCAGGCTTCCGTCGTTCGTTCTACAATGGTCCATTGCGTATTGGAAATCTTCCATAATTTTACCTACAACCAACGTACGCGGTTCGCGGTCTTTGTACAGGTAATCCAAATCTTCCTTTTTGTTACTTGCAACAGGCACTTTATCCATATAAGGCACATCGCCGAAAGTAAATACCATATTGCTATAGAAAACAGCACGGAAGAAGCGCCCTACGCCCCGCCAGTGATTCACGGATGCCTCATCCAGCGGCAAGCGATCGACATTTTCGATAATGTAGTTTGCCTTGCGTATATCGGTAAAACTCCAACCGCCGCCCGATGTGGGGATGGCGTCGTTGCCGGGACTGCCGTACAGTTCGGTTTGCACTATTCCCGACATGTAGTCGTCGTTGCTTGTTTCGAAATAGAAAGTAGTCGGGTCGACCGTTCCGGTGCCGTAGCCGGGGAAAATAGAGGGATACACTCCGTACATAAATGCACGCGCCTGCGCTTCACTCTGCCAAAATTCCGTATCGTCGAACTGGTCGTAAGGCGGTCGGTCGAGAAAGTCTTCGCACGAAGTAAACGCCGGTACGAATGCACAACAAGATAGCACAAGGGCTATTTTGCCGATTCTATTTTTAATATTCTTTATCTTCTTCATCTTCTTTATATATTAAAACGGTTAAAATTTGAGTTGAACGCCAAAGGACGCCAAGCGAGTAAACGGATAGATACGTCCAAATCCCATATTACCGCCATCGCCCGAAGAAGTTCCGGTTTCGGGGTCGAGCGGAAGGTTGCCTAAGTGGTCGAACTCAGCAACGTTTTCCAAACTGGCGTAAACGCGCAGGCGTTCGATTTTCGCTTTCTGCAACAGTTGAGCAGGAAGGGTATAACCCAGCGTAATATTCTTGATACGGAAGTAAGACATATCGAGCAAATACTTTGTTTGCGGCATAAAGTTCAATGCTGCGGCGCGGGTATATTGAGTCGGCTGGCTGTACGGAGTCAGACGCGGATAAAAGGCATTCGTATTATCCGTCGTCCAGTAATCGGTCTGGTGTTCGTAAAAAGTAGCTTCTGCATTGTTCCAGCCCGGAATAATCATCGTGCCTGTAGCCCAATAGTCGCGTTTGCCGACACCCTGAATGAACAATTCAAAATCAACTCCTTTCCATTCCAGGCTCAGGCGGCTGTTGTATTCGTACCGCGGTGTGGTATTGCCAATCCGTTTCATATCGCCCGGATTTTCAGGAGTGTTGTCGCCCCAGTCGATCTTGCCGTCTTTGCTCAAATCCTTGTACTTGACGTCGCCCGGCTGATAGTTGAACCAGCCATAAGCCGATTCTATCCTTGCTTGCGAAGCAACGCCCGGCGCCATTTGCGTAACACCGTCTACCACTATGTGGTTTCCATCGGCATCATGCGCAAAATCGGCTTCGGTGAAGAAGCGATCGGTTTCAAATCCCCAGATTTCGCCGTAGATTTTACCCTTGTAATTGCTTCCGTCGATGGCAGTTCCCAATCCGTTGCGATGCTGGGTAATGGTGGCGAGTGCGTCCGATACATTGGCGGTAAGGCCCAGTTTCAAACCGTTGGCGAACGTATGGCGAAAGTCGACACCGATTTCCCAACCATTGGTTGTCAGTTCGCCGATGTTGGTCATCGGAGCGCTGGCTCCGAAAAACGCAGGCACTTCTTCGCCCGAAGCAATCATGTTCTTGTTTTTACGTTGAAACAGATCGGCGCTCAGCCCCAACTTATCGTTGAAGAAACGCAGGTCAAGCCCCAGGTTTTTCGATTCGATGGTTTCCCAGGTAAAATTGGGCGAAATGGCTGCAGGCATCCCGAAGGTTTTTTCGTTGCCGCTGATCACCCAACCGGAATTGACTCCCGATGCAAGCAAGGCACGGAACCGGTTATCGCCCACGGCCTGGTTGCCCACGCTACCGTAAGAGGCGCGAAGTTTACCGAAACTCACCACCGGCTGCAGCGGTTCCATGAATGATTCGCCGGTAAACACCCATCCGAGCGATCCCGATGGGAAGAAGGCGAATTGCTGGTTGACGGGAAATTTCGACGAGCCGTCGTAACGCCCGTTCAATTCCACTAAGTAACGGTCGGCAAACGAATAGTTGATACGTCCGAAAAAGCCTAAAATAGCCCAGGAGGTATGCGAGCCATCAAGAAATTCACCCTGATTGAATGTCGGGTAACCTGCGGCGTCGTAAGTAGTGTTGTTGCCGGTAGCCAAATCAATTTCAGGTTTACTGAAATCAAGCAATCCCAGTTTCCATCCGTTCAGCATACGAACTTCCTTCTGTTCGATATTCGTACCTGCAAATGCACTTATTTTGTGCAACCGAATGTCTTTCTTGTAGCGCAATACGGCGTTGCCCGCATGATAATCGCGGTGGTAAAAATACTGGTCGACTTTATTGCGTCCTGCCGCCGCCCAGTTTTTGGTTTCTACAATTTGTCCCGTACTCCAAAAGTCCCAACCGCCGACTTCGCCGCCACGCTGAATAATCATTTGGTCGTCTTTGTTGAAAGTATAATCGAGGTCTAACGAAAGTCCTTTGATAATATCAATCGTTGCTCCTACCGAAGCGCGTATATAGTCTTTCGTATCCATATCGTAGTTTGCAGCCGCCACTTCGGTTATGGAATTGTGGAACGGTTTGCCCTGATAGGTTCCGTAAGGCATAATGGAAGGCCAGCGGTAGAGATAATACAGGGCATCGTAAGTAACCGAATTGAAATTAAACGGTGTTTCCAGATTGGTGCGCGAAAAGAGGAATTTGCCGCGTGCCGTTATCCGGTCGTTTACCCGGGTATCCACATTCAGGTTTACACTGTAACGGTCGAATTCGTCGGGTTTTACTTTCACTACACCTCCCTGCCCCATATAGCCGATGCCGAGATAGATATTGGTCTTTCCCGTCGAGCCGCTTACCGAAAGGTTGTGTTGCTGGCTGGCGCTGTACTCCTTCATATAGAGGTCGGCAGCATCGAACGAGCGGTAGAAGTAAGTGGTACCGCTTAGGGTTTCAAAGTCGCGTCCATAAACCATTTCGGGACTGAGGTTCAATCCGCCGTATACGCGTTCCCATTCTTTCATCCGATCAATACTTTCGTCGTTCCATATCAACATATTGGTACTTTGATACGAAACGGCTCCGGGCGAGCTGCGGCGACGCATTTCCAGCGCCATGCCGGCGCCTTCGTACGATTTCGCCATTTGCGGAAGCACCGTCGGCTTAGCCCACGAGAAGTTGTTGGAGTAATTGACGGTATATTTATCCTTGCTGCTGCCTTTCTTCGTCGTAATAAGCACTACGCCAAAGGCCGCGCGCGTTCCGTAAATAGACGACGAAGCGGCATCTTTCAATACCGAAATCTCCGCCACATCGTCGGGATTCACCAGCGACAGGTCGGATATTTCCACGCCATCCAGCAAGATAAGCGGATTGGAAGAGCCTCCGTCGATAATCGTGCCTATCTGACCACGGATTTTAATCACAGGCGTCGAGCCGATACGCCCCGAACTGCTGGTTACCGTCAAACCCGGCACAGAGCCTTGCAGTCCGCGACCCAAGTCGGGCAAGGGACGGCCTTCCAATTGCTTGGCAACGTCCACAGTACCTACCGCACCCGTCAGGTTGGCCTTGCGCTGGGTATCGTAACCCACCACAACCACTTCGTTCAGCACATTGTTGTCTTCCAACAGTTGCACATCGACCACGCTACGGTTGCCGACCGTTTCTTCCTTACTCACATAGCCGATATAGGAAAAGCGCAGAACCGCCGAGCGGCCGGAAACCGAAAGCTCGTAGTTGCCGTCGAGGTCGGTGGACGTCCCTACGGATGTGCCTTTGACCATTACGGTTACGCCTATCAGCGATTCGCCCGAGGCGTCGGTTACTTTTCCTTTTACCGTTGCATTGCCGGTTTGGGCATGGCTTGCCATGCCTCCTCCCAGCAACAGAAACAGGAACATCACGAGTGATGTCCGGATAATACGCAGCACAGATTGGCTGCTACTGATTGATTGATAACTCATAAATTATTAAATAAATTATTGATAAAATGAATGAACTGCTATTTTTTGAATCGTACGAGCGCCGTCCACCTGGACTTCGACAAGGTAAACGCCTTTTCCCGGAACGGCTATCGAATATTCGGTATTCGAAAGGCCTTGTTTCGAGTCCATCGTCCGTCCCTGCAAATCATAGAGTTTGACGGCTTGCATCCGGTTACCGGAAAGCACGGTGATTATCCACCGGTTGCCTTCCTGAACGATCCGGATATCGCCGGTATTTACCGCCTTGATAGGGTTGGGAAGTGTTGTGAAAGCCTCGCCTTCAAAGGCGCCTGCATAGGCCAGCGTTGTGCTGCGCGGTGTTCCGTAAATATCCGCAGGCACTTCTTCCAGAGGCGTTACACCCAGATCCCAATCGTTGATGGAGGCTCCGGTCAGGTCGAGGATACCGGCAGCGGCATCTTCAAACACGACGCTGTCTACCGTTTTCAAATCGGCGGGAACCGTACCCGTAGCCATTCTGGCTTTTGTAGTTCCGGCTTGCAAACAGAATACGTTATTGCCGGTCGCTTCGGGAGCGTCGCCACGGATAAAATAGTTGGCGCAGGCGTCTTCGTCGCTGACAAACAGATTATTCTGGATGACCGGCGTTCCGGCAGCGATGTTGATAGCACTGTAAGTCGGCGCGGCGGCTCCTGTGCCGGTGTTGGTCGGCTTGTTTGTCAGTGCATTCAGATGGAATGTATTATGACGGATGTAGCTTCCCGCCAAAGTTCCCAAGCGAATGGCTTGCAACATCGATGTACTTACCGTCGAAGCGGTTTTGTCGAAACCGGTAAAGTAATTGTTCTCGATATACCAGACACTCTTTTCTCCTCCGGTAATAATGGCTTTGATACCGTAATCGCCGGCGTTGGTGTTGGCCGTTTTCAGTTCGACAAATTTGTTTTGTGTAACATAAAACGTGCCTTCGACGCGGGTATTGGCGAAAATGGCCGAACTGAGCAAGCCACCGGAGGTTTGATTGATATGAAATTCGTTTCCGGTAATTTCCATGCCCTTGCTATCGTTCACAAAGATGCCGCGCGTACGCGCCCGGATAATGTTGTCTTTCACTACAATACCGGAAGCGGAGGCCATGGGCACGGCGTCGGCATAGACACCAATTCCCTGCGATGCGGCGCCTGTGGTATTGATGATTTCGTTGTTTTCGATACATACATTTTGGGGCATCCATCGCGCACTGCTGTTGCCGATAACCATCGGATTCGGATTGGTTCTTAGATAAATACCATAGGTGCTGCTGTTGGTTGGCCGGCCGATGTGTTCGACGATGCAGTTCTTAATGGTAATATCCGTCGATTTGTCCAGAATCAGTATCGGGAAGTTGCCTGCGTAGTGGGTGGCAGCTGTTGTGATTTTCAACCGCCGAGTCGAACCGCCTTCGGCATACCCGTCAATGGTGATGTGCTGGGCCGGAGCGACGTCTTTCCATCGGATGCTGTTTCGGATACCCAAGCAGAGCGAACCCCAGGGGCCAACGTTGTCGAACGTTTGGTTGAAGGTGATTGTGCGGTCTTCGTCTGCATCGGGGCGAATGGTGATGGAATAGTCGGTATTGTTGGTCAATCCCACGTTTACGGGCGACTCAATGTCGGCGGCAATCAGCAGCGTAACATCGCCCGAAATACCGGCTATGTTGATGTCTTCGAAAGCGTCCCGCAATGTGTTCCAACCCCGCTGTTCGCCGGTGTTCGGAATATAATACTCGCCCGCTATGGTACCCGAAACATATCCGGTAATCACATCGGTTTTTTTCGGAGCGGTGATGTAGCGGACGTCGCCATCTTCCCATATCTGATTCGTTAACGGAACAAAATAGTTGTACGCAGAGGCGGTTCCGTATTTACTGCCGTCGTAATCACCCAAAACGCCGACGAATGTATTATTGTCCGTTAGGGTCAATTCAAAATAAAACGACGTGTTCTCGTGGTCGGTGATGTGTGAATACAACTGTAAAGGAACTGTAACGCCTTCGGCAAAAGTAACTTCAAACACGATTTTCCTTACACGGAACCAATAGGGAATCTCATCAAAGGTTTCGTCGCCCGAAACAATCGTCCGGTATTCCGTACGCGCCTCTGCCGCCGGACTGTCCTCGGGCATTATTCCCTCCACATAGTCCCAATCGCCTTTTTCGCAGAGGTAGAGGTATTCTACTCCGTCTTCGCAGGGGAATCGTCCCGAAAACTCGTTCGGGTTGCCGGTAGGAGTTAATTCGTAGGGCTTGACGATGTTCCATGTTTTAGTGGTGAAGGTGCCGGCGATGTAAACGTGTTCGGTACCCTCGGGCGCGATGACGGTGAAGGTCTTTTTCGGCATGTTGGTGTCGAACAGGTCACCTTCGAAAGCGCCGGCGTAAGTGAGCGGTGTGTTGCGATCGCTGCCGTGAATGTCTTTGGGAATGGCCGACAGGAAAGGTACGGCTAAATTCCCGTCGCCATCGGAAGCGCCGGTTAAGTCCAGGTTGCCGGCGGCGGCGTTGGTGAATTCAACCTCTGGAATCGTAACATTCGTTCCGGTTATGATTCCAGTGGAAATCTGGGCTTGCGCGTTATCGTTTGCGATGGTAAATACATTGTTGTTTGCTGTGGCATCGCCGCGGATGAAGAAATTCTGAGCGGCATCGTATTCGCTGACAAACAAGTTGTTTTCGATGGTAGGCGTACCGGCGGCAATATCAATGCCTGCATACATAGGAGCATTGCTTGCAGGAGTTGCCGAATTGCCTGTCGGCGCATACGAAAGCGCATTCAAGTAGAACGTATTGTGGCGGATATAAACAGCAGACAAAGCGCTACGGATAGCAACTAACGTTATCTGCGTACCGCCGCTCAATGTCTTGTCAAATCCCGTGAAATAGTTGTTCTCAATATACCAGGTCGATCCGGTATTTCCGGTGGTCATACCCTTAATTCCGTAGTCGCCTGCCGTGGAATTATTGGATTTTAATTCAACAAACTTATTTCTCTGAACTTTTACCGTACCGACTACTCCGCCGGCAGGATAAATTCCATAAGTGATACCACCACTCGGTGCACCTGTAATATGAATTTCGTTACCAATAATATCCACTCCATCCATGTATCCTATATAGAGAGCATGTGACTTTGATGTGATTGTATTGTCTTTAATGATGATGCCTGTTGAAACGTTTGCCGCCGTTGGCGCTGTAACCGCAGCGTCTTTGGTAAATCCAATACCGCGTGTATTCGTATTACTTGCACTGTTATTGATAATATCATTATTTTCAATCAGGATATTCGAGGGGAATTTGCCTGTATAATTGTTCCCAGCTCTTACCCATACGGTGTAAATACCGGAAGTATTGGCCGCAGGTGCATGCTCCAAAATACAGTTCTTGATTTGAATATCGGAACAGCCATTGATAATGGCAATGGGACTATTCCATTTGTCCTGCGTTGCAGTTGTCCTGATAGCAAGACGGCGGGTCGAATCACCTTGGGCATATCCATCAATCGTAATGTTTTTGGAAGAAACGGTATTCTCCCATGTTTTTGTAACGCCTATACCGGCAACACCAATGCAAATAGCGCCGGAGGGATCGGTATCAACCGGGTCGCTGAATGTTATCGTCCGGTTCTCGTCGGCATCCGGACGAATGGTAATGCTGTAATCGGTAGTATTGATCAATCCTACGTTCTGCGTTTCGGTCATATCCGCAGTAATCAACAAGGTTAGATCGCCTGTGATGCCCAGCGCGTTGATATCGTCGAAAGCTTCGTGCAGACTGCTCCATCCCTGCTGTACGCCGCTTGCAGGAATATAATGGGTGCCCGACAGGCCTGCCCAGACGAAGCCCATAATCACATCGTTCGTCATAGCGGGGGTAGTAGCGATGCGGCCGACATGGTCTTCCAATACGTCGGTCGAAACCGGGATAAAGTACTTGTAGGTGGTATTCGTCCGGAACTTATCGCCGGCGTTTCCGCCATACGAGCCTGTGTAGCTGTTTCCCGACCGGGTGAGCGCAGCATCACCCGATGCAGTTCCGGCGTTGGGCCATACGCGCACCGAGAGCCGGTTCTTCACCGGTACTGCGGCGTCGAACGATACTTCGAAGTGTATTTTCTTTACGTTGTACCAATAGGGAATTACGTCGGTAGTTGCATCGCCCGTTGCGATGGTTCGGTTAGTGGCAAGCGAATCGGCCGGTTGGCCCGGCGCGCCGGCAACGCCTTCGATATAATCGCGGTCGCCTGTTTCGCAGAAATACTTATACTCCACACCATCCACACAGGGGAACTTACCCGAAAACTCGTTCGGATTGGCGGTAGGCTGCAACTGGTAAGGATTCGTAATGTCCCACGATTTGTCGGTAAAATCACCTGCAATATACACCCGTTCCGTTCCGTTGGGTACGGTTACGGTGAAGGTTTTTTGCGGCGGGGGAAGAATGGCAGTAGTTACTACAACCTTTTGAGCGGTTGGCGCTGGGGTGGTAAAGGTATTGGCGGTTTTGGGAAGCGCAAATACCCTCAATCGTTCCGTGTTGTTGTCAATCGCATACAAATTCATTGCTTTGTCAAAATCGATTGCTCTTGCATACGCACCGGTTCCTGTGGAAACCGACCACTTATCTGTTAATGCAGGGTGGCCGTTGGTATCGTACGTTACCGACCATATTTTTATCGTTCCCTGTGTTGTTCCTAATGCCAACAACTCCTCACTTCCTGTGTTGAGATAAGCCATACCACCTTGATAGGTACTTTGAAACGTTGTACCTGAATTATAATCAACAGTACCGGTAGTTGTATTGTAATGAATTAAACAAGGAATAGCACCATTGGAAGAACTTCCTGCTCTATGCTGTGAAATCCACCAACCGCCGCGACCATCGGGACAAATGGCATTGTGTGATAGATTTTGCTGTAAATTGCCATTGGAAATATCATTATAAATAACGGTTGCCGTTGGAGTAGCAGGAATTGTACTTATATCATACTTGTTGATATTTCCGCCGCTACTCACATCAAAAACATATAAAAATCCATTATATAATATAACGTGAGTTGATTTGACGGAATTGCCACTAAAAACAGGCGTAAAATTACTTGACGGACTGGCGGGATCTAAAATATACACATTGGGCGAAGCGCCTACATCGGCCAAATATACTTTTCCGTCAGGAGCAACGAAAACGCGGTCTAAAGAATGAGCGGTAGTTGTTGCTCCCCATGTTACACCGCCGGCATAGGCTGTTGCACCCTGATTAGTAACATCTTCCAATAAAGTATTTAGAATATAAACGCCTGTTGTCGTTGTTCGCGTCGGATTTGGAGTTCCTGCCGTAACCGTACCTCCGGATCCTTCTGAGGCATAAATCCGTCCAAAGAAAGGACTGTTAAAATGATTGTCAACAGCTATGCCGCGAGGTCCCCAAAACAAGAAACGCGGCTCATCCGTCGAGATTTTTACAGGGCTACCGGGGCTTGCGCTTGCACCCGTCGCCTGCACCGACCAATCATAATCGCCCACTGCGGCATCTGTCAACCGCTGTGTTACCGTATGGAGGCCTTTCGTCAGGTCGCTTGCGGTTGTGATCGTAAACTCGTCGCCATTGTCAACGGTAATCTTTACCTGCGAGGCATTGGCATTTAGAGTATAAGTGAACTGCACATCACCATTCGCATCCGCGGCCGATGCTTGCAGGCCGGAAGCGTAAATATTGGGTTGCGTTTGTGCGTAACCCGAAGTTACGCACAGAGCAACCGTTAATAATAAGAAAAATAGTTTTTTCACAATCGTTAATCATTTAACGTTTCATAAATTTCTTGGCAACCACTCCTGTGGAAGTAGTTACTTGAAGCACATATACGCCTTGAGGCAAATGGCCGATAGCAATGGTAGCGCTCGTACCGTTGGTCTTAGCGGAGCGGACAAGGCGGCCGTCGATGCCGTACAAAGCATAGCCTGCCAGATGGCCACCGGCTGTTTGTACTTCCAGTTCGTAGGCTTTTACACTTATCGTTACGGCCGGAGCTACTTCAACGGCAGGGATACCGACCGGACCTTCGGCCAGTTTGTGTACCGCTAAACCGTTGTTGGGAACCCATACGTAGATGGTTGCTACATCGCCGGATACGAAAGCGTCGATGCCCACATGAACAGAAGTATTAGCAACACTGCCGATAGCGGGTGCGGATGCTACTTCCACCGGAGCGGTCTTGTCGGTAATGTCAAATACTTTGATGGCGCCCAGTCCGCCGTCGGTCAATACCAGATACGGCGTGCCTTTCAATACAAAGTAAGCCGATCCGCCGAAGGAAGTTGTTGCCGTACCAATGGGTTCTTGGGTAGCGGTTCCGGCTACCGGATCAATCGTAACGTATCGAGGGATATTAGTTTGTCCCGTAGTAATCAGATGCGTTGCGTCGATCCATGTAATATCGCCGCCGGTATTGTTGTTGTTTGTGGTTCCGTCGTCCTTGTAATTAATGTCTGCTGAAACAATGGGAGTGGTTACCGTTGTTCCATCGGTCGACCAAATACGCAGGTGCGGAGTTGCGTTGGTAGAAGTACCGGCAATATAAGTGGCCGTACCGTCCACCTTGTAAACTTCAATATAGTCGCAGCGTTTGCCGCTGCCGACGGTTCCGCTTTCATCGGCATAAGTAAGCGTAGTAACTGCATTGGCGTTCAATACATCCACGGTGGAAATGCTGAAATTCGAACCACCGGCGGTGTTTCCGGTCGGTACATACAATTGGCCTGCACCGTCGGAAGAGATGCCGAAGCAGTTAAGAGCAGCGTTCGTAATCAGGCCGGATGCGTCTTCTTCGCCCGTTGCGCCGTCAATGACATGGATTTTACCCGAATTGTCGATAGCATATACTTTGCCGTCATACACAGCGGCGTCGCGCGAAGCATTGCCGGTGTTCCAGGTGTAATCGGTTTTCGTATATTGCGTAGTCAGTTGGACCTCCGGAGCGGGAGGGGTATTTTCTATCGTCAAAACAGATGCGGAGGGTGCAGGGGTGGTGAAGGTGTTGTTTGCTTTCGGGAGGGCGTAAACCGAGAAAGCGCTTATATTTCCTCCTACATAAACGTTGTTTGCATTATCCAACGCTACGGAGTAGGAATTTGTCCCATAAGGGGTAGCAATCTCATATTTAAGAGCGAGCGAGGGTTTTCCGGCATCATCGAAAGCGATATCCAAAACTCGTACTGCGCCGTTACCGGTTAATACCATCATTGTTTTGTCGTCGTTCAATGCCATGCCTCCCTGAGAAGTATTAGCCAATAAGCCGACTGCATCGATAGAGGAAATGAAATCGACACTGGTGCCATTGTAGTGAATCAGCGGAGGAATGTCTGTTTCTGTTCCGATTGCACGATTTTGGCAAATCCACCAACCGCCGCGTCCGTCGGGCGCTATACAGGAATTGCCGTTTTGTTGCAGATTGTTATTGGTAACATCATCGTAAATTAATGCGCTGGGCGCTGCTGTCCACGGGTTTTCCAGCACTCCTATATCGTAGCGGTAAATATTGCCTGCTATTCCGGAAGGGATGCCCAAGTCTTCGTCGAAGGTATACAACTTGGTATCGGCTCCTGTGCCTTCGATATAGCAGTGCGCTATGGAACCGTGTATACCCACGCCATCCTGACTTGCCACGCCGGTGGCATTGCGTGTTCCACCGAATACGGGTTTCAAATTGGCCGAAGGATTGGCCGGATCCAATATCCAGATACCTGTATGACTATCGCTCCAGTCGGTGATGAATACCTGACCGTCAGGAGCAACTACTACACGGAAAGGACTTGCTCCGCTGTTACCGCCGGAGCCGGTCAGCCCCCATGTAACACCACCGGCGTATGCAGTTGCACCTTGTCCGGTAACATCTTCCAAGGCGGCATTGTAAATATAAATGCCGTCGTTTGTAGCTCGGATAGTAGTAGAGGCTGTTGCTTCATTTCCTTCGGTGGCGTATACACGGCCAAAGAATGGGCTTTCGAAACTGTTATCTACGGTTATGCCGCGCAATGCACGAAAACCGAGATGTTCAGCGTCGTTAGAAACTTTCACCGGCGCTGTTGCTTCGTTCGCAGCCGCAGCCACCGTTATCGACCAAGCATATTGGCCGCTGGCCAAATCGCTCAGGTCGAGCGTTACGGAGTGTGCGCCTTTGGTCAGTGCACCCGGGTCGGTGATCGATTTGTTGACGATCGTTGCACCGGTAATGATTTCAATACTACCGGAGGTGGCGTCTGCATTCAGTGTGTAACCGAATGTGTAGTGTGTACCATCTACTTTTTCAGCTTTCAGGCCGGAAGCATAGATGTTTGCTTGCTGTGCATAGCTTGTCAGCGTGCACAATGCAAAAACCAATAATAACAAAAACGTTCTTTTCATGACTTTTTACAATTAAAATGAAACCTTATTTTTTAATAATTCTCTTTACAATCATTCCATTGGATGTTTGAATTTGCAGGATGTAAACGCCTGCATTTAATCCGCCGGCGGATACAAGCTGTCTGTTGCCGTTGATTGTTTCCGAACGAACGGCGCGTCCGTTGAGGTCGTAAAGCGTATAGGCTTTCAGTGGGGTTCCCTGTCCGTCGATCACTAATTCGGAAGTTACGGGATTGGGATAGACGTTTACATTGTCCCGGACTTCCGGGGCATCGATTCCAGTGCCTTTGTCTACGGATACACGAGAGGTGTAGCTGTTGTCGGCTTTCGGTATAGCGTAAATAGTTAGCGTTTTATTCACTGCCACATATAAGTTGCCTGCCACATCGAAGGCGCAACTCCAAGTGTAGCCCCCGCCGTGTTCAATCGTGTACAGCAACTCCAACGACGGCACATTGCTCGCATTGAAAGTAATGGCAAATATCCTGACTGCGTTGTTGCCTCCGGAGGCCAGAATCGAACCGTCGCTATTGACCGCCATGCCTCCCTGATACGAATCGGTTATGGTTGCCGCCGAGTTATAATCCACCGATCCGTTTTGCGATACATGAATCAGACAAGGGGTTGAAGCGTCGCCGTTAGCTGCTCTATATTGAGAAATCCACCAGCCACCCCGACCGTCGGTTGCAATCTGGCTGTTACCGTTCTTTTGCAAGTTACCGTTATCCACATCGTCGTATACAACAGATGATGGGGCCGTTATCCAAGGGGTTGTACTGTTTCCGATATTGTATTGGAACAGGTTGCCGCCGGCAATATAAGTGGGATCAGGGGATTTACCAGGCGCCAGTAAATCTTCATCCAACGTGTAGAGTTTCATGTTATCGCCTGTCCCAATCACTTTGCAATCGGAAACCGAACCGTGAACAGCCGTTCCATTTGCCGTAGCTAAACCTATGGTATTGGTAGTGCCACCGAATACCGGACGGAAAGCTGTGCCGGGATCGGCCGGATTCATCACCCAGATGCCGGAAGTAGACGTATCGCTCCAATCCGTCACATAGACCTGCCCATGGGGATCTACAGTCAAACGGAACGGACTTGCAGCCGTTGTGTGCCAACTGACATTCCCTGCATAAGCAGTAGCGCCTTGTCCGGTAATATCGTTCAGGCCGGCGTCCAATACATAAACGCCATCGTTGGTGGTTCTTCCGGTAGCGGCGCCGCCCTGACCTTCCGAAAGATAAATCCGTCCGAAGAATGGACTTTCCGGGTTGTTATCTACCGTTACTCCACGCAAATTGTTAAATTGAATCTGCGATTCGCTGCCGCTTATTTTTACCGGACGGCTTACCAGCCGCGCGGTTGCCGTAACACTCCATGCATCGAAGCCGGTGGTACCGAACGGATTGCTAATTGTATGAACTCCTTTCGTCAATGCGCCCGCATCGTAGGAAGTGAGCGTTTCACCCTCTTCCGAAATGCTGATCACTACCGATTGGGCGTTTTCGTTCAAGGTAAACTTAAAGCTTCCGCCGGCAGCATCGGAGAAAGACAATTCCGATGCATAGATGTTAGCCACCGTACTTTGTTCGGTTTTGTAACGCGCCGTTCCCTGATTTTGAGCAAAAATGTTTAATTCAATATCGTAGCCGTTTACCACAATGCCTGCCAGCATAGCGTCGGACGGCGTAGCGCCAAGTCCGCTTTCAGGATAATTCTCCGAAAGTTTGACGGCATTGTCCAAACCGTCGGTTACCTTATAGAGCGCCACTCCCACCCCGGAAGCGTCGGCATTGCAAACCGGCGCAGCCATAAACACCTGGTCGGCATAGCGGGCAAATGCATTCCCTTGAGCTACCACAGGTGTTTCGGTAGCGGCCAACACGCCTTTTTTAACCAGCGGATAACGATCCGGCTGTTCCCAATCGAACTGGTATTCGGTGGCTTGTATGATCTCGCTGTCGATAATCAAATGGTCGCCGCTTCCCGATGGCGAAATAGTGAATTTCGGGTGTGCACCCCATTCGGCTTCGGTATAGATAGCAGCGTTACCATGGTCGCCGCTTCCCATATATTTATCGCCAAGCATATTTGTGGCCGCCAGGTATTCGAAGGCGATAATGCGAATCTGTTTCGATGAGCCGCTCGTTACAGCAGGGGTGTATACTTTCAGATGGTCGCTGGCGCCGGCGGTAGCAAACGTTTCGCCGACAATGCCGGTCGTCCAGTTCCCCTGTTTTTGCGACTGAAACAGCAATGTGGGCGCAGCATTGTCGTTGTCCCATTTGTATATTTTGAAATAGTTGCTTGGCGCTTCAAAAGGGATTGTCGCCTTATTGCAGGCAAGCAATTTACCATCGGCGGCAAAGGCTATATCACTCAAAAGAACATCGCCGCCTTCCACGCCGGTAAGGTTCAATTCGCCGAGCCAAGTTTGCGATGCTGCGTCGTAGATCCGGATTTTAGGATCGGTCGTCAGCACATAATATTTGTTGTTGCGAAACAGTATGCGTTTGATCGAAGCGCCGCTTAACGCATCCAATGCAGCGATTTCACCCTGCTGTACAAAGTCGTAATGATCCAACGCCACAACGCCGGCATCCTGGTCGGGTTGTGGATAATCGGGTTCCAGTTTACTGTTAAGCGCATAATCGGGATTGAAAAGCTTTACCTTGGCGTAAGCAATATTCGAAGCGGAGGCCGTAACATCGACGGTTTTGCTTTCGTATCCGGTTGCCTCGACGCGCACTTTGTAATTGCCGGCCGCCAAGTGGTAGAACGCAAAAATGCCGTTGTACCAATTGTCGGTAGTGTAGGTTTGCAGCACATTTTGACCGCTTTCGTCGAGCAGTGTTACAACAGCGCCGTTCAGCGGTTTCCATTGGTCATCCGTAGCTGAGCGGAAAAGAAATTTAGGCTGATTCAACACATCCACTCTTTCGTTTTCGCTCTTCACCCAACCGGCAATGGTAGCTTCGGCAGGCATATCGCGTTGAAAATACTGGTGAAAATGCTGGAACATGCGCATAGCCTCCAGCTTGCAGTAATCGTTGTTACACAAGCGGTGCGTTTCGGGCGCATAATCGTGGAAAGAGCCTTCGGACAGAAATCCGGGAACAGTCAGCGGACGCAAAACGCCTAAACCCACAGTATTACCGTAGAACGTAAAGTCGCCATAAAGCCTGGGTGTAGCGTCCTGCCAAACCGTGAGTGGATTATTCTGTTGTATCGGGCCGGCCGACTGAGCCATAGGCAAACTGGCCGTCACGGTCGGTTGATTGCTGTAACCATGATAAAGCAGCAATAAATAATTCGTAATGCCGGGAGTATCCATCGCATTGCTGTGAATCGACAGGAAATGATCCACATTATTGGCATTCGCCTCTGCGGCAATGGCCGACAAAGCGCGATCGTCTACCGTTCGATTTTCAGTACGCGAGATAATAACGGTAGCGCCTGCCGCTTCGAGCATCGTTTTTAAGACCAGTCCTTTTACCAGATTGGATTTCGACTCCCAATACCCTTCGGGATTCGTCCATTGCTCCGGAACGGGGATGGTCCATATACTGCGATCGTCCGAATCGTAACCGCCGTGTCCCGGGTTGATGTAGATTTTTACTCCGGTCAAATCGGTGGCCTGTGCAACCACACTTGTCAAAAGAACAAGCAGTAATAATGCGATTTTTTTCATGACTTGTTCCTCCTTTATTTTTGAATGTGAATAGCTAAAACATATATTTTCCCTTCATCGCTGTTGAAAGCGATGCGTTTGCCGTCGGCCGAAGCTGCCGGGTACATGGCAATGGGCGTTTGGGGCGTGGCCAACGTTTGGCGGACTTTGCCGTCGATGGTGGCAACTACGATAGCGGACGAGATAACGAAATCTCCATCATCTTTATCGTTCATACCGACAATCCATTGATTGTCCAGCCATTTGGGAGCGTTGAGCTTGCCTAAGGAAACCGGGTTTTTTCCGTCGATACCGCTCACATACGTGCCGCCGCCGGCTATTGTATACACAATATGCTTCCGGTCGGGCGATACGCTGGCCCAGAAATAGCTGGCATCGGCGCCATTGGGCGTGAGCGTTGTCCGTTGGTTGCCGGAATACAGCACCATCTTTTGGTCTTCGATGTTAATAACCGGAGCCATGGGGGTTGAAGACGCTCGCAACGGGGATTTCACCAGCGTGCTGCCTTTCACATACGCCGGTTGATCGCCGGCCCAAACGGGCGTGATCTTTTCCCGCGTCGCTTTGGCAACCTGCGATTGCCGCTTTTCCTGCAAACTGTACCGGTTCAGGGAAGTGTAACGCAGGTTGTTTTGCAACTCCGTCCGTTTGAAGAGGATGGTGTTGCCGTCGTCGCTGATACGAAGGTCGTAACCGGCTCCCGCATCGGTGGTGAGGGTTTGCACTTTGCCGGTAGCCGGCGAGTGATGGTTCAAACCGGCATAATTCTCGCCGGTCGTTAACAGGTAAGTTCCGTCAGGACTGAATACCGGGTGGAAGAATCCACCTTTTTCCGTGCCTTTCAAGAGTTGAACGGACGTAACTTCAATTGCCTGGGCAGACGCGATCATTGTTTGCCCAAGCAGAACGATTAAAATAAGTAACTTTCTCATGATATGTATGATTGTGTTTAAAAATCATATCCTTTTATTGTTATTTTCTCAGCCCCGGTTTGAATGTGGATAAGCGAAGCGCCCTCACCCGAACGGTCGAGAGGAATACTGTTTTTCCCGCTTTGCAAATATATCTTCCAAGTCGATACCAATTGTCCCGAAAGCTTGTAGATACGAACGACGGCCGGCCCGGCCGTTGCGGTTTCAATCGTCAGTTGATTGTTGTGTACCGAAGCCGTCAGGTTGGCGGACGTTCCGGGGAATTCGTTCACGTCCGATCCGCCGTTGGGCGAAAGAATCACCTGCCGCGTTTCCGACCATACATCGAGGGCGTTGGCTTTGCGCGTCCGGACACGCCAGTAGTACGTTCGTCCGTCGTCTTTAATATTCAGTTGTGAACTGGTATTGAATTGTGTCGCCGTGGTTTCCCGCGTACAGACAATATCGGTAAAAGAGGGGTCGGCGGCCAATTGCCAGACATAACAATCGGCTTTCTCTACGGCTTTCCACCGGAAGAGCGCCGGAATCCGTATATGGGAATAGTTATCCGGATAAGTTAATTGTGCAGGAACGGCATCGACCAGGTTTTGTCCCAATACGCGCGGGGCAAACTCGTTGCCGTAGCGATCCAGTACCGCAACGGCGAGCCGGTGCGAACTGGTGCTGATGCCTTTGGGCAAGGTGTATCGCTTGGCGTAGGAAACGCCCAGCAGGTAATCCGACCGGGAGAATACCGACGGATCGTTTATCTTCGCCAGCGGAACGGCGTAAACGGCGAAGCGGACACTATCGGTGGTTTCATTATAAACCCATGAAAGTAAGCCATTTACAATGGGGGGGGGGGATTGAAGGTAACCATTTTCTGGTCGCTCGTCGGTTTCCAGCCGATGGTTGGTGTCAGGGAGGGTTTGGTAAAGACATTGGCCCGGAAATGGTCGCGGAAAGGTTTGTCGTAGACCCAGCCCAGTGTATTGTAAAACACATGGCCGGGGGCGTCGTCTTTGGCCGAACTGCGATTGAGGAGTGATTGATTCTTAAATTCTTCCTCATTCTGATAATAGCCGACATTGCTGGAATTGTTTTCGGCGTACCGGTAGATGGCCATGCTCGAATAAAATTGTACGCCGAATTGGTTCGATAAATTGGCCCACCACGGACAGAGTTTGCTGTAATCCTGACTGCCGGTGATTTTCCAGTACAGTTGCGGCGAAATGTAATCGACGGTTCCCTGTTTCAGCCAGGCCACGGGGTCGCAATAGATTTCCTGGTACATATTGCCGCCGGTGATGCCGGAGGGTAGCGGAATGCCTTCTTTGGCGGCTACCGAATCATTGATAGTCCAGATGCCGAAGGGCGAAACGCCGAATGTAACCCAGGGACGGACGGCTTGAATGGTGTCGTACACATCGGCAATCATGCGGTTGACGTTGTCGCGACGCCAGTCGTGCACATCCATGCCGGCGGGTTTGTATTTGGCGACCGAAGCGGCGTCCTGGGTAGTGGTGCCTCCGTAAGGATAAAAATAGTCGTCGAAAATAATGCCGTCTACGTCGTATTTACTTAAAATATCGCCGACAACACTTTTGATACGCACTCTGACTTCGGGTAATGCAGGGTCGCACACAACATTATTGGAATACCAGAGCAACCATTCGGGATGGGTGTTTTCGTAATTCAGCGGCGAATTATTAGCATTTGTCCACTTGTTACCTGAGTTGTTATACCGGTAAGGATTTAACCAAGCATGGCATTCGAGGCCGCGTTTATGACATTCTTCAACGACGAAAGCCAACGGATCCCAACCGGGATTGGTTCCGCGGGCGCCGCCCAAATCGCTGCTCCAAGGTTCGTAAGCGGAATTGTACAGGGCGTCGCAGCGCGAACGAACTTGGAAAAACACGGCGTTCAGATTCAAACTTTGAATGGAATCGAGCATTTTCACCATTTCGTTCTTTTGGGCTGTGGCACCGTTCTGTTTCGGCCAGTCAATACGGGCAACCGTAGCGATCCACGTGGCGCGCATTTCCCGTTTGGGAGATTGGGCTTGCAGCGTGGCGCATGAGAGGAGGAATAACAGCAGCGAATAGATTGGTTTCATGATACAAATTGTTTATGATGATATTTTGAATGCCTGTGCCTTAGCCAGGTAATTAATACTCACTTTCCGCGACCGATTGAATCCGTTTCCGGCTATTCTTACGATATCAATACCCATTATGAATAATAACTCTTTCATTTCTATTTATTAATAATCACCGGCTTCCTGAATACTTCTTTTCCGATCTGTACTTTCAGGATGTATGTTCCGGCGCTCAATTCGTTTACGGCGATGGCATTGGCTCTTACTTCTTTCCACAAAATTCCGTTCAGTGAATAGAGCCGAAGCAGTGGAATTTCGTCCGAATCTGTTTTGACAAATATCGTTTCTGAAGCCGGATTCGGGTATATTTCCATCTTCCCGGCAGTTGTGTCCGGAAGAGAATTTCCCGTTGAAGCATTGTAGAGGAGCATATTGTCGATACAAATAGTCAATGTTTTATTCAATATGCCTTCTTTGCTAATCACTCTTATTCCGGTTAAAGTAAAGTCTTCGCCTTCCGGCAAAGAGGATAATCCGGCCTCCACAAACTCCCAGCCGACGAAATTCAAATCGCAGAGCTTGATGACTGCATCTGTACCGTTGGAAAATAATAATTGCAATTCATTACCGGACATGTCGCCGTAAACATGCAAGCCTATTGTCTGTTCGTTGCTAACAACTGTTTCCGGTTCTGCCATTTTATAGGTAACGTAAGCGCCGTCTGCCGTGAAAGTGCCTTTCAGTTGGTAAGACGATTGGTCGAATAAATAAGTAGCTGTCGATCGAGTAATGGCAGCGTCTGTTACACTATTGCTCCGGTCGGCATCATACATGTATTTACCTGCGGTTTCAAAGTTTTCAATCACCGTTTTATTTGTAACTGCCACCTCCGATGTTTTGAAATGGATTTCGATCGGATCGGTTACTTTTACGCCCACTTCGTCTTTTACTTCTGCGCCTACCGTTACTTTGTATAATTTATCCGGTTGCAAAGCGCTGCTTAACTGGAAATAAAAAGCTCCATGAGGCGCCGGAACATTGTTGTTCTTGACAGAACGGGTCGCTTTGGCTATTTCGGCACCGGCTTCGTCCCAAACCTTAATTTCATCGCGCAGATTGGATGTGTTTAGTTTCCGGTCGAATATCAGCCAGAATACCGGATCTTTATAATAGACTCCATCGCTTCCTTCGTACGGATATCCTTGCAATAAGACCAGACGATTGCGACTTTTCGTCATAAACTGGATAATAAAATCTTCTTCCATCGATTGGTTGTCCGGATGACTGGCCGATTTATCTAACCGAACCGTATAGAGCGTAGATGCTTCCAACGGCATATCCGGTGTAAACCGCATGCGGAATTGACTGTCTTCGAAAGTGATTTTTCCTTCCACTGCCGGAGTAATGGAAAAAGCATTCCGGACGGATTCTTCATCCATATCCCAGTTAAATTCGAGTACGATAGGCGTTGAACATTCAACCAACTCCCCTGCGGCTACTTTCGGAGAATAATTAATAACTTCCGGCGGTGTATTGCGAATCTTATTCAACTCGAAATTGAAACCGGTGATTTGATTTTTCACTACACTTACCTCCTGTGTCTGCGAATAATATCCGTTTGCTTCCGCTTGAATATGGTATGTACCGGGCGCTACATTTTTGAAAACATACACACCGTTGCGTTGATTATCGACCGTATACGTTTCGCCTGTTTCCAAAAGGGTAACTGTTGCACCATCCAGAGGCAGCAAGACATCTTTGGTATATTTTGTATAGCTTCCGTCCAGAATTAAATTCCGGCTGTCTTTCACCCAGCCGGCCATATTTCCGGTGGGAATTTCACTGCCTTTGAAATAGGTGCAAAACGCCTTTTGGAAGTTCCATGCTTCCAGCCATTTATATTCCATATTCAGCAGGCGGTAGGTTTCCGGAGTATAATCGTGCATGGCGCCTTCGGAAATCACTCCCGGGACTCTCAAACCGCGCAGCACTCCGTATCCGTCAGACCATCCCATGGCGGTACGTCCGAAGGTTTTATCACCTGTTACCCGGTAAGCTCCCGTCCAATGGGTCATCTGGTTTCCAAACAGGTTTTTTGCTATCTCGGTGCTTATGGCCCGGCTTTCATCCGATTTAGGTGTTGCTGTGGGATAATTGTGCGTATCGCCGATATCTTTTCCTGCATAGAGCATCAGTACGTAATTGGCGGTTCCGGCTCCGGCATTGCTGTGAATGGAAAGCATAAAATCCGCACCGAATTCATTGGCCATTTGCACAATCGTAGAGAGAGGCAAATCGTCCTGTGTCCGGTTCTGAGTTCGCGACATTTGTACGGTGCATCCCGATGCTTCTAACAGCTCCCGCAACTGCAATCCTTTGTCCAGATTGCTTTGCGATTCCCAGAATCCCACATTCGGTCCCACCGATGGGTAGAGCGGTGTAGCAATGCCTCTGTCGTCCGAATCCCAGCCGCCATGTCCGGGATTAATATGTATTTTTATCCCCGTAAGATCTTGAGCCAATAGAGGACAACTCAAAAAAGACACTATCCATACTAAAACGATACTGCGTGTTTTCATGATTTCTTTCTTATTGGATTATATCCAGTTCTACTACATAAATATCCCCGTCTGTGGTATTGTACGCCACCTTTTTAGCCACGGAAGAGGCTGTGGGATACATCGCCACCTGACCGGGTTCGCTCAACTGTTTCGTTATTTTACCGTTCAGGCTTTTCATAACGATGATCGATTCAGTGGTATTATATCCGTCATCTTTATCTTGCATACCCACAACAAGTTCGTTATCGTACCATACAGGAGCGTTCAAATAGCCTAATGATGCAATACAGTTTCCTTTCAAATCGGAAACATACGTTCCGGAAGCAACCGCATTGAATACAATCATCTTCCCGTTAGGGGATAAAGACGCCCATATATAACCATTGGCATTTTCAATGGGATTCAATATTTCTGTTTTTCCGTCCTTATCGATATTCAGATTCCGGCCATCGCTCCAGACGAAGGGAGATGTTGTTTTTTCAGCAGGGCTGTCTTTTTGTGCCGATTTCAAATCGCGTTGAGGCTCAAGCAGCGTGCGGATGGTTTTCTTCTGTAAATCATAACTTTTCAGCCCTTCGTACTTCAGTTTCGATTTGTAAACCGTATGTTTGTATACCAGCTTACCCTCTTCGCTGAACACCGGTTGAAAGCCGGCTCCCGGTTCATCGGAAACCTTTCGTATCGACCGGTTGGAAAAATCATATACATCCAAGCCTTCATAATTCTCGGTAGTAAAAGCCAATAAATTGCCGGTTGGATTCAATACAGGATGAAAAACTTTCCGGTGATCGCCCAGTAAGCGGTAATGTTTTCTTACCTCTATCGTCTGAGATAATAGCGGAATGACACTCAACAGTAATAATACACTCAACTGTAGCTTTTTCATGCTTGACTTTATTTGATTATTAATTGATTAAAACTTTAACGGTTCCCACCCGGTCGTCCTGCTGCACTTTCAACAGATACAGACCTTGCGGCACTTTGCCTACCGGAAGCGAAACCACATTGGAAACCGTTTGGGCGCAGGTTTGCGATTGCAGTTTCTGTCCCGAAAGATTCCATAAATCCAATCGCACCAAACCTTGTCCGGAATTATCCAGGTGCACAAAAACCTCCCCGTTCGTTACCGGATTGGGATAGACCGAGAAGGCGGAAGTTTTCGGCGTAATCATACCGGTGCCCGGCGCGCCGTTGTAGATCAAAGCGATTTCTTTTACTGCTATGGTATAATCGGTGCCCGTGGTGTTGTTCGATTCAATATTGAACTTCACATAATTGAATTGGAGCGGGTAGATCGCTATGCCGGCGCCTTCGAACAGGGAAGCAACAGGTACCGAAAGGTCGAAATCGGTGTTGGCCGGAAACGGCGGATAAAGCGTGTAAAGTTCCGCCTTCGTGGCATTGTGGGCTCGCAGGGAAATAACCACCTCTTTCAGCTGCAGATCGTCGATACGGGTTACCACTTTCACCGTGTCGGGCAGTCCGTAAAGACGATGGCTTTTGGTGAGCTGCACAAAGGGCGAGCGTCCGGCTTTATACGGAAAATGAATCGCTGCACCGTGTTCCCAAGTGTCCGGCACCCGGTCGGTATTGAACGTTACGCTCGTTTTCCATTCATTGATTGTATTTACCGCCCATTCGTCCGGAATAAACCGGTCGCTCACCATGCGTGGCTCCGGATTTTCTACCGTGATGTAGAGCGTATCCGTATGTGTACCCAATGCGCCCACCGCATACGTAGTGCCGTTCGACACCGCTTGCAATACGCCGTTATGGATTGTGGCGATGGGATCTTTAACCGTCCAGGTAAGCACATGCGACGAAATCGGCTGCAATCCACCGGCAGTAAGCGCCGATACTTCTATTTCGTAATTGTTCCGGTTGTCGATGCTTATCGAATCACGAAGAATTTCCACGCCGGAAGTGGCTGTAGGAATCACCGTGATTTGTGCAGTAATCGTGCCGTTGTAAGTAGCGGTCAGGATGCCGGGTTCGGTTCCGGTACAGGTAAAGCGGTTGCCGTCGATAATTCCCAACTCGGCGGGGGCGGACAGCACTACGCCACTCAGGTCGCTGTCGAGCAGTATGCCGTATTGATTATAGGCGTAGAAATGCATTTCGAAAATACCGTATTGCGGAACCTCTATCCGGGACGAATAAGGCGTAATCGTTGTTATCATCTGATCGTCCGGACAGGTGGCCACTAAAAAGATGCTGTTGCCGACGGCGCGTTCATGTCCATCGCTTGTGCGGTTTACCGGTCCACCGTATTCGGCTACATACATGGCGCTCGATCCGCCACCGTCCATGTTGAAGGCGGTATAGGCGCCGGCGCTTCGCATCAGTTGTCCCAGCAGCCGGGTGGTGCATCCGTTCGATTGCGGGTTGCGGCCATCCACTACACAAAAGAGGACGGAATCCTGGGTTTGCGAATATCCCAGGCCGGTGCGCGGGTGCAAATCGTCCCAGAAGCCTGAAGTAATCACTGTGCCCCTGTCTATAATCTTAGGATAGCCGTCGCCGCCGGTCATCTGAGTAAATTCGCTTTGGATACCTCCCTCCAGGGTCAGGTTCAAGTTGAGTTCGATTTCGTCGCCCACCGCGAGTTTCTGGAGGCGAGTAGCGGCCGTGCCATGTCCCGAAAGCACGGCTTGCCCCTTGGCAATAACCATGTTGCCGATGTTTTGTTCTATTCGGGTTACTTTGGCATGCAATGGACGGTTTACGCCCCAAGTATCGCCGCCGGTCAGTTCAATGGCCACTTCCGTACCGTAGGAGTTGGTGTGGGTATAATGGCCGTTGTACTGATTGTAGAGTTTCAGTTCGTTTTCGCCGCGTATATGGTTGATACTGTTAATTTTCCACGATTCGGTTCCGGTGCTGACCGTTCCGGCATAACTCATTGTGCCGATATACGATTTCTTACCGGCATCGAAAGCATAGACAATCCGGCTGCTCGGGATTTTAACCAATTCGCTGTTAACCATATTGCCCGATGTGGGATAACCGGCATATTCTGCCGTGTTGTAAAAGTCGCCGTTGGTTCCGGCAAAATAGAAAGCGTTTTCGGTCGAAAGGCGTTTAGCTATCTCCGAGGGTGGTTCGCCGCCATAGATGGAATCGCGACTGATGGCTGTGCGTATAGTAATATGGGGGTCGGTAACATCGGCTACGAGGAAATAGACGTCCAGCCGTTTGGTGCCGGGGCCTGTAAGTCGCAACTTCAGGTACTGTGTGGAAGGACCTACCCGATGGTTTTCGAGCGTATCCACGTTGTATTCCGTGCCCTCCAGCGTAATCGTTTGCGAGTAAAGGGCGGCGGAGAGGAACAGTGAAAAAAAAGAGAGTACTATTTGTTTAATCATACAATGTGAAATAAGTGGTTATGGATTGTGAAATGAGTAGCCACTCAAAAAAAAGGAGTAGCTACTCGTTGACCCATGAGTAGCTACTCAAAAAAAATAAGTAGCTACTCAATTTTCAACGCTTGCTTATACCTGATTATATCACTTTACAATCACTTTCGAAACCACGGTTTCGCCGGTTAATCTTACCGCTTTTACTACATAAATGCCCGGGGCTGCCACTTCGGTTGCCGCCGTATGGGCCTTTTTAGCAATCAAACGGCCGGCAATGTCGTACACTTGGACAGCGGCTACGCCTTCGGTCAAACGGATGGTCTTGCCGGAAACGTAAATGCCCGGTTTATCGGCTATGGGGAGTTGGATGCCGTCGGTCGCGCCATCTTTCAATTCGTAAACGCCGTAGCCGTTTTCGCCTGTGTAGAGGTACAAAGTGGCTGTTTTAGCCGCTTCGTTTACTTCTACCGAAGGCATTGCTGTGCGATAGGCATTGGAAAGTGCACCCATACCGTTGGCAGGAAGCGTCCACAACGATTCAATGTCTTTAAACTCTTTGTTGGCGTCTTTCCATTTAAACAAACGGAAAGTGGATGGGGGTGTTCCTGATGTATTCATCGATGCTATCAGGAAGAAATGTTCGCCGCCCAGTTCAAATTCAATCAGACCGTTATGTCCGGCATTGTTGCCTGCCGACCAAACTTCCACATCGGGCGGAACATTGAAAAATCCGTCTACTACGTTTCCTTCCATATCGATGAGGGTGGGAAGTGTAGCATTTCCATCGAGATAGAAATAATTTTCGTCCAGCGGGAAAATCTGGGGAGCCGTTCCCGGACTATTCAGCCCGGTGAGGAATGTGCCTTCTACGGAAGTATCAATCAGAATCACTTCGGCCGGACTTGCAACGCCGTTGATAATTTCCCATTTGTAGGCTTCCATGGCCGAAGCGTTGGCTGCCATGATAATGGCATGAGTATTCACATCGCCATATACGCCGAATGCATCGAAGCGAATGATGGAAGCGGCAAAGTCGGGATTGTCTAACAGTATCTCGTTCACAATCAGAGTTCCCGTGCCGTCTTCCAGGTTGACTTTCCATACCTGGAAGGGCTGTGCATTGGATGTGATGCAGTTGCCCAACAGGATATTTCCGGCCGCATCCTGTTTAATATCGTTGTAACGCAGCGTTCCTGCATCACTTAGATCCCCTCCGCTGTTGGTGTATTTGAAATACACATTATCATCCAATACAATGGCCGGGAGGCGTTCGCCTGTGGCGCCATCCAGTACCGTCAATTGATGTAAACCTCTGTCGGGGAAGTACATCTTGCCGTTTTGGGCTACCATACCGCGTACCATTTGAGCAGCACTTGCTATCGGATTGGCTGAAAAGTTGTCCATTGTGACAGAAATCAGCCATTTGTTTGTTAATGTGTACGTCTTGTCGCCTGTGGTGTATGCAGGATAGGCGTAGGGGTCTTGAGCGGCAACAGCAGCCAGAGTTACAAAACTTGCAGGGCCAACCAACGTGTGTGTTGTACCGTCGAAGAGAGCCACGGCTTTCACATTTACTTTTTTGCCTACTGCCTGGCTAATGCCTGCGGCATTGAGTACGATGGTGTTCGTTTCGTCGGTCAGAGTAGCCGTCGAAGCATCCACAGCGGTAATTTTCAGGCCTTCGATATATACCAATTCGTTGGTATACTGGTTGCCTGCATCGGCAAGCACTGCCGACAACAAAAGCGTTTGAGCTGTGGGCAGCGAAGCTGTTTCTTTGGCTGTTACCTCAGCTCCGGTCAGTTTGCCATCTGCGGCGGTCGTTCCGCTTACGGTAATCTTATCGCCTGCAGCCATGCTGGCAACGGTAGCAAAGGTAATTTCCAAGCCTGCGGAAGCATCCTGAATGTACGCCGTTGTTCCGTTAACGTAGGAAACAACGCCTTGCGCTTTGGTTGCGCCTGTCAGCGCCCATACTTCGGCGCAGGTAGGAATGTACTCGCCGAATTTGGCATACAACGTAATGTCGCCTTCCGTTCCTGCGGGGATCGACGTAAGTTTCGCACCTGAGAAATCAGCATTCCTGTACCAGCCGAGAAACGATTCGCCTTCTTTGTACGGGTCGGGAATAAGTACTTCAACGCTACCGTCGTAGGTAGCCGGACCGGCAAAACCGTGTTTCCATGCAGGCATAAATGCGCCGGGAGTTCCTGCTACTACATAATTGGCAGAAGCCGGCCATGAAGTCCGTTGGCCGCTTACAAAAAATGCCGAAACATTATAACGCCAATAAGCGTGAGCGGTTTCAGATTCCTCAATAACAGCAACCCCTTGGGAAGCAACAGTGGCTACGATATAGTCGTGTAGCCATGTCCATTTGGCGGTTGTAAGCAACTCCCACATTTTATTCGGGCCGGCAGGAGCTCCTGTAAAAACAGCAATACGAGTAACAGGATCCGAAGCTGCTAAAATAACATCCAACGTTTCCCATGTGTACCATGTTGCCGTTTCGGCAATAGAGTACTGCACATTGTAATCCTGATTTAATCCTACAAGCATGTCAGCCTTGCTCGTCCAACCATAATCATTGGTTACACCTCCGTTCAAAACGTAGGTGATGTTTCCACCTGCCGCAAATGCCAGGATCGACATGCAGCACATCATTAGTAATAAAGTAATCTTTTTCATGATCGATAAATGTATTATGGACTTCTAAATCTTCTATTTATTATTTCGGATTCTTCACAGGGCCGAAGTCCGTTTTAAACCCTGTGAAGGATCAAATGCCTGTTTTATTTTCTCACTTTAAGTGTTTTCTCTATGCTTCCGGTGTGTACCCTGATCAGGTAAACGCCTTTTGCATACGGTGTCAGATCGACCGGAAGAATGTTCTTCCCCGCATCTATCCGGTAGGTCTGTTGGTGTAGCCGTACGCCTGCTACCGAATAAATAGCCACAACGACCGACGCGCTCCGTGCATTGTTAATCACCAAATAGCCGTTGCCTGCGGCATCGTAGTAATTGTAACAGGATTCCGTTGCACCGACTTCCGTGATATGATCCGGCAAGCCTGTCAGGTAAACCGTAACATGGGACGATGGTTCGGTTAATCCTCCGCTGTCCTTCGCCCGTACACGGATGTAGTAAGTACCCGCATTCAAATCGTTGTAAACGGTACTGTAAACAAAGGGGTCGACCGATTTCAGTGTTGTTTCGCGAGAGGGGAAGGTGGAGATCTTCGACAGCTCGGCGCGGAACCCTTTGGATTCCTGTGGCTGCCAGCTGACTTCGATCGCGTTTCCGGTAAGGGTGGCTCCATCGCTGGGCGAAACAAGCACCGGTACCGGCACCGGTACCTCTTCGGTAACGAAATAAATCCGTTCCGAAATGGCCTGTATGGCTCCCAGCGTAGCTCTTACCCGGGCGTAATAGGTAGTTGCTGTGGATAAAACACCGCTGGGTACGCTTGCTGTGGTCGTTTGTACTTCTGCCGTATATGTCAGCGGACTGAAACCGGACTTAGCCGAAATTTCAAGTATATAAACGGCTCCCGGGCCAATGTTTGTCCACGAAAATTCGGGAGTCATCGACACATTCGTAGTCGCATCGGCGGGCGAGGTTATCTTAAACTTCGTGCCGCTGAAACTGCGTATGTCCGAAACGGCAACCGGTGCATTGGCTTTGAGCGATTTCACGCGCCAGTAATAGGTTGTATTCTCCTGAATGTTGGATTGCAGGCCTGCGTAGAACTCGGCCGTTTTTGTTTCGCGCGACGCGATGGGTTGCGTAAAGCCGGCATCGGCCGACAACTCCCACACGTAACCGTCGGCGGCGTTGGCCGAATCCCAGGTAAACAGGGCGGGCAATACTACATTTTCTGCATTATCGGCAGGATAGATCAGTGGTGCTGCCGCCAGGCTTTCTGCCGGTTCGCCCAGCACCCGCGGCGGAAATTCGTTTCCGTAACGGTCGTAAACGGCTACGGCTATCTTGTGCGTTGCTGCGCTTATGCCGGCCGGCAAGGTATAGCTTTTTGTATAGCTGATGGCCTGCAAGTAGTTGGAAGAGGTAAAAGCATCCGCATCGTTCCGGTTGGCGTTGGGTACGGCGTAAATGCTGTAACGAACATCGTTGCCGGCATACGTCCACGTCAGGTTCTGCCCCGAAAGGCTCAGATTGTCCGCCAGGGTTTGTGTCGGCGCCGTTTTCCATCCGTAGGCTGCACGCAGGGCCGGTTGCTGGTATACGGTTGCTTTCAGTGCATTGTAGGCCGCTTGCGTAGTGTTGTTGGTGCGGAAGAAGACAGCGCCTGTTACTCCGTTCAGGTCGGCGTCGCGGTTGAGCTGTACTTCGGCGGGAAACTCAACCGTAAGATTTCCTACGCTTACACTGTTGCTCGAATAGAAATGCCGCCCGAACCGGTTGGCTACTTTCGACCACCACGGACTGAGTTTGGAATAAGACCCTGTGGCAATACTCCAATAGATCTGCGGCGATATGTAATCGATCGATCCGTCTTTGAGCCAGGCCAGCGGATCGCTGTATATGCTGCTGTATTGCCAGTCGCTGCCGGGCGCGGGGTCGACGCCGTATTTGGCCGCCACATCCGCATCGGAAGCGGCTACGCCGGCGGGACTGATACCAAACGTAAGGTAGGGTTTCAGGCTGTTGATGCGGGCTTGCACCTCGCGCACCATCTGGTTCACGTTCTCGCGCCGCCAGTCTTCCCGCGACAGTCCGTTGGGGTTGTAGGCCTGGTACTGATTCTGATCCATGGCATTGGTAGTGCCCGAAACATAGAAGTAGTCGTCGAACACAATGCCGTCGACATCGTAATGGGTAATGATGTCTTCCACCACATCGCAGATCCGTTGCCTCACTTCCGGCAGGCCCGGATTGAGTATTTTGGTTACGCCGTCGGCATACGTGAGTAGCCAATCGGGATGGAGCTTGGCATAATCCGTATCCAGGTTGCCGTGTGATTCGGGCGAGGTGGAATAGCGGTACGGATTGAGCCATGCATGTACTTCAATCCCCCGTTTGTGCGCTTCTTCAACGATATAGGCCAGCGGATCCCAACCCGGATCGGCGCCGCGGGTCGACGACAGATACTGGCTCCAGGGTTCGTATTGCGACTGGTAGAAAGCGTCGCTCATGCCGCGCACCTGAAAGAATACGGTATTGAAATGGGCGGCCTGCAACTTGTTCAAGACAGCGATTAAACCGGCTTTCTGGGTATTGCGCATCGTTTCGCGGGCTGCTTCGTTGTTTCCCGTAGCGGCAGGTACTACACCCGATGGCCAGTCCAATGTCCACACGGTGGAAAGCCAGGTAGCCCTGACCTCGCGCTTGGGCGACTGAGCCGGCGTCAGATTCGCAACTACGGCTGCCAGTAAGAACGAAATATAAATCTTCTTCATTATCATATACTTTTATATCTTGCCCATTTATGCAAGCGCCGGCGGGTCGATGCCGCCACGACGCTGCTTCTTCATTGGCATGTATGCAAGTGCATCCTGCGCCTCTGTGGCGCTTAATCCTGCAAGCCTGCCTTGCTAACGCTTGCAGGCCGATGGATTGAACTAAAACAGTTTCGACCGGCTGTTGTTAATCGTTACGCCATACACATCAACGCCTTCGATAACGTGCTCGAGGAGTTTGGTTTTGGCGTTGTAACGCATCAGACCCGATTTCACTTCGTTGGGATAAGCCGATCGCAGGCCGAAATAGACATCGCCGGTGGCTTCGTCCAATGCCAGCTGGCAGATGCCGATAAACTCGCCCGACGAGCCTTCGCCTTTGCCGCTTTCGGTGATCGGTATAACGCTTTTGCCTCCGGCCGTTTTCAACAGGTAGGGGGCGAGCGCGCCTTTCGATCCGCCGATGGCGTTGAGTTGTTCCAGCGTGCAGCGGTAGATGCCTTCGTATCCGGTATCGTAAACCGTGAAGTAGAACACTTTATTACTTGCATCCCATACCAGCGACTTGGGTGTCATGCCCGGAAGGGCGATGCCGTCAGCCGGGGCTGTCTGTCCACCTGTGATGGTGGCCGGCAGGATGTCCGACTCTTTGAAACGGAAAATGCCGGTTCCGTTATAGGTTTTGCACCAATACCATACGCCATCGATCCGTGTGAAGCAGGCGTTCATCGATCCGTAGCTCCAGCCGTTGCTGTAGTATCCCAGCAGGGCGTTCTGTACGTACCAGGGAAAGTCGCTTAGCGAGTACAGGCGGTTGCGTTCGGTTAGCGCTATGCGGGCGATGCCGGTGTTCCGGTTGGCAAAGTAGAGGTTTGTGCCTTCAATGTATCCGTAGAACGGGTCGTCGAAGGCGGCGCCGGTGTTGCTCAACAGGGTTTCCATCCGCGAGCCGTCTTTGGCCATTATCTGAATGCGCCCGTCGCCCATGTTGCCGTCTTCGTCGTTTACGTAGATAAATTGTGTACCGCAATCCAGTATGTAGAGCGACTGGTCGTTGAAGAGGATGTTGAGCGGATGTTTTCCCGACGAAACGCTCATATCGTAGGGTGTAATGTTCATGCCTGCCGGTTTGTCGGCCGCCAACTTGAGTGCCATGATGTTACCGTTTTTCACTGCATAATACAGGGTGGGAACTTCTTTGTTGTAGGCTACTTGTATGTTTATTTTGCCTTCTTCCAACGGGCGTCCGCCCAACTTTACCTGTAAGCGTACGGTTTGCGAACCTACGTGTGCAAATTTGACTTTGCCCGGATTGGGTTCGTTGGAGGTAGTGAGTACGTTGCCGTTGGCGTCGGTGGTTCCTGCCGGGAAGATCCACGTGTATTCTTCCGTCAGGCCTTCCGGGTTCGGCAGTTCGACCGAGATGCTTACCTGGGTAGAGAGTACTTCGCAGATGCCGCTTTCGTTCTCGATGGGGTTGAGGGTCATGATGGGCACGATGTCTTTAATCAAAATGGGTTGGGTCCGGCTCTGGTTGCCGATGATTAGCTTGACCTTGTAAGTGCCGGCAGTTGCAAACTGATGTGTGGTGGTTTCGCCCGTAGCGGTTGAGCCGTCGCCGAAGTCCCAGGTGCAGACGCCTTCTGCTTTGGATATACTGGTAAACTCGACTTGTGCGCCTACGTAATAATCCAGTTGGTAGGAGTTGTCGATGATCTTGTAGTCGAAAGCCACGGCGGCAGAGGGCAAATCTTCCACTTCCGGCATATTGTCTATACAGCCGAAAGTGAGCAATCCTGCCAGGGAGTATAGCAGATAGTGTTTGAGATCTATTCTTGTTTTCATACGTTTGATTGTTTTTAATTTAGATGATATCAAATTCTTTCGTTACTGTTAATCCGTATATGCCCTTTTTGTCGTACACCCTCAGGGTGGCGTTGGATTTGTAGGTGCGTCTATACAGCACGTTGTAGCCGCCGGTAGCGTTTTCAATCAGATCGTCGAAAGGAATGCTTTCATACAGTGCTTTGATTGCGTCGGGTACCGGCCGGTTGCCGCTGCCGGCGGGCACTTCCTCAAAGGCGTTGATTTCGCTGCCCGAAGCTTCGTCGTAATACGGGTGGTTGTATTCTTTGTCGAAGTTTTCCACCAACCCCATTTCCGACATCATCTTTTTGTAGTCGGCATACTTCATCAGCGGTTGGAGGCTATCCTTAAACTGTTTTGCAAAACCTTCGCCGAAATAGGTATTCATCTTGTCGTAATCGAACGTTACTTCGGGGTTTATCCACGAAAACGGTTTCAGCGTACCGCTGACCGGAAATTCGGCTTTGAACGTGTAAGCGTGAAGCGAATCCGACCATACGGCCAGCGAGTGCGGATATTCCTCTATTTTCTGGGAAATGCGCTTTTCTTCCGATTGAGTAGAGCTCACAGCGTAGGTAAACGTGGTTACCCAGGGACAAGATACCGATTTCTCGATGGTTTCGACAACGTTATACCATACTTCCGAGTAATCGATGTCGGCCGTTGTAGTATAATATTGTACGGTAAACGGCATGGCTGTTCCGGCATTGACTGCCGAACTTCCAATTTCCCAATAGGCTTGCGGCCCTACATTGCCCGTAATAACGATATCGTCGAAGAAGTCGTGTTTTTCGCACGATGTGAAGGCAATCGCCAGCAAGCAAACGGATATATATATTATTCTTTTCATGTTCAACTTCTTGTTAGTTATTAATTGAATTATCATTTCCATTCGATTGAATTGCTGCAAAACGCTTTCCCGCTTGTGTTGTAAGCCCAGATCATGCGTTTCTTTAGCCATTCGTGATTTTTATAGGCACCCAGCCGTTCCAGTTCTTTTCTGTTGTATTTGTCTTCCGTTTCCGGATCGGGGTTCATGCGCATCATCCAGGCGTTGGGCGAGAGGTTGTATTCGTCCGGTTGGCCATCAACGAAAGCATCGGGTTGCCTCCAATGGGCTTCGTAGAGGTTGTAGGGCCGGCGCAACGAGTATTCCGTATCCATCGGATTTTTACCCGATCCGAAAACGGCACTTCCGGCAGTGCCGAACCCGGGGATATTGGTTCCGCCTCCGGCGCTGGTGTAACAGGTTGTTACTGTATAAACATACGTATTGTCGTAACTGATGTGGTTGTTTTTGCTGCTGTAATTGTAGCGGCGCACGTCGTTCCATTGTTCGGGTTGCAGATACATGGCAATGTATTTCTGTTGCATCAGGTCGGCAATGGTGAACAGGCTTTCGCCCGGCAGTTTGATTGCCCAAAAAGCTTCGTAGCGTTTGCGGGCGTTGTTTCCGTCTGCTGCTGTTGGCTCGTAGATGCCCAAACGGTCGAAGTTGCGCAATACCGCCTGTTTCGTTGTATGGTAAGCCGCAGTTTTGTCGCCGGCCCAGTATTGGGCTTCTGCTTTGATAAACAGTAACTCTTCGTCGGTAATCAATGCGACGTAACCGTCGTTTTGCGTATAAGGCGTTGGCGCATCCGCCAAATTGGGATAGTTGGTTACCTTCATCGAAGTGGCTATCCCGATATTCGATTCGAGCCAGCGCAGTTTAACGCCTGCCGACAACCCATCGATGGCAGGGCCATCGCGCATAATCATCAGTTTATTCACGCGGGGGTCGAGTGCGTCGCCACGCACCGTATTGCTGGAGGTATATCCACCCAGTAACGCATAAGCAAAAAACCGGGAGGGAATGGATTCCGCCAGGCGGTTGCCGCGGCTTTCCCATGCATTGATGATCGGGTGGGCAGGCCCCCAGGGACAGTTCTGTTCGTTGGTGCCGCCGGGATAACTGTAGAACGGCTCTTCCCAGTTCGGATCGTTCAGAATTTCGTCGACCATGGCCACAATCTTATTGCAAACCGTGGGGTTGTTTTCCCAGTTGGGCAACTTGCGCAGCCACAGGCGGGCGCGTAATGCCTTGGCGAACAATCCCCATTTCTTCATATCGCCTTTGTAGATCCGGTCCATTCTTTCCGAGATGGGGATATTATCCGGGTTATCCACATAAGCAGGATCGTTGTAGAGCGATACCAACTCATCGGCTTCCCGATACATCCATTCGTAGATGGCTTCCTGCGTATCGTAAGTAGGCGAGGTAGACGTGTAGGCGTTGGAGCAAGGCATTTCGCCAAACAGGTCGGTAGTAAACAGCGTAGATTGCAGCATAATGGTGCGTCCGATCAGGATAAAGTTCTTCGAGTCTATCTTTTCGGCCGCGCGAATCATTTCGTTGATATTCGCACCCAAATCGTAGAAGTGGCGGCGCCATTGCGGGTGGCGGTTCATCTGAAGGAAATCCCAACCCTGACTGTAAGCGTAGCTTCCCGTCTGACTTTTCGATGTGGTGGTAAGCATCTGCGACAGGTAAACGCCGTATTCCGCATGGTCATAGATTTGCTGCGCTGCGTAAAAGCAGGCGGTCGGCAAAGCCTGGTCGACGGTAATCGTCGTAGGACTGTCTTTGCTGGTATTGACGTCCAGAAAATCTTCGCATCCCGCAAACGAAACGGCGAGAGCAAGACTGATAAATAGATACAGTATTTTTTTCATGTTCTTTAATCTTTAAAATGTGGCTGTGATACTGAAATTATAACTACGGGTACTGGGAACGGCATAGTTATCGATACCTGCCGAACCTGTACCTCCTGCATCCGTATTGGCATTACAGGTCGGATCATCGCCCGTATAGCGCGTCAGCATAAACAGGTTATTGCCTGTGAGAGCCAAACGCAATCCGGTCAGACCAAGTTTGCCGGCCAGGTTTTGCGGAAGCGCATATCCGAGCGACAAGTAGTTCATACGAATATAGGAGCCGTCTTCCACAAAGTTTTCACTCACGTTGACAAAATAATTGATAATCGTGGTGTAGTCGAGCGTAATCGGCGTGGTGTTGGGTGCATAAGTGCCGTCGGCCTGTTGTACTACGCCATCGACTACGACTTGCCGTCCGCGGTACTGTTCCAACATTTTGCTTTGTCCGTTCGAGATCAATCCGCGTCCGGTTACGTTCACCACATCGCCGCCCAGCCGTCCGTCGAAAAGGAAGGACAGCGTCCAGTCATTATATCTGAATGTATTGGTCAAACCGGCGAGAAACTTCGGTTCGCGGTTGCCGAGATAATTGTTTTTATTGGGATGGATGGTGGGGAATCCGCTTTCGTCGCAGATAATTTTGCCGTCTTCGGTACGGTTGTAGGTTTTACCCGAAAGCCCGGTAGTAGAACCGCCCAGGAAAGCCGACGGGAAAATATCGCCGTATTGCGTACCGGTAATTTCGGCTACTTCTTCCGGCAGCATCATTACTTTGCCGCGGTTCAAGCCGAAGTTCAAACCGGCCGTCCAAGAGAATACATTGTTTTTGATTATATCCTGTTCCAAGGTAAATTCCACCCCGGTGTTGCGGACGTTTCCCTCGTTGCGGGTTTGAAGGATATAGCCCGACGAGGGCGATACACGTACGGTAACAATCTGGTTATTGACCTGGGTGGCATAATAGGCCAGATCCAAGCGTGTACGACTGTTGAAAAACCGCAAGTCGGTGCCCACTTCCCATGTATGCGTCATTTCCGGCGTCAAGTTTCTATCGGCCGACGAAAGCGTAGGATCGATGCCGTAACCGTTGTCGGGATAGGTAGCAAATTGTTTATAGCGGCGGTCGTAGAGATAAGCCATAGCGTCGCCCCCTACTTGAGCATAGTTCCCACGCAGCTTTCCGTAGCTGAAAAAGTCGCTCTGCAAACCGAAGAGTTCGGAAAAGAGCAAACCGCCCGTGATGGAGGGATAATAATAGGGGTTGGTAATGATGGTCGACGACCAGTCCCAGCGGCTGGTAACGCTCAGCGAAGCCAGTCCTTTGTAGTCTGCGCGAATCTCGCCGAAATAGCTATACATGCGCTTTTGACTGTGCGATTCCGTACGGTCGCTCAGGTAAATGTACTTCGAGTTGGTATTGCTCAGGCTGTAGGTACCCGGAATGATGAAATCGCGGCCAGAGTTCGACATCGAAAAGCCTTTATTCATCTTCAAATCGGTTCCTGCCAGGAAGTCAATGCCGAAATCGTTCGATAATTCCCATTTGTAAGTAGCCATAGCCAGGGCCGTAAACTGCTGTCCCCGGCTGCTCGATGTGCTGTAAGCTCCTAACGAGGCTTTATCCATGTTTTCGATGTCTTTCTCGGTCAGATAGGGTGTATTCTTGTATTTCTCCAGGAAGGCGTTGTAAGCGGCCAGGTCTTTTTCGTATTGGGCCCGTTCGGCGGCCGTCGCATTTTCGCCCGGCGCGGCGGGAATGGCGACGTCTTGATAGACTACCGAATCGTCCCAGCGGGGCACCGAATAGCCATCGTAGAAGTAGGCGCTTGCATCGTATCCCAGGCGGCCGGTAAACGTTAAGTTTTTAAGCGGCTTCCATTCCAACTGGCCATTTAAAATATTGCGCAGCGTTCGGTTCTCTCCCCAGTCGTTGTAGCGCGAATAAAGCGGACTGATGGGCGAATCGTATTTATTTACATCGTTGTAATACCGGAAGCGCGGATATCCGTTGGCAAGTTGGTAATCGGTTATATCGTCGGTAATCGGCCAGCCATAAGCGGTCGACAATCCGCCTGCGCCGCGGGAAGTCGTTTCCGAAATATTGGCCGAAACCGTTAGCGACAGTGTGTTTGTAGGATTATAAGTCCCTTTCAACAGCATACCGAACCGGTTGCGGTAATCTTTCGGAATAATCCCATCGTGCATAGAGTAATAGGCCGAAGCGTAAGCTTGAAACTTTTCGCTACCACCCGAAAGACTGAAATCGTACTTCTGATACATACCGTTTGTCAGGAAATTGCCGACATTGTCATAGATTTGCTGGCCCTCGTTCAATAAAGGTCCCCAGCCTCCGCCGGCTTTTTCGGTGTAGAAGCCTTGGGCGCCGGGCGCATAGCTGGTTTGCAGTTGCCGCACGCGTGTGGGCGTATCGTATTGCCAGCTCGCATTGGCGGTGGCCGTTACTTTGCCTATCTGTCCGCGTTTGGTGGTAATCATAATGACGCTGCCGTTTGCTTCCTGCCCGTACAGTGCCGATGCGGCGGCGCCTTTCAGTACCGTAACGCTCTCGATGTCGTTGGGGTTGATATCGCCCATCGACGAACCGTGTCCCCTGACGGGCATGCCGTCTATAACCATTAGCGGCTCGTTGCCCCGGCTGGCGTTGATCGATGAAATGCCGCGGATAATCACCTGCGAGCCTGCATTGGGCGATCCGCCCGAAGAGCTTACGCTCAATCCGGCAATTTTACCCTGCAAGGCGTTGACGAAGTTGGTTGCCTTCTTCTCTGACAGTTCGTTGCCACTGATGCCCTGCACTGCAAAGTTGAGCCGTTTCTTTTCGGTTTTCACACCCATCGCCGTAACCACCACTTCGCTGATAGCCACGGCGTCAGGAACCAAGACAATGTCGATCTGTCCGCCTTCGTTGATTTGCCGGTTTTGAGGTTTCATACCCAAGTAGGTAAATTCAAGGACTGCACCTGCCGGTACGGAGATGAAGTAATTTCCATCCATATCGGTAATCGCTCCGTTGGACGTGCCTTTTTCAATGACGGAAGCGCCGATAACAGGCAATCCGTCTTCCTGCGAAGTAACAACGCCGGTAACAGTTACCTTCTGCGCCGTTGCGTACTGCAATCCCGCCAGAACAATTGTTAACAATAAGATAATTTTCTTCATATTTACTATCATTTTAGATTACTGTATGCTTCCCTTTTTCCAACAAGAAAGCCGTACCGGAACTGAATCCGGTACGGCTGAGTTACCCGCAATAAGAATATTAGCGTGTAAATTATTAAAACACAGTAGGTTTCCCCCCCCCGCAAAATATAAAATCATCTGACAGGCAACGCGTTGTCTGCATCCGGATGAGGGTAAATCGGGGGTGTAAACTCTATTCATTTTATTTGTTTATTGATCTTTTTTCTTCCCGTAAGCCGGATCGATTTTCAACAGCGACACGGCGATGACGGGAATGATACTGCAAATCATCACCCATATAAAAAAGTGATTGTATCCCAATTGTTCCTGCAACCAGCCGGCGAACATGCCGGGGAGCATCATGCCCAGGGCCATAAATCCCGTACAAATTGCGTAATGCGCGGTTTTGTGGCGGCCTTCGGAGAAATACATCAGGTACAGCATGTAGGCGGTGAAGCCAAAGCCGTAACCGAATTGTTCGACAAATACGCAAACGTTGATGATGATCCAGTCGCCGGTTTGCGAAAAACTCAGATAGACAAAGGTGGCGGCGGTGAGCAACATGCTGAGTGTCATGGGCCAGAGCCATTTTTTTAGTCCACCGTGGGAAGCGGCGATGCCGCCGATGATTCCGCCCAACATCAGGGCGATGATACCTACTATGCCATAAACCAAACCGACTTCTTCCGTTGTTAAGCCTAAGCCACCCTGTTCGATCGGATCGAGCAGGAAAGGCGAAAAAAGTTTCTGTAACTGCGCTTCGGCGAAACGGAAAGTTAACATAAAGAACAGGGCTGTCAGCAATTGCGGTTTCTTGAAAAAAGACACAAAAGTTTCCACAAATTCTTTCAAGATATCGTTGGCTTTCAAATCCGGGTTGGGCGCATCCGATTCCGGTTTGGGCAAAACAAAGCGGTGATAAAAACTGAACAGGATAAACAATCCGGCCAATACAAAAAAGGTAATCGACCATGCAAAAGGGATGTTTCCCGTTACCCTTTCGAGGTATCCGGCCAAAAAAATCAACGCTCCCTGTCCGACGAGCGTTGCTGTGCGATAAAACACGCTTCGGATACCCACGTACATCGCTTGCTGATTAACACTCAATCCCAGCATATAAAAGCCGTCGGCGGCAATGTCGTGCGTAGCCGAACTGAATGCCAGCAAATAAAAGAATGCCAGCGTAGCCTGAAAATAAAAGGGTGCAGGTGTGGTGAAAGCGATACCGGCGAATCCGGCGCCAATCAACAGTTGGGTAATGACTATCCACCAGCGTTTGGTTTTCAGAATATCAACGAAAGGACTCCAAAAAGGTTTAATAATCCAAGGCAAATACAACAAACTGGTATAAAAAGCGATATCCGCGTTGGGCATGCCTAAGTTTTTATACAGGATGACGGAGAGGCTCATCACCGCCACATACGGCAAGCCTTCTGCCAAATAAAGCGAAGGAATCCATGCCCAGGGCGAAATCGTTCTATTCTTTTGTTTCTCTTTCATATCATTCAATCCTATCCATCCTATTCATTCTATTCATCACCGTCAATCACCGTTCAGACGTTTCCGAGCCAATAATTCTATCGTCCGAATCCGGTCTTTATAGGAATTATGGGCGTTCTGTTTATGAATATCCAAAGAAGCGTCGGAATTATCGTCCCAACGGCGGCAGAGATACAACGGCTTGTAGATGCGTCCGATGCGATACCGGCTCGAAATAGACAATCCTGCAGCGTAGTCTTCGCCGTAACTGGTATTGGGAAGCTTGATTTTCCGCAATACCGGCGTGTAGAAAGCTCTCGGAGCGCCCAGTCCGTTGATACGCAAAGCGTTGTTTCGTCCGTTGTCGGGCGTCCATTCGCGGTGGTCGATGATGCCGGGCGGTATTTCTTCCAGTTTGAAATTGACCATCCGGTAAGTGCCGACAATCATGGCGCAGTTCTGTTCATAAAACGCATCGACAACCGTTTGGATCACCTGGTTGTCGATGTATATATCGTCGCTATCTAATTGGATAGCGAACTTGCCGCATTGCGGGTGCATAATAGCGGTATTCCAACAACCGCCGATGCCCAGATCGTTCCGGTTGGGAATGATGTGTATCAAACGGGAATCGGTAGCGGCGATTTTCTGCAACAGTTCCGTCGTCCGATCGGTGGAGTGATTATCGACCACTATCAGGTTGAAAGGGAATTGTGTTTCCTGCTCCAATACCGAGCGAACAGCGTCTTCGATGGTTTTTTCGCGGTTGCGCACCGGTATCACCACCGAAGCTTCGACCGGAAAACGTTCTTCGGAAAAACTTACGGGGGTAAATTCCGGTTTCAACCAGGCTCCGATTGTTTTCAGGTGGTGGGTGCAAGCCTGTTCCATTTCGATTTGTACTTGCCGGTTTTTCGGATCGACGTAATCGAATATTTTCTCGCCCGATGAACGGTGGTCGGTTTCCAGTTCCGTATACAGCGGTTCCGGTAAATGGAACAAACGGTATTTTTGGGAAACTTTCAGGCGTAAATCGTACAAAGCGGCCGACCGGTAATCGACATCCATTGCATTTACCGCCTCTATGAAAGCATCGGAACGGTAGAGCAGCAAGGAACCGAAATCGAAATCGTCGCGCAAACTGCCTTCCTGATAATCAATAACCGGATGTGCTTGTTGTACGCCGCCCCTGATTTTGTAACAATCGGTGTATACCAAACCCGCTTTTGTATTGCCGGCTACCTGTAACATTCGTTCGATGGCGTAAGCACCTAACTGCAACGGTAATGATTGTATATATAATAAGGTGTAAGGCGTGCGGATTTCGCCGGCCAAAATTTTTAATGTGGATGTCTGCTGCAAGGTATTTGCAAGTAAACCGATACATCCTTCCGGTAGAACTACATTGGGATTGTCTTTGTGAATCAAATATATAGTATCTATTTCACTACACAATCGTAATTCCTTCACTGTGCTTTTTGTGTTTTCCCCGGTACTGTAAGGTAAAAAACACGTAATGTTCTTTTCGCTGTTTGTATTCATGTAGGGAATCTGTATCAAACAATAATGCTTCAAAGATAGATATTATTTTTTTAAAAAACAAAAAAAATTGTCATACATGTTATATAAATATAGCATTTTTCTTTTTTTCCACTGATACCGTTAAAATTTCCGGATTTTTTGTTGTTAAATTCATTAATATGTATTAATTTTGAACCCGATGGTATTTTCTCCTCCAATGAATTATGGGAGGAGAAAACTTGTAATACAAATTTTCAATTAAGAATTGATAGAAAAAACACAAAGAAAACAATGGTCAGTATCACAGAATCTCCGTCGGTCTTTCAGCATTTAGACCGGATGTCGGTAAGCGAACTTTTAATCGGGATGAATCAGGAAGATGCTAAAGTGCCTTCAGCCATCCAGGAAATAATTCCTCAAATAGAACGGTTTATTGACAGGATATTGGAACGAATGTCTTCCGGAGGACGTGTTTTTTATTTAGGTGCGGGCACAAGCGGCCGCTTAGGGGTGTTGGATGCTTCCGAAATTCCGCCCACTTTCGGCGTATCGCCGGGCATTATTATCGGTTTGATTGCCGGCGGTGATGTGGCTTTGCGAAGTGCGGTCGAAGCGGCGGAAGATAATCCCAACAGAGCGTGGGAAGAACTTCAAGCGTTCGATATTCATGCTATGGATACGGTGATTGGCATTGCGGCTTCGGGAACGACGCCTTATGTGATCGGCGGCGTGAAACAAGCGCGTGAAAACGGATTGTTGACGGGATGTATTACATGTAATCCCGGTTCTCCTTTAGCACAGGCAGCCGAACATCCCATCGAAGCCGTGGTGGGGCCGGAATTTGTAACCGGCAGTACGCGAATGAAGGCAGGCACCGCCCAAAAATTGATTCTGAATATGATTTCTACTACTTTAATGATTAAAATGGGACGGGTGAAAGGGAATAAAATGGTCAATATGCAGTTGACCAATAAAAAATTGGTGGAACGCGGCACCCGGATGATTGTAGATGAATTACATATTCCCAAGGGAGAGGCCAAGACTTTACTTTTGAAATACGGGTCGGTGAAAAAGGTGTTGGATGCTGTTTCATCATAATACTTAGGCACCTTCGCTAAACAGGTAAAATTTAGAACCGGAGAACAGATAAAAGTCGGACTTTTTTTGTTTTCCGGTTCTCTTTTGTTTTTTGCCGTCATTGATTCACTCCGCAAGTCGCTGACTTGCGGTTATGAAAATATTGTCTTTCAGACAATAAATCCACATTACTTGTGTCATTCTGTGAAATAGTTGGGATAATTTTTGTAATTGACGAACGTGCCTCAATGGTTCCGACCCGTTGAATCAGGGGCATATAGAAAACGCGTAGAATCTCTTCTCCACGTTTCCTCCATGTTTATTAATGTATTCGTTTTGGTTTTTACAAGGAAGTTAACCAGACTCCCTTGCATCAGACTAATTGATCTGCCCTTTTCAGGTTATTTCCAAACCTTTATCTTATGGAACTTACATGCAAAGGAAAAGACTTTTTTGTAATCCGCAAAACAATTCAGGTTATCTTTATGTTAATAATTTATTATCTTTTTTACCACCGAGCGTGCTCAAAAAATCGACGGAATGATACGAAGAACGAACCAAAGGCCCACTTTCGACATGGACAAACTGCAAAGCCAAGGCTTTTTCCCTGTAACGTTCAAAAACATCGGGCGAGATATAGGCGCTTACCGGAATATTTTTACGCGAAGGTTGCAAATATTGTCCGATAGAAAGCAGGCTACAACCGTTTTCCCGTAAATTCAGCAAGGTTTCCATCACTTCCGCTTCGGTTTCTCCCAGCCCCAGCATCAAGCCCGATTTGGCGGGAATACCGGCGCCAGCGATTTGTTTCAACACGGCCAGACTGACTTCATAGCGGGCTACACTTCGCACCACCGGTGTCAACCGGCGCACGGTTTCGATGTTGTGTGAAAGAATATCCGGCCGGATGCCGATTAGTTGATCCAACTGTTCGGCATTGCCGCGAAAATCGGGTATCAACGCTTCGATGCTAACATCCGGATTGATTTCTTTGATTTTCCGGAGCGTCGCCACCCAATGAGAAGCGCCCGCATCCGACAGATCGTCCCGGTCGACGGAAGTAATAACGGCATGACGGACACCCAGTAAACGAATCGATTCCGCCACTTTCTGCGGTTCATCCGCATCCAAAGGCAAAGGTTTGCCGGAACGGGTATTGCAGAATTTACAGGAACGAGTGCAAATATCGCCTCCAATCAAAAAAGTAGCGGTCCGGCGATTCCAGCATTCGCCTAAATTGGGGCATCGCCCGCTCTCGCAAATCGTATGCAAGCCGTGTTTTCTGACAATGGTAGCGGTCGCTTGAAAACCGGCATTATTTCCCGGATTCACCCGCAGCCATTCCGGTTTACGTAAGCGCTCCATCAGTTATTTGTTTGCAAAAAGTCAATAATCCGGGTATATAAATGCCGCCGTGTTTTCACGCCCGTTAAACTGTGGTTTTTATTGGAATAAATCTGCATATCGAAGTTTTTTCCGGCTTCCACAAGCGCTGCCGAATAATCCATTGTGTTTTGAAAATGCACATTATCGTCGGAAGTCCCGTGTACGAGCAGTACATTTCCCTGCAACTGATGGGCCAATTGAATGGGAGAACAGAGATCGTAATTCGTGAAATTTTCGTTCGGCGTGCGCATAAACCGTTCGGTATATACCGAATCGTAATACCGCCAATCGGTTACGGGTGCGATGGCAATACCGGCTTTAAACACACCGTTTCCCCGGCTCATGCTCATTAAGGTATTAAATCCGCCGTAGCTCCATCCCCAAATAGCCATTCGTCCGGAATCGATATACGATTGGGTTCCCAAGTACCGGGCGGCTGCAATCTGGTCGTCCGACTCCAGTAAACCCAATTTCAGGTAGGTGCATTTCCGGAACGCTTCGCCACGGGCGCCGGTTCCCCGTCCGTCCACAGCCGCTATCACATACCCCTGTTCGGCTAAATAATAATACCAGTCCATTCCGTAGCGGTCTAAAACCTCCTGAGAATCGGGGCCGCCATACTGAACCAGGAGTAAAGGATAACGTTTGCCCGCATCCGGATGAGAAGGCTTAATCATCCAGCCGTTCAATTCATCACCGGCATCGTTGGTAAAAGTGAAAAAAGTTTTGGGAGAAAACCGGACTTCGGACAATTGTTTGCCGACATTCGCATTGTCGTTCAAAACACAAAGTTCTTTTCCCTTTTCATTCCGAATGGAAATAATATTCGGCGTCGTTACATTGGAAAAATGATTCACCCAATAATTGAAATTCGTATTAAAATCCGCCCGGTTGACTCCCGTTTGAGTCGACAGTTTGGTTTTTACCCCCTTCCTGTCGATTTTATAGATCGAACGCCGCAAAGGACTTTCTTCAGCCGATTGATAGTAAACCGTTTGTGTTTCGGGATGAATGCCGTATAAAGCCGTTACATCCCATTGACCGGAAGTGAGTTGTTTCTCCAAGACACCGGTCATCGAATAGAGATAGATATGGGCAAAGCCGTCTTTTTCACTTACATAAGCCAAATGGTCGTTGGAAAAAGCAATGGAAAGAATCCAATCCGAATTGATATAATACGCGCTTTCATCGTGCAATACCAATTTGGAAAGGGTGGAACGTGGATTCACCAAATACATATTGAAGTTATTTTGATGCCGGTTCAGGGTCATCACTGCCAACTGATCCGTATTTCCGGTAAACCGGATAGCCGGAATATAACCGTCGTTATCCAACGGAACATCCATTTTTTTTGTGTCTTTGGTTTCGATATTGTAAGCATAGCAAGCTACTTTCGAGTTGTTTTGTCCGGCCTTGGGATATTTGTAAGTATGAAAATTCGGATACAGACTCCCGTCGAACACCGGGAAAGAGTAAGTCGGCGTTTCCGTTTCGTCCGACCGCACGAATGCCAGAAACCGACTATCGGCCGACCACGACAGCAGACGGGTTTGTGTAAATTCTTCTTCATACACCCAATCGGTAATCCCGTTCAGGATTTTTCCGAAACTTCCGTCTTTGGTAACCGGCGATTCCGTATCGTAATCGAATTTTTTAATCCAGATATTATGGTCGCGGACAAAAGCGGCCATTCGTCCATCGGGCGAAAAGGTCGGAATACGGATTTTTCCCGGCGTATCGGACAGCGGTTGGAGATAATTCCGCCGCACATCGTAATCATAGACATCGGCTTGCCACGAACGGCGGTAAATTGGTTCTTTTTCATTCCACACCAGCATCCGGAGGCCGCGGCTATCGATCCGGTACCCTTCGATAGACGGCAAGCGCGTTTCCCGCACGTTATCTACATGGAACAACGTATCGACCAGTCGGCCGGTTGAGTAGGCGTATTTCAAAATGGCTTTCCTGTCGGGACTCAGAATGGTGTAATGCTCCCCATCGGGTAACGCTTGCATCTCGGAAATACCTTTTGCCGCATATTTCCCGGAAACAATATCATTCAACAATAATGGATTACTGCCTGTTTGCGCATATAAAGCCGCCATCCAAACCCCACTCAGAAAGACTAAATAAATTTTTTTCTTATTCATAAAAAACAATATCAATTCTGATGCAAAGATAAAGGAATAGTTTTTATCTTTGTACAAATTATAGAACAAAAACAAACTTAACAGGTATGAACAATTTGCAAGTTATCCAAACCAGAGTGTTTGAAGTACGAAATCAACGAGTAATGCTTGACTTTCATTTAGCCGAGATGTACGAAATCGAAACGCGCGTTCTCAAACAAGCCGTACGGCGAAACAGGGAGCGATTTCCTTCTGATTTTATGTTTCAATTAACGAAAGAAGAGTCTAACTCTTTAATGCTTAGTTGGGTATCACAACTTGTGATATCCCCCCTCTACAACTTCGGAGTTTCCCATCCCTTTGCATTTACGGAACAAGGTATTGCTATGCTATCGAGTGTTTTGAAAAGCCCAAAAGCCATTCAAATCAATATCGCTATTATGAAGAGAAAGAAACTAAACCCCGGCCGGTGAAAGGCTTTAATATCAACTAACGATGGAACGTTTATTACACTACGTCTGGAAACACCGCTTGTATGGTTCCGGCGATTTCAAAACCTCGGAAGGCGCAAGGCTGGAAATTATTGATCCCGGAACGCACAACACCGATGCAGGCCCCGATTTCTTCAATGCTAAAATCAAATTAGACGGGAAACTTTGGGCGGGTAATGTGGAAATCCACACATACGCTTCCGATTGGTACAAACACAGGCACAATAACGATAAAGCGTATAATTCCGTTATTCTGCATGTAGTAGAACATCTCGACGAAAGTCGGATCGACAACCTGCTCGGCTCCCCCATTCCACAGTGGATGATGCCCATACCGGAAACCATCCGGGAAAATTATCTCTATTTGGCGAATCACGATTGTCCGATTCCTTGCCTGAACCGCATCCGGGAAATCCCCGAAATTTACTGGATGGACTGGAAAAACGCGCTGACCGCCGAACGCCTGGAACGCAAAACACAAACCATTTTCCAACTGCTTCAGAACTATTCCGACGATTGGAATGAAGTATTGTATATTACACTCGCCCGCAATTTCGGTTTCGGTATCAATAACGACGCTTTTGAACGCTTAGCCAAAAGCCTCCCTTTACGTTACATTCTCAAACACAGCGATTCGCCCCATCAGGTAGAAGCTCTTTTTCTGGGACAAGCCGGATTGCTGGAAGAAGAAATACCGGACGACGATTATTACCGGTCTTTGCAACAGGAATACCGTTTTCTCGGTAAAAAATACGAACTGCATCCACTGGATGCGTCGCTTTTCAAAAGCCTGCGGATACGCCCGAACAACTTCCCGCACATCAAAATCATTCAATTAGCCGGCTTTACAGGCGCCGGACAAAACCTGTTTTCCAGGATACTTGAAAAAGAAACGATTCGCGATTTCCAATCCCTGTTCTTTTCCGACGTTCCCGCTTATTGGGAAACGCACTACCGGTTCGGAAAATCATCGCCCCGACGCAAAAAAAGTTTGGGATTATCGGCCATTCACATCCTGTTAATCAATACAGTTATCCCTGTTTTGTTTGCTTACGGGAAAAAGAAAAACCGGGAAGAATGGATGCAAAAAGCTTTCGATCTGTTGGAAGCCATTCCTTCGGAAAAGAATCACATCGTTTATCCGTTTATCCATGCCGGAGTAAAAAGCGCCCATGCCGGCGACAGCCAAGCGCTTATTCAACTCCGAAAGGAATATTGCGATCGGAAGAAATGCATTTTCTGCCGGATTGGGCATCGGTTGTTGGCGCGGGAAGGGTAAATTGGTAAAACACTGATATTCACGCCGTTTTTTGAAATCATAGTCGATTCATCTAAGGAAAACAATAGCCACGTTTCTTTCAAATAACCTAAATAGTCAATAACGGTTGTTGGTACTGATTCTTTTTCGTCGTATATATTCGACAAATACACAGCTTTTTTATCGAATATACAAGTTTCTGCGATGGAAAAACGCGGTAATTTTTCAGGTTCATGCAATTTTCTGCCGGATCGGACATCGGTTGTTGGTGCGGGAAGGGTAAAAGGTTTGCCTGCAAAAATACGACAAAAATCACAACAAACTATTACAAAGATTGTTATATCCTTAATTGTCTATGCTTTGTCTAATTATGTCCTCATTCCAATCCAAAGCACATAAACCTAAGTACCTGAAAGACAAAACCTTCATAACCGCAGGTCATCGACCTGCGGTACTGCGACACAAGCACAACACACCAACCTCTGCCTGCAAGGCAAGACTTTCATAACCGCAGGTCATCGACCTGCGGTACTGCGACACAAGCACAACACACCAACCACTGCCTAAAAGGCAGGACTTTCATAACCGCAGGTCGTTGACCTGCGGTACTGCGGCACAAGCACAACACACCAACCTCCACCTGAATTGAAAATCGGCGAAGCCAAGGGCAGAACCAAAAAACTAATAACAAGAATTATACGAAGTTACGATATCACCCTGTTTTTTGCAACCGGTCAATAAGCTCTTTTCTGACTAAATCATAAGCTTCTACCGGATTGTATGAACTTCCCGGTCTTATCAGGTTTCGCGTATCTTCTAAAAAAATCGGGTCATTCATTTTTTCTTCCATATTTAGCACAAATTGCTTATGGGTAGGCGATTGAGAAACAACAAATGCCATATACCGCCTGTAACAACGGATTATTTCATCCGGGTTTACCTCTGCCCGGATGAATGCTTCGTATAAATCGAACAAATCGCGGCCCTTTTTTCGTTGATACAAGGCTCGCAGTTTAGTCCCCAATAATTCATTTAACGGATATGTGGTTACATCACATTTCCCTGTGAACCAACTGTTTTCAACAGAAAAAGGCACTTTTACGTATCCTAATTCCGTAAAATGTTCATAACAATTGATTTCAATTTTCAAACGAATTTGTACGGTAGGAGGAATTTCCGAATTCAT
>JAISYG010000028.1 GCA_031270075.1 Dysgonamonadaceae bacterium
AAGACTCTTGATGGAGGGGTACCATTTTTTCGGCGACGTCCTGTCTAAAGGATTCGCCCGTTCGACTTTGTTAAATACAATCGGCATTTTGTTATAGGTATTAAATTGTTAATAAAAAAACTCGTCCGGTTTTCTTCCCAACAGGAAAAAAACCGGACGGACTTGTTGCTATTCCTTCCTTTGCTTCAAGCGTTTGAAGCAGAGATAAACTTATGTAACTTATTGATTTGCAGTCAATATACCAAGGGGGGGGATTTTGGCACCTTCATTTTGTTATTGAGCACGATAACCAGGGGGTTCACCCTCTGGCCGGTATATCTATTTTCTGCGCTTCCGTACATTCCCTTCTTGTGTTTTCTTTGTAACTATTATTGTAAAATATTTTATATATCTCGCTGTTTACCATTGATTTTTACGAGTCAAAGATAAGTCTTATTTCTTATACTATCAAATTTTATGCCAATTTTTTCAGGAAAACACAGATTTTTGCCAAAAAAGAATTTAGTTACCGAATGAACGTTCTGAAATAATTTTGTATATTTGCGGCCGAATCACCATAATTGGATAAAATACAATAAAAACATGAAATCAATTCAATGCTTCATTCTCGTATTGATATGCTCTTTTTTCAGCATACATACGAACGCACAAGGCTTGAAAGCCTTCCAACTCCCCAACGGACTTAGCGTTTTTGTTTGGGAAGACGAAACAGTAGCCGATGTTTTCGGTATGGTAGCCGTCAATGTCGGTTCAAAAGAAGACCCGGAACAGTATACCGGACTGGCTCACTACCTCGAACACTTGTTGTTTAACGGTACGGAACAAATCGGCGCCCTGAACTGGGAAAAAGAAAAGCCGATTTACGAACAAATCATTGCCAAATACGATGAACACGCCCAAACGGACGATCCGGTTCAACGGAAAGCCCTCTTAAAAGAAATCAACCGATTGACGATAGAATCCGCCCAGTATTACATGTCCAAGGATTTTTCCAATCTGGTGCAGGGCATCGGCGGCGAAAGCCTCAACGCCGGTACCAACTACGATTACACCGTCTATTTTAATTCCTTTCCGCCGGGCGAAATCTATAAATGGCTCGAACTGTACTCCGAGCGGCTGATTCATCCGGTATTCCGGAATTTCCAGCCCGAACTGGAAACGGTATATGAAGAATACAATAAGTACCAGGACGAGCAAAATTCCCGCGAACAGGAATTTATTTTCAATGCCATTTTCCCCGGGCATCCCTATTCCCGTTCAATCATCGGATTGCCCGAACACTTGAAAAACCCGCAATTAAGTCAACTCATCCAATTCTATAACGATTGGTATGTTCCCGAAAATATGGCTTTGATTCTGGTGGGCAACATTAAAACCAATACGATTCTACCGATTATCAAGGAAAAATTCGGACGATTGGAAAAACGTTCCACCCCGAAACGAAACATCTATCCCGAAACCCCTTTGAAAGGCCGGAAAGAAGCCAGCGCCAAACTGTCTTATTATCCGCAGGTGATACTGGCCTTTCCCGGCATAACTTCCTCTAATACAGACGATTTGGCACTGGAAATCTGCACCTCCATCCTGTCCAATTCCAGCGAAACCGGTCTGCTCGATAAATTGACACTGGACGGCGATTTACTCGGTGGCGGAACCGAATTAATAGCACTCAAAGAAAGAGGCCATATTTTGGTTGTAGCTGTTCCTTACTACGATGTCAATCAACGCCGGTTTGAATCCCTGAAAACAACCGAAAAGACATTGCTGAAAGAAATTAAAAAATTACAGAACGGCCAGTTCGACGACTGGCTGGTCGAGTCTATCAAAGCCCGGATGATTCGCCAGTTCGACCTGGTAATGGAATCGCCTACATCAAAGGCTTCCCAGATAGCGCAAATCTTCTTTTCGGGAAGAGATATGGGCGATTTGCTGAATTACAAACAACGGGTAGAATCGATTACCACCGAACAAATAAAAGCGGTTGCAAAGCAATATTTCGGTTCGGACTATTACGCCCTTTTCCTCAATGAAGGCAAACCCGAAAAAGGAAAAGAACTGGAAAAACCGAAATACGACCCGATTATTCCGCCGCGCGAAGCGGAAACGGATTACAGCAAAGCTTTCCATTTATTGCCTGTGAAACGCCAGAACGTGTTTGCCGATATGAACAGCGTAACCATTCGTCCCATCAACGACCGGTCGAAACTGTTCTATACCCCCAATCCGGAAAACGATATTTTTACGCTTGTACTGAAATACGGCATTGGAACGAAAAAAATGCCCAAACTGGAATTAGCCGCCCCCTTAGTCAACAACGCCGGCATTATGGGCAGCATGAAAGCGCAGGAAGTGAAACAAGCTTTCAGCAATCTGGGCGCTACCTGCCGCTATCAAGTAGACGACAATTACCTGTATGTTTTTATGGAAGGTTTTGAAGCCAATATAGCAGAAGCTTGCCGGCTGATGACCCGGCAGATTCTATTGCCTGAATTGGACGAAAAACAAATGAATAGCCTACTCAGCAACCAATTGCAGAGCCGGAAAATTGAAAAGAACAGCAACGAAATACAAAGCCAGGCCTTGCGGGAATACCTGTTATACGGGAAACAATCGGACTATATCGACCGCTTGCCTTTAGACGACATCATCCATCTAACCGTCAGCGAGCTTACCGGCGAAATTCAGCGTGCCACCGATTACGAAGCGGAAATCCATTATACCGGTTCCCGCCCCGTAGATGAAGTGTATGATATTCTCAGCAAAAACCTGCCTCTGAAACAGGGTGAAAAAGCAACTTCTTCACCCGAAGTACGGGAGAAGGTAAACTACACGGAAAATACGGTTTTCTTTTTACCGAACAACGATGCCAAACAAAGTTCGATTTACTTTTTTATTCCGGGCGACGATTATACGAAAGAACAGGATCCGTATATAGAAGCCTTCAACCAGTACTTCGGCGGCGGTTTCAATGGTTTGATATTACAGGAAATCCGCGAATACCGTTCGATGGCCTATACGGCAGGCGGTTACTATGTTGTTCCGCTGTTGGCGAATAAAAAAACCCATTTCATCGGTTCAATCGGAACACAAGCCGATAAAACCCTGGAAGCCATCGAAGTCTATTACGATTTGCTGACCAATATGCCCCAATACGCCGATCGCCTGCGGGATATCAAAGAATACATGAAAGAAACGGCCAGCGTCGAAAAACCGCATTTCCGGAATGCCAGCCAGATCTACGAAGCATGGAAACGCCGGGGCTATACTCAATCGCCGGCTGCAACCCACAAGGATGTCATTGACCGGCTAACGTTCGATGACATTGTCAAGTTCTATAACGAACGGATCAAAGGACGTCCCATTGCCATCGCCGTGGTCGGAAATCCCAAGATGATCGACGAAAAGGCGTTGGCTACATACGGTAAAATAATCCGGTTATCAAATTCTAAAATATTTAGTGATAAATAAATATCGAATAGGAACGGATGATTTTTTTGTTATTCTCATCCAGAATTCTTATCTTTGCAGCGTTTTTTTAACAGAAAGCTTGTTCTTAGCGAAGAAAGGCGCTGTTAATCTCCGAAAATCGGAGGGTTGCCGTCAGGCAACTTAGTACAAACTTAAAAATGGTATTATGAGGTATTTAATGCGGATTTCCCTCGTCCTGATCGCCTTTCTTTACATGGGCGCCGGAACAAAGGAAACCAAACTTACCGAAGGTATTCAACCGGGTAATCTTGCCCCGGAAATCAATTTGCAAGGTGTCGATTTAAAAGGAAATGGTTCTGTTTTAGTACAATTTTGGGCGGCTTACGATCCGCAATCAAGACTCGAAAACACCCGGATGTACAATAAAATCTCCCGGTCGAAAAGTACGAACTTACGTATGATTTCGATTTCACTGGATGAAAATCCGGCTGTTTTCCAGGGAATTATAAAAACAGACCATTTGAACGAAGCAAGTCAATGGAACGAAGTGAGCGGAACACAATCTGCGCTTTTCAAAGACTACCGACTGAAAAACGGTTTCGGAAATTACTTGCTCAACTCAAACGGAGTGATTGTGGCTAAAAATCTCAGTCCAACGGAAGTTCTGGAACGGGTTTCATTGTAAACCTCCGGAGTTATAAAAGAAGAATCGCATAAGTTATTTATGCGATTTTTTTCATATATTTGCATGTCAATTCAACAATTAAATAAAATAAAACAATATGAACAACTTAAAAGGAGTAAACCGTGCAGCCGATAATATTCGCATTCTGGCTGCAGCGATGGTAGAAAAAGCTCGATCGGGTCATCCCGGAGGCGCTATGGGAGGCGCCGATTTCATTCATATTCTATTCAGCGAATTTTTGGTTTATGACCCCGAAAATCCCACATGGCCCGGACGCGACCGCTTTTTTTTGGATCCGGGACACATGTCGCCGATGTTGTATGCCGTGCTGGCTTTGTCCGGTAAATTCACGATGGACGATCTCCAACAGTTCCGCCAATGGGGAAGCATCACGCCCGGACATCCGGAACGAGATATCCTCCACGGAATTGAAAACACGTCCGGCCCCTTGGGACAAGGCCATACTTACGCTGTGGGGGCTGCTATCGCCGCTAAATTTCTGCAAGCGAAAACCGGTCAACCCGGCGAACCGAAAATATATGCTTATATTTCCGATGGCGGCGTGCAGGAAGAAATATCTCAAGGAGCAGGACGCATGGCGGGCCATCTGGGACTGAATAACCTCATCTTATTTTACGATTCCAACGATATTCAACTTTCTACGACCGTGGATGCGGTAACCAGCGAAAATACACAAGCGAAATACGAAGCCTGGGGTTGGAAAACGGTAACAATCGACGGCAACGACCCCAGGGAAATCCGCCGGGCATTACAAGACGCTCAGAAAGAACAAAAACGCCCGACCTTGATTATCGGGAAAACCATCATGGGCAAAGGCGCTGTGAAAGCCGACGGCACTTCGTTTGAACGCAACTGCGCCACGCATGGAATGCCGCTGGGCGAAGCCGGAGCCAGTTTTGCCGGAAGTATTCAACAATTAGGCGGCGACCCGGACCATCCTTTCCGAATTTTTCCCGATGTAAAGGAACTTTATACCCGGCGAAGAGAAGAATTGAAGCAAATCGTTCAACAAAAAAGGGAAGCAGAAGAAGCCTGGGCGAAAGCGAATCCCGAAAGAGCGACTCAATTGCATCAATGGCTGTATGAAGAATCGCCGGTAATCGATTGGCCGGCCATTCAGCAAAAACCGAATCAAGCCACACGCGCCGCTTCATCGACCGTACTGGCTTATTTGGCACAACACGTTGAAAATATGATTGTAACATCCGCCGATTTATCCAATTCCGATAAAACGGACGGCTTTCTGAAACAAACCCAAGTAATTACGAAAGATGATTTTTCCGGTTCATTCCTGCAATCCGGCGTTTCCGAACTTACGATGGCTTGTTTATGCATCGGTATGGCTTTGTACGGAGGCGTTATTCCGGCTTGCGGTACCTTCTTCGTTTTTTCCGACTATATGAAACCGGCTGTGCGGATGGCGGCGTTGATGGAACTTCCGGTTAAATTTATCTGGACGCACGATGCTTTCCGTGTAGGGGAAGACGGTCCGACGCACGAACCGGTCGAACAGGAAGCCCAAATCCGCCTGATGGAAAAACTGAAAAACCACAAAGGACATCATTCGATGCTGGTACTTCGTCCGGCCGACGTACAGGAAACCACCGTAGCCTGGAAATTAGCAATGGAAAACACCGGAACGCCTACTGCCTTGATTCTTTCGCGACAAAATATCACCGATTTGCCTTCCAAAGGCAATCGCTACGAAGAAGCGCTACAAGCAACCCAAGGCGGTTATGTAGTGGAATGTGACGGCCACGCCGACGTCATTTTGTTGGCTTCCGGTTCGGAAGTTTCTACTTTGGTCGAAGGAGCCGCACTGTTACGCAAAGACGGCGTCAAAGTACGCATCGTTTCCATCCCATCCGAAGGGTTGTTCCGCAGTCAACCGAAAGAATACCAGAATTCGGTGATTATTCCGGGCAAAAAAGTCTTCGGATTGACGGCCGGTTTGCCGGTTACGCTCTTGGGATTAGTCGGCAACAACGGTAAAATCTGGGGCTTGGAATCGTTTGGTTTCTCAGCGCCGTACAAAATACTGGACGAAAAATTAGGATTTACCGGCGAAAACGTATATAAACAAGTAAAGTCAATGCTATAATGAAAGATACGGATTATCCCCGGATGGGTTTGGCTTCAGACCATGCCGGGTATGAAATAAAAGAGTTTGTCCGGATATTGCTGGATAACAAAGGTATTCCTTATATTGATTATGGAACTTATACCACCAATAGCGCCAATTATGCCGAATACGGGCATCAATTGGCGGAAGCCATCGAAAAAGGAGAAGTATCGGCCGGCATCGCCGTTTGCGGATCAGGCAACGGCATCAATATGGCATTGAACAAACACGCCGCCATCCGTTCCGCCTTGTGCTGGAATGAAGAAATCACGGAATTGGCCCGGGCGCACAACAATGCTAACGTCTTAGCCTTATCCGGCCGGTTTTTGTCGATGAATGTAGTTGAAAAGATGGTTGATATTTTTCTGAATACTCCCTTTGAGGGAGGACGGCATCAAGAGCGGATTGAGGCGATTCCGATAGCGAGTAGATAAAATAGTTGCAAGGCGGATGTTCTTTATTTTCTACGACGTTTATGAATTAAATCGCGCAAATAAGAAGCCTTTTCAAAATCTTCACGGGCAATGGCTTCGTTCAGTTTTTTCTGAAGGTCTTCGGGATGCAGGGATTCGATCGGTACAGGGCTTTTCTTTTCAGGCACACCCTCCGGTTCTTCCCAAAAATAATCTTTTTCCAGGATAATGCCGACTTCGTTCATGATTTCGTCCGCAATAAAAATCGGTGCATCACTACGGACAGCCAAGGCAACGGCATCCGAAGTGCGAGCCTCCATAGCAAATACCTTTTCTTCGGTTTCAAAAATCACCTGTGAGTGATAAATACCATCCGTGTATTGATGAATATAGACGTGTTTGATCCGCACGTTCATCATTTGAGCAAAAGCAATGAAAAAATCGTGAGTCAACGGACGCGGCGGATTCAATCCTTCCAGATAAATTGCGATGGATTGTGCCTCCGGCGTACCAATAATAATGGGAATCCGCCGGGAACCCTCTTCCTCCGCTAAGATTAAGGCGTAAGCACCCGCTTGTACCTGACTGAAAGTCAATCCCACTATTTTTAGCCGAATCATTTTAATTTCTTCTTACACCCGCGAAAATCAGGATATAATACAGCAAAGTCGCCAACGAACCCAAAGCCGCTACCACATAGGTATAAGCCGCCGCTTTCAAAGCGCCTTCGGCCGCCGTATGATTGCGCGAAGTAGTGATACCCGCACGACTCAGCCAAGTCAACGCCCGCATACTTGCATTGATTTCGACCGGTAAAGTAATGAAACTAAATAAAGTAGTTAAAGCGAACAAGCCGATACCCGCCAGCAGAATCGGAGCGCCTAACCGGGGATTGCTGCCCAGTAATATCATACCACCCAACAGTATCCATGTTACCCATTGCGATGAAAAACAAACGGCCGGAACCAATGCCGAACGCATTTTCAGCGGAGCATAAGCCTTCGCATGTTGCAACGCATGGCCGGTTTCGTGAGCGGCTACCGCTGCCGCAAAAACATTATCGCCCCGGTAAACCGCTTCGCTTAAACTGATGGTTTTATTGGTCGGATTGTAATTGTCAGTCAATATCCCATGGGTAACCACTACTTTCACGTCATACAATCCGTTATCGCGCAACATTTGTTCCGCTACGTCTTTCCCTGTCATTCCGTTTTCCAATGGAATACGGGAGTACTTTTTCTCTTTATTCTTCAGATTATTCGATACCAGCCAACTGACGACTGCAATACTTATAAATAAAATCCAATACAATGCCATGTTCAATTAAAAATTAAAAATTATTATTTATACTTTCCTTCTATCAAATGTTGCACCAAAAAGATTATTCCTCCTGGTAACGGATGATTGTTTGCGCTCTGTCCGGTCCTACGGAAACAATTTTAACTTTTACTCCCAAAGTTTCTTCAAGGAATGACAGATAGGCATTGAATTCTTCCGGAAATTCATCTTCCGCCTGCATTTTTGTCATATCGGTTTGCCAGCCGGGCAATTCCACGTAAGCAGGTTCTACGGAGCCGTTGAGATTGAACGGAAAATCTTCGGTTTCCTTTCCATCCACTTTGTAAGCCACACACGCTTTGATGGTATCGAAAGTATCCAGCACATCGCTTTTCATCATGATAAGATGGGTAACTCCATCAATGAGAATAGCGTAGCGAAGCGCAACCAAATCAATCCAGCCGCAACGCCGCGGCCGGCCGGTTACCGAACCGTATTCCTGACCCAAATCCCGCATTTTCTGTCCGGTTTCATCTGTCAATTCCGTAGGAAACGGGCCGCTGCCCACTCGCGTACAATAGGCTTTGAAAATTCCATACACTTCGCCGATTTTGGAGGGAGCCACGCCCAAGCCCGTACAAGCGCCGGCGCAAATCGTATTCGACGAAGTAACAAAAGGATACGAACCGAAATCAATATCGAGCATCGTGCCCTGAGCGCCTTCTGCCAATACCTTTTTGCCTTCGCGCAAAGCGTTGTTAATGAAATGATCGCTGTCGATAAGCCGGAACCGCTTGATGTATTCGATACCTTCCCGCCATTCTTTTTCAATGGCTTTCAGGTCGTATTCGTAACGCATTTGCTGCAATATCGTTTCGTGCCGAGCAATCGCTTCGTTGTATTTAGCATCAAAGTTGCATTCGATATCGCCGACGCGCAAACCGTTGCGGCTCACCTTATCGGTATAAGCCGGGCCGATGCCCTTGCCGGTAGTCCCGATTTTCCCGCTGCCTTTTTGCGTTTCGTAAGCGGCATCCAGCAAACGATGGGTCGGAAGAATCAGATGAGCCTTGCGGGAGATGTACAATCGTTGAGTCAAATCGTGTCCGGAAGCTTCCAAAGCTTCTATTTCCGCTTTGAAAAGCGCCGGATCGAGCACTACCCCATTCCCGATGATATTGATTTTTCCCCCTTGGAAAATCCCGGAAGGAACCGAACGGAGAACGTATTTCTGCCCTTCAAATTCAAGTGTATGCCCCGCATTGGGGCCGCCTTGAAAACGGGCGATAATATCGTAATTCGGCGTCAGAACGTCCACAATTTTCCCTTTGCCTTCATCGCCCCATTGCAATCCTAATAAAGTATCTACTTTCATTTCTGTTATGTTTTTATCAATTTGTGTTCTTTCTTCAATTTCCGGGCGCAGATATTGCATAAACCGTAAATATAGAGGCTGTAATGCACCGGTGTAAACTGTTTGATTTTTTTGTTCCGGATGGCCAGTTTTAATTCGGCATCTTTGTATTCCCGCACTTTATGACATTCGGTACAAATCAGATGATGGTGAAAATCGGTATTATACGCCCGTTCATAAACCGACAAAGTTCTTCCGAATTGATGTTTCAGCACCAGTTGACAATCGAGCAAGAGTTGCATCGTATTGTAAAGGGTTGCCCTGCTTACGCGAAAATTCTTTTCATTCATCGCCTCGTAGAGGGTATCCATATCGAAATGCCGTTGTTCGGTGTAAATGAGGTCTAATATAGCGTAACGCTCCGGAGTTTTCCTGCATTTATTTGCAGTCAAATATTCGGTAAATTTTTGTCGCACCGTTTCTCGTACTTTATTTTCTTTATCCATTCGATTACGTCTTAGATCTTCTTGGGGACAAAATTACGATTTTCTACGAATATTGAAAAAAAAATTGTACATTTGTCCGAAAATAATAACATATAATTTGAATGACATACTTGAAAGTCCTTGTTATTGGTATTGTATTGGCTCTATCCATTCCTATTTTTGCCCAACCAACGGAAGATGAAAGGCTCATATCGGTAATCGGGGTAGGCGATATTATGCTGGGTTCCAATTATCCGTCCGAAGCCAAACTACCGGTAGCGGATGGCAAAGAATTATTAAGCAGAGTAAGCCATATTCTGCAAGATGCGGATGTAACGTCCGGTAATTTGGAAGGCTGTATCCTGAATCAGGGAGGAAACGTTAAGGCCTGCAAGAGCGGATGTTATTTTTTTCGTATGCCTGAGCGATATGTTTCTTATCTGGTAGATGCCGGTTTCGATGTATTGAATATTGCCAACAACCATAATGGCGATTTTGGAGTTCCCGGACGGGAAAATACGGTAAAAACGCTGAAAAATGCCGGATTGCATTACGCCGGATTAAAGAATATATGCGAAACTTCCCGCTTTGAAATCAACGGGATTAAATATGGTTTTTGCGGTTTTGCACCTAATACGGGTACTGTTAAAATTACGGATATCGGTTACGCTAAACAACTGGTTTCGGAATTAAAACAAGATTGCGATATCGTGATTGTTTCATTTCATGGTGGAGCCGAAGGAAAAGCACATAATCGGGTAACCCGAAAGACGGAAACTTTCTATGGTGAAAATCGCGGCAATGTATATGAATTTGCCCATGCAGTAGTGGATGCGGGAGCCGACATTGTTTTCGGACATGGTCCGCATGTTGTCAGGGCAGCCGAATTATACAAAGACCGTTTTATTATCTACAGTTTAGGCAATTTTTGCACTGCGGGTGATTTCAGTATCAGCGGCATTAGCGGATATGCGCCCATAGTGAAAGTTTATACGGACATAACCGGTAAGTTTGTGAAAGGACAAATATTTTCCGCAGTTCAAAAGGACAAAACCGGTCCCGTATTAGATGACAATCACTCGGCAGCTAAGGAAATTAAGCGCTTATCGGGATTCGATTTTCCGAGCAATCCACTTCTTATCTCCGACGACGGCACAATAGAACGTAAAGAGAACACCGTATCTGTCTTGGATACCGGTGATCGGGAAACGCTCGCCCAAAATATTATTGATTATTCCCGGCAATTTCTGAATAAACCCTACCGTAGAGGGTATAAGGGACCGGATGTTTTCGATTGTTCCGGTTTTACTTCCTTTGTGTTCAACAACTTCGGTTTACAGTTAACCTCGGGTTGCATTACACAGATAAACCAAGGCACAAAAATAGCCAAGGAAAATGTCCAAACAGGCGATCTTATCTTTTTTAAGGGTAGAAATGTCAATTCCAGCCGGATAGGACATGTAGGAATTGTAACGTCCAATGACGAAGGAAGAATTCGATTTATTCATGCTTGCTTGCGAGGTGTCATTGAGGAAGAATTAAATCAATCGAAGTATTATAAATCACGGTATGTTACCGGACTTCGGGTGTTATCTTAAACAAGCGGGCTGATCAACATAACCGGCCGGAAGGATATTCGTTAAATTACATTTCAAATAGTATGACAAAAGTAAAAAAATTCATTTTAAGTGAAAAGGAAATTCCCTCTCAATGGTACAACGTAGTAGCGGACATGAAAAGCAAACCGATGCCGATTCTCAATCCCGGCACCAAGGAAGCGTTGAAACCGGAAGATTTGTATCCGCTCTTTACCGAAGAGTTGGCGCGTCAGGAACTGAATCAGACCGACCGGTGGATAGATATTCCGGAAGAAATTATCGAAAAATACAAAATCTACCGCTCTACCCCACTGGTTCGGGCCTATGGATTGGAAAAAGCGTTGGATACTCCGGCGCATATTTATTTCAAGAACGAAAGTGTCAGTCCAGTCGGTTCGCACAAGCTTAATTCGGCTTTGGCGCAAGCGTATTACTGTAAACAACAGGGAGTAACCAATATTACTACCGAAACCGGTGCCGGGCAATGGGGCACCGCCCTTTCGTTCGCCGCCAAAATGTTCGGTCTGGATTTGGCTGTTTATATGGTGAAAATCAGTTACGAACAAAAACCCTATCGCCGTTCGTTGATGCAAACTTGGGGAGCGCAGGTAATTGCTTCGCCAAGTATGTCTACCAAAGCCGGAAGGAAAATTCTGACCGATAATCCCACTTACCAGGGAAGTCTGGGAACAGCTATTTCGGAAGCTATCGAATTGGCCATGCAAACGCCTAATTGTAAATATACCCTGGGCAGTGTTTTGAATCATGTAAGTTTGCATCAGACAATTATCGGATTGGAAGCTGAAAAACAAATGGCGATGGCCGGCGAATATCCCGATATTATTATCGGATGCTTTGGCGGCGGTTCCAATTTTTCCGGCATTTCCTATCCGTTCCTGCGATACAATCTGACGGAAGGGAAGAAAACCCGCTTCATTGCCGCCGAACCCGAATCGTGTCCCAAGCTGACGCGCGGCGTTTTCCAATACGATTTTGGCGACGAAGCCGGTTACACGCCGCTATTGCCGATGTACACTTTGGGACATACTTTCGCTCCGGCCCATATCCATGCCGGCGGATTGCGTTACCACGGCGCCGGAACCATCGTCAGCCAACTCTTGAAAGACAATCTTATCGAAGCCATTGACATCAAACAATTGGAATCGTTTGAAGCCGGCGTGCTCTTTGCCCGCACCGAAGGCATTATTCCCGCTCCGGAATCGGCTCATGCTATTGCCGCCACCATTCGCGAAGCCATACAAGCCAAAGAAGAAGGAACTCCGAAAACCATTCTTTTCAATTTGTCGGGACACGGACTGGTAGACATGTCGGCCTACGACCAGTATTTCGCCGGCGATCTGGTGAATTATTCGCTGTCGAACGAAGACCTTGCAAAGAATATCAAGGTTTTGGAGAAAATCATTTAAGGAGGAGAATTTTAATCAGGGGCCGGACCCAAAAGGTCAAAGAGCAGGGCGATTGCTTTCAACCGGCTGAATCACATACCGGTACCGGTAAGAATCGTAATTGATGCGGTACTGTCCCAATGGCAGAGAACCCCAGCTATCAATGCCGGCCACTCCCATTTGACGATGATCCACATTCAGATAGATTTCCGCCCGTTTTTCCAACTCGTCGGCATGGTATTGATCCAATTCCGGAGCCGGATCCAAATCGTCGATGGAGAAATGCAATGCCGAAAATTCCAGCGGTAATTCGCCGGTGATTTGCAATCCAACGCCTTTTTTGTTGGTCAAAGAGAGCCGGCGCACATCGGTCTTATTGCCGTTTTCCTGCGGGCGACCGTAAGGAAAGTACTGTTCGTCCACCGTACTTTTATAGAGGGCTACGTGGGCTGCCGAATTGCGGTCGATGTAATTTTCCCACGGGCCGCGTCCGTAATAGGTCAGTTTATCGTACTGCTTCGGAATGACGAGGATGTTGCCGAACTTGGGCAGGATGGGATATTCGCCCTTGATCTTTTCCAGACGGTTTTCAACCACGATTGTCCCTTCTCCATCGACGGTATACGTTTGAATAAAGCGAGCGTCGCCATTCAGTAACGATTTTTCGGCTGTAATCTTCCATGTTTCGCCTTCCTGATTGACCTGCACTTTTACCGGTTCTGTCTTGCCGGTCGTGCGCCAGATGCGTAATTTCTTGTTCGATTGAGCGCCGTAGTCGTTATCGGTCATCGGACGCCAGAAATTCACCTGCGCTCCGGCAGTCAGCAGTTTTTGACCTTTGTAGATATAACTTTTCATCCATCCGGTTTGTAAATCGAAGACGACGGAAAAGTTTTTGCCCTTGCCCGTCCATTCATTAGCGGTTTGAGTAACTTTGAGCGGCGTTTGCGACAAAGTAATCGCAGGCGGTACAAAGGCCGACAAAGCCAACTGTTCGGATGCGACCGCAAAATTGTTGGCAAGGAAAGGTTCGGGCGTTTTCAGCAGGTAGTCTACGTTCAGGAAATATTCCTTCCCGGGCAAACGAGTATAGGTTACCGGCAATTGCAGGTCGACGGTCTGCAGCGGCGCGACGGTGAGATTCTCTATCTTGCCGGACTGAACGGGAACGCCGTTTTCGAGCAGTTCCCATGTCAGGTAATAATTGCTCAGGTCGCGGAAAAAGTTTTTGTTCTTCACCTCCAGCGCGTAGGGGGAAGCGCCGGTTAGACGGGTAGCGATATTCTGGTAGACTTTCTTTACTTCGTAAGCGCCGGGTTGTGGGATGCGTCCCGAATTAATCATGCCGTCCAGCACAAAGTTGCGATCGTTGCTTTTCCCTTCAAACACCGATTTAGGCTCGAAATCGCCGCCGTAGGCATAGAATGTTTTTCCATTGCGGGTTACCTGAAGACCGTGGTCGATCCATTCCCAGATAAAACCGCCCTGCAAGGTCGGGTATTCCGGGTTTTCGATTACTTCCCAATATTCCTTGAAATTGCCCAGACTGTTTCCCATCGAATGGGCGTATTCCGAAGAAATCATCGGACGGTCGGGGCGGTTTTGTGCGTACCGGCGAAAGCCTTCCGGCGAAGGATATTGAGGCACATAGATATCCGTATTCCATTCATATACTGCCCGTTCATATTGAACGGGACGCGTCGGATCGGCTTTTTTCAGATTTATATAAGCATGGTAGAAGTTGTAACCGTTGCCGGCTTCGTTCCCCAGCGACCAGAATACGATTGAGGGATGGTTTTTGTCGCGTTCATACATCCGCATGACGCGGTCTAAATGTGCTTTCTGCCAGCGGTAATCGTTTCCCAGCGTCCGGTCTAAATTGTATCCCATTCCGTGCGATTCGATATTCGCTTCGTCGCAGACGTAGAGGCCGTATTCGTCGCATAATTCGTAGAACAGGGGATGATTGGGATAATGCGACATTCTCACGGCATTGATATTTAACTGTTTCATCAATTCGATGTCTTTGCGCATGTCGGCTTCGGAAAGGACGTGCGCCGTGAGCGGATGATGTTCGTGGCGGTTAACGCCCTTGATATAAACCGGCTGTCCGTTGACCAAGAACTGGGCGTTTTTGATTTCAATCGTGCGGAAACCCACTTTGCTTGGGATTACTTCCAGAACATTGCCCGAAGCGTCCTGCAAGGTAATATATAAGGTGTAGAGATTGGGGATTTCTGCCGACCAGGGTTTTACATCCGGCAGGCGGGTTTCTAAAACAGAAAAAGCGTTGTATGTAGAGAAAGACTGTTGCTCTTCTTTATCAAACACTTTTTGTCCGGCAGCGTCCAAAAGGACAAATTTCAGTTTGTAGGGAACGGGAGCCGCTGCCTTTTCGTTAGGTTTCAAAGCGCGGTTGTTGACTTCGACGGTGAGGTTAAAGACGCCGTCTTTGTATTGTTCGTCCAAACGGCTGATAATCTTAAAATCGCGGATGTCTAATTTCGGCCTTGCGTAGAGATATACATCGCGTTCGATACCGGAAACGCGCCAGAAGTCCTGACATTCTAAGTAGCTGCCGATACTCCAGCGATAGACTTCGAGGGCTACGGTATTTTCACCCGTGCGGAGGTAAGGTGTAATGTTAAATTCGGCTTCCAATTTCGAGTCTTCGCTGTAACCCACGTATTGCCCATTGATCCAAAGGTAGAAAGCCGATTTGACGGCTCCGAGGTGAATGAAAACTTCGCGCCCATTCCACGAAGCGGGCAGGGTGAAGGTGCGCCGGTATGAGCCTACGGGATTGTAATCGGAAGGAATATTTTCCACCAATTGATCCGGATTGGGATGGCGTACGCCAAATTCGTAAGGATGATTGACATAAATCGGATAACCGTATGTTTTCCCGGTATTATTAAATTCCCAGTTTGCCGGGACAAGGAAATTGTCCCAGTTGCTTACATCGTAGACATCCTGATAGAAATCCACCGGACGCAGGGAGGGATTTTCTACCCATTTGAACTTCCACAAGCCATTGAGCGACTGAAAATAAGCGGACTGTTCTTTTGTGCCTTTTTCGGCCAACTGCTGATTCTCGAAAGCGAATGCACTGGCCCGCATGGGGAGGCGGTTGACGTTGGTGATGGAAACATCCTGCCATTCTTTGAGTTTGGATGTTTTTTCGTTTTTTACCGATTGGGAAAAGATCAAACTCCCTTGCATTAAGAAAAATAAAATAAAATAATACGGTTTCATTTATATATGTTTTTAATTGTTTACTGTCTGAGCACCCTCGTCCAATGCATCGAATGCCGTTTTGAGTTCCAGCAGTTCGGCGCGGATGCCTTTCAGCCGGTCGACGATTTCTTCCGTACGGACTACCGGCTCGCGGTTTTCTTTCAGTTTTTGTTTGGCTCCGGGCAATGTCATGCCTTTCTCTTTCACCAGATAATGGATAAGGCGAATTTCGTCGACATCTTCCTTGCGGTACTGGCGGGTGCCTTTTTCGGTTTTCGCCGGCCGGATGCTGGGAAATTCTTTCTCCCAATAGCGCAATAGCGACTGGTTGACGCCGAACATGTCCGCCACCTCTTTGATAGAGTAAAATAGTTTTTCTTGTTTGAATCGGATGGCCGGCATAGTGCAATTATCGGTTTTCTGCCTCGAACAACATTTGCGCATATTCTTCAGGCGTCAAATCCATGAAGAAATATTTTGCCGGATTATCGGGCTCTCCTTTTACAAGCACTTCGTAATGTACGTGCGGCCCCGTAGCATCACCCGTAGTGCCGACCTTGGCAATTTCCTGTCCTCGAACCACTTTTTGTCCGGGACGGACTATCATCTTGTTGCAATGCCCGTAAAGCGTTTTATAACCGAACCCATGGTCGATGACCACAGCATAACCGTAACCCCCTTTCCAATCGGCCGATTCCACCACTCCTCCGCCCGTAGCGTATATAGGTGTTCCGACATTGGCATTCAAATCGATACCCGTGTGCATCCGGAGGTTTCCATAAATCGGATGCAGACGCATTCCAAAACCCGAACTCGTTCCTTTCTTCTGTTTGGCCGACAAGGGCATAATTGCCGGTATGTTTTTGATGCGCTCTTCTTTGGTTTTTATCAATCCGGCTAATTCGTCGTACGAATTGGATTGCACATATAACTGCTTCGTCATCATATCTAATTTGGCCGTAGTAGCAATAACCCAATGCGCATTGGGAACCGTCAATAAATGTTCGTAACGATTCGTTCCTCCCACTCCGGGTTTGCGTACCGACGAGGGAATGGGGTCGACATTAAACATGACCCGGTAAAAATCGTCGTCCCGCCGTTGTAATTCGCTTAAAATCTTTTCATTTTCGTCGATTCGTTTCGACAAAAGTTGATACTGTGTTAATAAAAGTTTATTATCTTTTTTTAACTGTTGTTCTTTCGGCGAATCGAAAGCATAAAATGTTACCGCCAACATTCCTCCACCCATCAGAATGCCGATGAATAATTGACGGAACACCACCAAAACTCTCTGTTTAGCAGACGGATACACTCTCTCGTAACTAAGCGTATGAGGATTGTATTTATAAAATATCTTATTCATCAAGGGAAATTTACGATTTAATTCCGACAAAAGTACGTTATTTATTGTATTTTTGCAAGCCTATTGTATGGATTAAAACCCACCTAACCCAAAAGTTTCATTCATCTACCCGATAAATAATCGTTATATTTGCAGTCGAAAAGATATCAAAGATATATGTGATTTTTTGCATGTTTGTGCGAATAATGAAACAAATGCTGTAAAGATAATGAATCAGGTTGAAAAGCGGGACTATTTTATTGAAGTCGTACAAACACATAAAGGGATTATCTACAAGATAGCAAATGCTTATTGCCGTTGCGCCGAAGACAGGGAAGATCTTGTCCAGGAAATCCTTATACAGCTATGGAAGTCGTTGGATATTTATTCCGATCGCTACCGGTTTTCGACTTGGCTCTACCGCATTGCGCTGAACATCTCTATTTCGTTCTACCGGAAAAGTTCAATCCGCAAATCCTTGTTTTCAGGCAATTTGGGCGCCTTTTTGAATTTTCCCGACAGGGATGAAAACGATGAAACCGAAAGCAACATTGCTCTACTCTACCGATTTATTTCCGAATTTAATGACTTGGACAAAGCCCTGATAATTCTTTATCTGGAAGAAAAATCCTACAAAGAAATTGCATTTATCATAGGTATATCCGAAACCAATGTGGCGACAAAAATCAGCCGTTTAAAAAAGTTATTGAGGAAAAAATTTTCCGACAATGGTGTTTGTGGTTCGTAATTTTTAATTGAAAAATAATGGAAGAACAGGAACTTATTCATTTATGGCAAACTCAAAGCAAAAAAATTGAGCAAACCTTACAGATCAACAGTCATCTGCTGAAAGAGTTAACTAATCTAAAGGTACAGAAATCCTTGCACTCGCTGATTCGCTTCATGGCTTGGGGCATCGTTTCTTTTGTATTTTATATTGCACTTTTAGTCTTCGGATTGTACGTTGCATTAAATGTTACCATTCATACGCATACTACCGCAGGACTTTATTTCATCGTATCGGCATTCTGTATTATTGTAGTGAATATCAAAGGATTATCCGATTATATCCGCCATCTGGTCATGGCAAACGAGGTTGATTTCTCAGGTAGTGTAGTTGCCATTCAGCAGCAGTTGGCAAAAATCCGGCTTTCCATTCTCTACCAT
>JAISYG010000114.1 GCA_031270075.1 Dysgonamonadaceae bacterium
TCTATTTCATGGGTTTTAAGGTACAGGGAGAAATTTCAACCAATATCGGACGTATTGACGCCGTTTGGCAGTTGCCGGAGATGACCGTTGTGACTGAAGTTAAATACAGCGCTCAACGCTCGTTAGAAAAATTGCTGGACGAGGCCATGTCACAAATTCGCGACAAAAAGTATTACGAGGCATATGTCGATAAAAAAATCGTTCTGCTGGCCGTGGCTTTCGCGGAGAACGAAATCGGTTGCAGAATGGAATCGATTATTCCTTAACCCTATTTTTGTTATCACATTTAAAATACAATCCGGAAAGGAGCGTCCACTGATTTTTCCGCACGGAAAGTGATGGCCAGCAAATCGCCGTCTTCCCGCCGTACCGAATACTTTGCCCGGTCGCAAATCACCTTTCCAAACGAATAATTTTCAGGAATATGTATCCGCATTGTTATGGGAAATGTTCCTGCCAAACGAATGTTTCCTTCGATGCTGCGAGCCGATTGGTTCCATTGGTAGTCAATTAATTCCACTGCGTTTTGTGCAATGTGGCGATCGCTGCCCACCCATTGTGGAACCGCTTTCAAGGGATGCAAAGCAACCAGGCGCACGCCATGCGCGGGAATTTCCACCGACAGGTTCAATGATTTTCCGGCCAAAGGAAGGGCTTTTTCCGTCCAAAACTCATAAGCCGTATAATCTATGGTATCGGTGATGCCTAATTCTTTTGCCGTTGCCGTAATCGTTTTTGGCGCATCGCCCCAATTAAACAGGGCGACCACATTGTAATCACCTAATTGTTTATTGTTTACGCGCAAGTTCCATATAGGAAGCATCGAAAAATAAGGGTATAGATTGGCCGGCCGCACGTCGGCTACCGGCAAGGTCTGCTGCAAAATTTTCATCTGCTCCCCGGATAAACCGGCCAGTTTGTCGCCGAAGAAAGTCAATTGTCCGGGCAGCGCCACAATCGTAGCGGTTACGCGGGCTTCTTCCAGCGGCAAATCGTGAACTAACAGCGTATCGGGGTCGGCCAACATTACAATATTATGCGTAAATGATTGATTTATAAAACATTTTCCCTGATTCAATACATTGGCCCAGCGCACCGGCTCGTCGGGATGCACAATATCGGCGCCCAAACGGGACGCGTCGGCATACTTTGGTTCGGGGCCGGAAGAATGTCCTTGGCAGGCGAGGAAAACGCGGTCGTCGCCGATACCTTCGCGGAAAGCCTGTACGCACAATTCAAAAGGATTCGGGGCGTTGGGGTCGTGAAATTGGGCGCGGATTTCGGGGCGTTCATACAAATGAGCGCAGTAACCGCGGTTCCGTCCCGACATGCCGTCGATTTTGAAAAATTCGTACCCCCATTCGCGCGAAGCTTTGCGGAAAATATTTTTCAGGTGCTCGCGGGCTTCTTTTACGGTCGGGTCAAGGGTATAGATTCCGTTCCACGAGCCAACTGGTTTTCCTTCTTTATCGTGCAAGAACCAGTTTTTGTGCGCGTCGTAGAAATCTTTATTTCCGGTGCCGAAAGGGGCCATCCACAATCCGGGGCGGAAACCCAACGTTCGGATATCGTCGGCCAGCTTTTTCATTCCTTTGGGGAATTGTTTTTCGTTTACTTCCAAATCCATATTGTAGAAATCGCATACCGGCAGATGGTCGGAGTTGCCCTGCCACGATTCGATAGACCAAAATTCGCAACCGAAAGGCAGGAGATATTTCGCGCCGATTTTCGCTTCATTTAAATTATCCTCCGCGCCGGCCTTATCGAAATAAGTATTCCACGACATCCAGCCAGTCGGCGCTTTGGGCGTGCGTTTCCGGTCGAGAACATGATAGTAGGGCACGTAACGGCGGCGGAAATAATCCGTTTCGGGATTGATGGTAAAGATAGCTTCCGCCGTTTCCTCGATTCTTCCCGAAAGGGAAAACGCATACTTTCCATTTCCGTCTGCATGAATTTGTAAATTAGCGGCTTGCAGTTGCAATGCGCAGTCTTTTTCAGGTGAAAATAACGAGTCGTTCAGCGAAGAATTGGTTTCGCCGGCGCTCAGCGCCAAAACCCGTTCGCCTACGGCGGCTTGGGTGCGGCAGGGGAAAGCGTCTGCAAAAAAAGCGATATTCCCTGTATAGGATAAAGTACCCGGATAGGCTTGCGCCGTGCGGTGATAAAACAGCAGTTGCAGGCGGCTGCCGTTAGGAAGGAACACAAAATATCCCTGCACGTCGCCCTGCGGATTAACCAGTGCGTACCGGTTGGGAACGCCGTCGCGCGAACGGCTGATAGTCCATGTTTCATCGCCCGAAACGAATGCCAGTTTTCCGCTGAGGGCAAGCGGGCCGTTTTCTAATGTAAGCGTAGCTGTTTTTTCGTCGAAAGTAATCAGCCAGTCCGCGAATACAACAGACGGAATTGTTTCCGCGTCTGTTTCCGGCGATAAGCTGTTTTTCGAATTTCGGACGGCGGCCTGCATTACCTGAGCCCATCCTGACATGCCGGCGAAAGCTATCGAACTTATTGCAGTCTGTTTTAGAAACTTGCGCCTATTGTTAGTGATTTTTATGGACATAAGTTAAAGTGTTAAATATATGAAAATTTTTTAAACTGGTACGAACCGGTATGGTTTTAAAATTTTATTAAAAATGCGCCGCCGCCTCATTTTACCAGTTCTTTTTGAATCTGTTCCAACGATTTGTTCTTCGTTTCCGGCATTTTCCAGGCAAAAACGAAACTCAACGCTACAGCAATGGCATAAAAACCAAAGATATAAGAGGCATCCTGATATTGCCCTTCTTTCACAAAAATTGGGAAAATCCAAGTGAGCGCGGCGCACCAGACCCAGTGTGTCATGCTGCCGAGTACCTGTCCTTTGGCGCGGACGGAAGTTGGGAAAACTTCGGCAATCAATACCCAAATCACTGCGCCCAGCGAAACGGCAAACGAGGCGATGAATCCCATCAAGGAAATCAACAGGATAAGCCCCGAACCCTGCAAATCATTCAGCCAGAACAAACGGGTTACGGATGCTAACGAAATAAACATACAGACCGAACCGATGTAAATTAGTTTTTTCCGTCCCAGTTTGTCGATTAGAAACATGCCCAGCATCGTGAAAATCAAATTGGTAGCCCCAATAAGAATGGAGTTGAACAATTTGTCCGCTCCGTAACCGGCCACTTCAAAGATACGCGGCGCATAATAATTAATGGTATTGATGCCCGACAACTGGTTGAAAGTGGCTATCAAAAACGCAATGATTATCGGCACAAAATATTTCTTTTGGAAAAGCCGCTCGTCGGAAGCGCTGTTGTGGAACGAAGCCTGAATATTGGCCACTTCTCCTTTCACATTCGGCTCGCCGGTCGTTTCAAATACTTTGTAGGCGTCTTTCTCGCAGTTGTTTTTAATCAGCCAGCGCGGCGATTCGGGAATGGTAAACAGCAACACGGCAAAAAGCAATGCCGGAAGAGCCAGCACGCCCAACATCCATTGCCAGTCGTAAGGCACGCCGGCAATCAGCGAATTGGAGATATAGGCCAGCATAATACCGAAAACGATGTTGAACTGGAAAAACGCGACAAAACGCCCCCGCCAGTTCGACGGCGAAATTTCGGCAATATACATCGGGCCTACCACCGACGAAGCGCCGACAGCCAATCCGCCAAGAAAACGGAAAAACAGGAAAGAATGCCAGTTCAAAATCAAAGCGCAACCCAAAGCCGACACGACATACAGGACGGCAATGGTTTTTAATAATGACAAGCGTCCGTATTTTTCGACGGGCTTAGAGGAGAAAAAAGCGCCAATAATCGTTCCTGCCAGCGCTATGGCCATGGTAAATCCATGCCAGAAGCCGCTCAGACCATAAATTTTTTCAATTGCCTGCTCTGCTCCCGAAATCACTGCCGTGTCGAAACCGAAAAGCAATCCGCCCAGCGACGCCACAAACGCAATATAAAACATTTTCTTTTTCATGGTTGTTCGATTATTAATTGTCTTAAACTCTAAAACTAATCCGGTTGAGGACATGATCCTGATAACACTCGTCCAGTTCAACAAAATACCCGCTCCATCCCCACACGCGGACAATGAGATTCCGATAATTTTCGGGATGTTTTTTCGCATCCAGGAGTTTTTCGCGGCTCACGGTGTTCAACTGCAACTGATGTCCGCCGAGCAGAATGTAAATCTGCACGAGCGTCGCCAGTTTGCTCACATTTTCCTTGCTTTTGAAAATTGACTGGTCGAACTCCAAGGTCAATGGCCCGCCATTGATAACCCGCTGCAAATCGGGTTTCGTAAACGATTTGATGACCGAAACCGGCCCCTGCTGCCTGATAAAAAGCGAGGGCGAATAGTTGGCCGGAATAAATTCGCCGGCGTCGCGTCCGTCGGGCGTTGCTCCCAATGGCGTGGCATGCCAAACGTAATACATGGCCGTGCCGGTTCCTGCGCGGTAAATGCCGCCACGTTCGTTGACGCCGCCCTGCAATACCTGATCGAACCGCGCCAGTAAATCGACTGCGATAGCATCGGCAAAGTCATCGTCCTGTCCCATTTTCGGAGCCTGGTTGCGTAATCTGTCGCGCAATTCGGCATAGCCTTCAAAATTCGTTTTCAAAGCGTCCTGCAACTCGTCGGCTGAGAACGTTTTTTCTTCAAAATAATATTTTTTAATGGCCGCCAGCGAATCGACCGCCGAAGCGATTCCCGTTCCGTGAATACCATAATTATTATATTTTGCTCCGAGCGAAATGTCGCGACCGCGCTCAATCGTTCCGTCCATCAATAGCGACATGACGGGCGCGGGAATCATCCACAGGTTTTTGTGCTTGGCGCAAATGGCTTCAAAGCGCGATTTGATTTCCGCTTCCACAACTTGCATAAACGTTTGAAAATCGGGACAGTCCTGCAATTTTGCGACGCTGTTTTGCACGCAGGCAATCAGCGAAAGTCCGTCGATATTCGGAATGTCCATCGCTACTTTCGGAATGATAAATTCCCAGCAGGCGGCTACCACATAATTGTGGGCGTCTTCTTCGGCATAGCCTTTGCGAATCAATCCGGGAATCACAACGTCGTCGTTGCTGTATTGCGGAAAGCCCAGTCCGATTTTCGTCAGTTCCGAGCCCATTTCGTAAACTTCCATCGGCGTATCCTTATCCACGCGGATATTGATTTTCGGGTCGATCATGTTCAGTTCGTAGCTGGCGCGGAGGCAGTCTTTCGATAAATCGTTGAAAAGATATTCGCCCGAAGCGCTTCGTCCGCCAAGTACCAGGCTTTGCCCGTTATCGCCCTGCTGCATACCCGGATAGAGGTCGCTGTCTTTGTTGCAGACGAGGAAAAATTCTTCCACCAGATCGAACGCCTCTTCCGGAGTCAGCCGGCCACTTTGAATATCGCCCTGATAATAAGGGTAAATATACTGGTCGAAACGTCCCAATGTATTATGGTAATTGCCCGAAGCCCAAAGCGCATAATGCAGTATCCTGAGCAGTTGCAAAGCTTCGTGCAGGGTTTTTGCACCGTCTGTTTTGATACGGCGTAACACGGCGGCGGTTTCGTTCTCGCCCTGTTCCAGCGCGTATCTTTCAATCAAACGCTGAATGGCCTCTATGGAACGTTTGACCGATTGCAGAAATTCGACCGCTTCGGCGTCATTGCCCTTAGTGTTCAGTTTGTCAATCACTTCCTGTTTTCGCGCAGCCAGTCCTTTCCGGATGGTCGTTTCGTAATCTGGCGAAATATTGCATACATAACCGCGTTCGTGCAAATAATGCTTGCCGCGGATTTCCGCCCATTCCTGTTCCGTAAACAGTTCGGGTACCTGGTCCACGGTGCGGGTAAAAACAATACGCTCGCCGGGTAAAATGACCGGCGTCTCCTTTTCAAAAAGCGTTTCCAGACAGGCTGTAACGCGCTCAACGGGCGAAAGTCCCTGTTTCGCAAATGTTTCGTTCAGTCGATCGATTCCCAGTTCTTCGAGCGACCGGCGGCAGGTGCGGTACTGTTTGTCCATGATCAATTCGCGGAGCGCTGCTAACCTTTGGTTCATAAAACGATAGCGTTAATATTGTTATTTTTAAAAATATCTGTCGTAACGTGCAAACTTTGCAGGTCGAAAGGCGGATTGTATTCCCGTCCCAGCATCGGGTATTTTGCTCCCGCAAATTTGTTATAGGGCATCAGTTCAATCCTTTGAAGCGACGGAACGCCTTTGAACATGGCCTGTATGGCCTGCAGGTTTTCGTCGTCGTCATTCACGCCCGGAATCAAAGGGATACGTGCCACAAAAGGCTTTCCTGAAGCGCAAAGCCAGCCGATATTTTCCAGTATCTGCCGGTTGCTCGCGCCCGTATATTGCCTGTGTTTTTCGGGATTCATCTGCTTGACGTCGATCAGCGTCAAATCGGTTAAACCGACAATTTCACGGAAAACGCTTGCCGGCGCCATTCCGCTGGTTTCGACCACGCGATGAACCGGAGCGACCTGTTCCAGAAATTCCGCCGTAAATCCGGGTTGCGCCAAAGGTTCTCCGCCCGACAGCGTGACGCCGCCGTTGCCCATTTCAAAAATAATTTTGTTTTTCAGCATTTTTTGAGCCAGTTCGGTTGCATCCACCGAATAGCCGCACAACGAACGGCCGGATTTTTTTTCCAGATATTGCGGCTCAAAAGAAATACTTTCGGGATTGTGGCACCAAACGCAGCGCAAAGGGCATCCTTTCAGGAATATGACCGTGCGGATTCCTGGCCCGTCGTTTATTCCAAACTCCTCTATACTAAAAATTATCCCCTTTTTCATGCGGAGCGTGTAGTTAGGTATAAAATATTTTACGATGCAAATATAAGTATTTTTTTTAAATCCGGTACGAACTGGTATGATTTTTTTTATTATGATTTGGTGGCACGAATGAAAAGTCGCTATTTTTTGCTTTTCTAAAGAAAAAATTGTATCTTTACTTTTTATAAACCTAATTAAAAATGTAAAGATTATGAGTAATATCGCGAATTTAGAGCCCCAACAGGTGTGGAAACACTTTTATGCCCTCACGCAAATACCCCGTCCCTCCAAGCATGAACAAAAGGCCGTGGAGTTTGTCCTCGGATTTGGTAAAAAGCTCGGATTGGAAACTTTTACCGATGAAATAGGCAATGTGATTATCCGCAAACCAGCCGTTAAAGGCATGGAAAACCGCAAGTGCGTAACCCTGCAAAGCCACCTCGATATGGTGCCGCAAAAAAATGCCGATACGAAACATGATTTTGAAAAAGACCCTATCGAAACGTATGTCGACGGCGAGTGGGTAAAAGCCAAAGGCACCACGCTGGGCGCCGACAATGGGGTAGGGGTGGCGGCTGCATTGGCCGTGCTCGAAGCAACCGATTTGCAACATGGCCCCGTAGAAGCCCTGTTTACCATTGATGAGGAAACCGGCATGACCGGCGCTTTCGGTTTGAAAGCCGGCGTGTTGAAAGGCGACATCCTCATTAACCTTGACTCCGAAGATGAGGGCGAACTCTTTGTGGGTTGCGCCGGCGGATTGGACGGTACGTTTACCTTCAAATATAAAGAAACGCCCGTGCCCTCCGGGTCTGAGCCTTTTAAATTAAGCGTTACCGGCTTGAAGGGCGGCCATTCGGGGTTAGACATTATTTTAGGTCGCGGCAACGCCAATAAAATACTGTTCCGTGTATTGCATGAACTGTCGGCGCAACACCAGATTCGTTTGGCCTCTGTTGACGGCGGCAGCCTGCGCAATGCCATTCCGCGCGAAGCCTTTGCCGTGTTTGTGGCTCCTGCCGGTAAATCCCCGGCGGTGAAGCAAACTGTAGAAAGCGTGTGTAAGACAATTGCCGCCGAATTGTCGGCGGTAGATGCAGGCTTGAAAATAGCGGTAGAGCCGGCGGCTGCGCCCGCGCACGTGTTGGATGAACAAACGCAACAGGCGCTTCAGGCGGCCGTGTATGCGGCGCCCAATGGCGTGATGCGCATGAGCGACGCCGTGCCCGGCCTGGTGGAAACTTCCACCAACCTGGCGATTGTGAAATCCGCAGGGGACGAAGTAACAATCAAGTGCCTCATGCGGAGTTCTGTGGATTCTGCCAAAGATGACCTTGCCGCCATGATGGGACATGTGTTTAAGCTGGCCGGCGCGCAGGTGAAATTTGAGGGAGGCTATCCGGGCTGGAAGCCCAACCCGTCGTCGGCTATCATGGACACCATGATGAAAGTGTACGAGAAATTGTATGGGGTGAAGCCAAAAGTGGCCGCCGTACATGCCGGCTTGGAATGTGGTTTAATTGGCGGGGTGTACCCGAATCTCGATATGATTTCGTGCGGCCCAACGTTGCGTTACCCACATTCGCCCGATGAAAAACTTGAAATTGCTACCGTCGGGAAATGGTGGGATTTTCTGGTGGAAACGCTAAAAAATGTGCCAGCGTAAAAAAATAATCACAAAATATTTTTGTGATTTCGGGAAAAGTTTATACCTTTGCAGCCCTTTTCGATCGGAGCATGGTTTGAGAGGGTGAAAATAGAAGGTCATTGACATATTGATAAGACAAGTACTATGAGTACTAAGAGTAGAGCGTAAATTTCTTTAAAGAGATGAAAAGTAGTTAGGGCGAGCTTGGAGATTTTATATTAGATATACAATGAAGAGTTTGATCCTGGCTCAGGATGAACGCTAGCGGCAGGCTTAACACATGCAAGTCGAGGGGCAGCGGGGGTAGCAATACCCGCCGGCGACCGGCGCAAGGGTGCGTAACGCGTGAGCAACATGCCTGTAACAGTGGGATAACCCGGAGAAATTCGGACTAATACCGCATATTGACATTAGGGAGCATTTTTTGGTGTTG
>JAISYG010000117.1 GCA_031270075.1 Dysgonamonadaceae bacterium
AACGGTCGGGAAATTCTTATGCACGCCGGAAAAATCAGCCATGATTTAGCCCTGCAAATCGCCGGAGAAGAATATGAAAAATACCACCAAAGGCAGATACAGCAAGCTGACACAACAGATAGCGATTTTGATAAAGTCATAAAACAACTGCCGATGAATAAAGAATGTTGTAAAATAAATTAACGACACAACGAACATGAACACCATTCGCATTTTTAGCAGAAATTCAATAGTTGTTGGATTTTTCCCCATTATCCATTGAAATTTTACTCTGCAGTAGTTTCCGGCTTTTATTTTCGGGGCAAAAGTAGTGAAAAAAATCATCCGTCCAGCCGTTTGGCAAAATTTTTCTGTGCGAACTCATGCAATGAAAAAAGTTTTTTTACAGAGGAAAGATTTAATATCTTTGCATTAAATATAAATTATCAATATGTCTTACAAAAACACGCATAAATTTCCTGCAGGCGAATCGGAAACGGTAGAGTTCAAGACATCGTTCAATGCCGAAGCCATTGAAACGTTAGTCGCCTTTGCCAATGCAAAAGGCGGATCGGTATATGTTGGCATCACCGATGACGCAGGAGTGGTGGGTGTTTCGTTGGGTAAGGAAGCTACCGCGGGTTGGGTAAATGAAATCAGGAACAAGACTGCACCTTGCATTATCCCCGATGTTGAGATTATTGAAAAGGATGCTAAAACCGTTGTTGTATTGAGTGTACCCGAATATCCTGTAAAACCGGTTTCATTTAAAGGCCGATACTACAAACGTACGGGCAATTCCAATCAGTTGCTTTCGCTATCGGAAGTGGTGAACCTGCATTTGCAAACTATTAATTCGAGTTGGGATGCTTATCTTGATACGGTTCATTCGCCGGATGATATTTCGCTCGACAAAGTGCAGTCTGCCATAGAAGTAATGAAGAGCAACGGGCTAACCATAAGTGAAACGCCAATGCTGTTTTTACAAAAATATGATTTATTGCGCGACGGTAAACTGACAAATGCGGCATATTTGTTATTTAAAGATAAGGATTCGTTTACTACAACCATTGAGTTGGGACGTTTTCAGGATACCATTACGATAAAGGATACCGCCCGTACAAAAACGGATATCCTCACTCAGATAGAACAAGTACTTGACTTTGTGCGCAAGCATATTAACAAGCGCGTAATTATCACCGGCGAAGCGCGTAATACCCAAAAGTGGCAGTATCCTTTGGAGGCAATCCGCGAAATTGTAATCAACATGATAATTCACAGGGATTATCGCGCTGCTTCCGATTCAATTGTAAAAATTTTCGATAATAAGATGGAGTTTTACAATCCCGGACAATTGCCCGAAGAAATATCTGTAGAAGACTTGCTGTCGAATAATTATAAATCAACCCCCCGCAACAAATTAATTGCCGATTTTTGCAAGGATATGCGGCTAATTGAGAAATACGGATCGGGTATTGGGCGTATTGTTGATTATTTTAAACAGGATGGACTACCAATACCGGACTTCAAGAATATTTCCGGGGGGTTTCAGGTTACTGTTTATGGAAAAGAATATGACGGGAAAACTCCCGATAATATCCCTCTCATTACAGAAGGTGAGAGAAAAGTATTGGAATTAATACAAAATAATAATTTTATTAAACGGGAAAAAATAGCGGAATCATTGGGCATCAGTATAAATACTGTAAAAACCTTTATGTCGGGATTAAAGAAAAAAGGCGTATTAGAACGGGTCGGGAATAATAAAACCGGATATTGGAAAATAAGCTTTCAAATAGCTATATCACCCCAATCATCACCCCAATCATCACCCCAATCATCGAAATGTTGACTTTACTCATAAAATATATTCGTACTTTTGTAGTACGATGAAAGAAACAACACCCGTACTCGAAATCTGTGTCGATTCCGCTGCCAATGCGCTCATCGCGCAGGCGGCCGGTGCCGGGCGGATTGAATTTTGTGCCAACCTGCCCGAAGGCGGCACCACGCCGTCGGCGGCGCAAATCGAGGAGGCACGCAGGGGCCTGCATATTCCGCTCTACGTGCTTATCCGCCCGCGTGGCGGCGATTTCCTGTACAGTGATTTGGAATTTGAAATCATGAAGGCCGACATCCGGTTTTGCGGACAGGCCGGCTGCGACGGTGCAGTCATCGGGATGCTGCGTGCGGACGGAACGGTCGATGCGGAACGGTGCCGCGAATTAACGGACATCGCCCGCCGGTACGGCATGGGCGTAACGTTCCACCGCGCGTTCGACCGGTGCAGCGACCTCTTTCAGGCGATGGAAACGATTATCGACTTGGGCTGCGAGCGCATCCTCACGTCGGGCGGCTACGACACAGCCGTCGAGGGGGCCGGCGTCATCCGGCAACTGATTGAAAAGGCCGGCCGCCGCATCGTCATCATGCCCGGTGCGGGCATTACGCCCGACAACGCCGCCGCGCTAATCCGCAACACCGGATTGACGGAAATGCACGGCACTTTTCGCAGTCGCCGGACAAGCGGAATGCAATACCGGAATACGAACTTCGTCCGTCAGGAAGAAGAGTACGGCCTGCTGCTGCCGGATGCGGAAAAAATAAAAAGTGTGCTGGAACGTATGAATAAATATTGTTGCCAATGAAAAATATATCAATTCTTGCCGTAGCGCTATGCGCGGCGTTAGCCTTTTCGTCGTGTGAAAGGGAAAAACATTTTTTGAAAGAAGGAGCCTACCGCGAACAGGTTTCGGCACAGTTTGAAAAGCGGAAAGCGGAGGTGTGGCACCGCAGTCGTGCGCTGTTTTCCGTCTTCGAAAAGGAAGGCCTGAGCCTTGCGCAACGCGAGGCGCTTCAATTCCTGTATGCCTACATGCCGCTGTGTGACCTGGCCGATTACGACGGCGCGTTCTTCTTAAATCAAATCGACGCTGCCTTCAACGCCCGCGATTATTTTTTGTGGGGAAAAACTATTCCCGATGATATTTTCCGCCATTTTGTGCTGGTGTACCGCATCAACAACGAGTACCTCGACACGGCGCGTACCGTGTTCTTCGAGGAGTTGAAGGAGCGCGTGAAAAACCTTTCCATGTATGAAGCCGCTTTGGAAGTGAACCACTGGTGTCATGAAAAAGTTACTTACAGGGGAACGGACTCCCGCACTTCGGCGCCGTTGGCGTTGGTGAAAACGTCGTGGGGACGCTGCGGCGAAGAATCGACGTTTACCAC
>JAISYG010000123.1 GCA_031270075.1 Dysgonamonadaceae bacterium
CGACACGGGTACCAGTTGGTACATGTACATGCGCAGCAGTCCCTATTTGCGCGAGGACTACACCCGTCATCACTACGGCTTCGCGCTGAGGTGTGTCCTCCAAAGCCCATAGGGAGGAGTTTTCTCAAAAGGCCCATTATTAGCACCCGTCAATAAATAATATTACCTTTGTACCAAAATTAAGAATATGCTAAAACAGACAAAAATTGTAGCAACTGTTTCCGATAAACGTTGCGACGTGCCGTTCGTCGCCGATTTATTTCATGCCGGTATGAATGTGGTACGGATGAATTCGGCGCATTTAGACCGGGAAGGATTCGACCAAATCATCCAAAGCGTGCGTGCGGTTTCCAACCGCATCGGCATTTTGATGGATACCAAAGGGCCGGAAGTCCGGACAACGATGTGCGATGAGCCGATAGCCATCCGTACCGGCGAAAAAATCCGTATGGAAGGCAATCCCATGCAAAAAACCCAGCCGGGACATATTTTTGTCAGTTATCCCGGTTTTGCGCACGACTTGCAACTGGGCGATACCATTTTAATTGACGATGGCGAAATGGAACTGCGCGTCGTCGAAAAACATCCGGAATATCTCCTGGTGGAGGCTTTGAACGATGCCCTTTTGGGAAGCCGGAAAAGTGTGAATATCCCCGGTGTACGCATCAATTTGCCTTCGCTAACCGTGAAAGACCGGACGAATATCCTCTATGCCATCGAAAACAGGATTGATTTTATCGCCCATTCCTTTGTCCGGAGCAAACAGGACGTTTTGGATATTCAGCAGATATTGGACGAACATCGCAGCCCCATCAAGATTATTGCCAAAATCGAAAACCAGGAAGGGGTAGATAATATCGACGAAATTCTGGAAGCGGCCTACGGTGTTATGATTGCCCGCGGCGATTTAGGAATCGAAGTGCCGCAGGAAAAAATCCCCGGCTTGCAGCGCGTCCTGATTCGGAAATGCGTAGCCGCCCGGAAACCGGTAATTGTGGCCACGCAAATGCTGCATTCGATGATTACCAATCCGCGTCCGACCCGCGCCGAAGTAACCGATGTGGCCAATGCCATCTACTATCGCACCGATGCGCTGATGTTGAGCGGGGAAACGGCCTACGGAAAGTTTCCGGTGGAAGCCGTTAGAACCATGTCGACCATTGCGCGGGAAGCGGAAAAGACCAAACTGCAGGAAAACGATATCCGGGTTCCGATGCCCAACGACGATATAGATGTTACCGCTTTCCTGTCGAAGCAGGCTGTCAAATCCAGTCAGAAACTGCATGTCAAAGCGATTGTTACGGACAGTTATACCGGAAAAACCGCCCGCAATCTGGCCGCTTTCCGGGGCAAAGCGCCGGTATTTGCTATCTGTTACCAGGAACGTACCACGCGCGAATTATCCCTTTCGTATGGCGTTTGGGCGGAATATCAACCGGAAAACGACGATCCGAAACAGTATTTCCTGGATGCGTTGAACAAATTGCTCAGCAAACAAATGGTCGACTCTAACGATCGGGTGGCTTATCTCAGCGGCAGCTTCGGCGAGGGTGGCGGCACTTCGTTTTTGGAAATTAACCGGGTCGGGAAAATATTGGCAGGAACGGAACGGTTTCGGCCGCCGTTTTTCAAATAAAATACAGCATAATGAAAATTATTTGTGCAGGGATGAATTATGCAACTCACAATAAAGAGATGCATCATACGTTTATTAACCAAGAACCTGTCATTTTCATGAAATCCGATGCGTCGTTGCTGAAAGAGGGGAAACCTTTTTTTATTCCCGATTTCTCGTCCGACATGCAATACGAAGGGGAAATCGTGATTAAAATCAGTCGCTTGGGCAAAAACATCGCCCGCCGGTTTGCCTGCCGTTATTATGAAGAAGTAAGCGTGGGCATTGATATGACGGCACGAGATTTGCAGAAGAAATTCAGAGAAAAAGGTTTGCCATGGGAGTTGAGTAAATCGTTCGACGGTTCGGCAGTGGTTGGCGAATTCATCCGTTTAGACGATTTACCCTGCGATGTGAATCATCTGCCGTTTCACCTGGATATGAATGGACGAACGGTGCAAGAGGGAAATACAGCCGGCATGCTCTTCAAAACGGACGAATTGATTGAATATGTCAGCCGTTTTGTTACACTGAAAACAGGCGATCTCATTTATACAGGTACGCCCGCAGGCGTTGGACAAGTACATGTCGGCGACCACCTGCAAGGGTATATCGGGGATAAAAAGGTATTGGATTTTCATATACGATAAAAAGTGAGAATAATGCATACAACACAACGATTTGTCATGGCGAGCCTGACAGGGTTATTATTCTTTATCTGCTTTCCGCTACAGTTTTTTGCAGCGAACTATGCCGGTCAATCCGTATTATCCGAAGGGAAGTGGGTGCAATTGCAAGTGAAAGAAAACGCTATCTACAAATTGACTTACGACGATATTAAGAAGATGGGATTCGCCAACCCGGCCCAAATAAAAATCTACGGCTACGGCGGCTGGCCTTTGGAACAGGATTTTACGAAACCAATCATCGACGACCTGCCGGAAACGGCCGTTTACCTTCACAAAGGAAGCGACGGTGTGTTCAATGCAGGCGATTACCTGCTGTTTTACGGTCGCGGAGTGGTGAAATGGACCTACGATGCAAGCAAAGATTTTTTCACGCATCAAAACAACCCCTATGCCAACTATGGCTATTACTTTATTACTGAAAACGAGCAGGGACCCAAAGAAATGCCCACGCAGGAATCTTTCGCACAAACAACGGTTACGGTCAATGCTTTCGACGATTACCGGGTGCACGAACAGGATGCGGTAGCGCTATTAAGCTCCGGCAGGGAACTGTTTGGGGAAAGTTTTGTAGGAAATCCTTCACAGAATTTCACTTTCAGAATTCCCGGCATAACGTCCGACACGGGGAGAGTCCGCTTGTCTTTTGCCGGAGCGCCCCCATCGCCTGTTCCGGTTACTTTGTCGATCGGCAATGAAACGCTTTTAAGCCTGTCCATCAACCCTGTTTCCTCGAGTGGATACCAAAAGGCAACCCTCGAAGAGGGAATAGCCGTATGGAATGGGAATAAAACGGAAAATATAACGATAAACCTCTCGTTCCCTTCTACCGGATCGGTTGCGAATCTCAATTATATTGCTTTGAATACGAAACGGACACTTCAGTCCTACAACGAAGCCTGTACTTTTTTCCGGAATAAAAACAACCGGAATGCAGCCGTCAAATACAATATCGAAAATGCTTCCCCCAATCTTCAGGTCTGGAACCTGTCCGACGTACAGGATATCCGGCTTGTACAAACCGTAAGGGAAGGCGCGAACTTAACTTTTGGCGCAGCAGCAGGAAGTATACCCGAATACGCATTGGTAGATATTACCCAGTCGTTTCAGTCGCCCAAGGTCATCGGCGCAATCAAAAACCAGAATTTACACGCTTTGCCTCCCACCGATATGGTGATTATTTCGCCGGAAGTGTATTTTCCCCTGGCGGAACAATTAGCCGAAAAACATCGCAGTCTGCAGGGGTTGAAAGTCGCCGTCGTGCAACCGGAATGGATTTACAACGAATTTTCGTCCGGAACGCCCGACGCCACGGCATACCGTCGTTTTATGAAGATGTTTTACGACCGGGCTACTACCAGCGCTGGAAAGCCCCGCTACCTGCTACTCTACGGCGACGGCTATTTCGATAACCGACGACTGACCAAGGAAGGCGCTCAACTGAACGACAAATATTACCTGCTTACTTACCAGTTCGAGAATTCGGTGAACGAATCCTTGTCTTACGGCACCGACGATTATTTTGGCTTTTTAGACGATTGGGAAGGAACGAATCTGGGTAGCCATCAGTTGGATCTGGGCATCGGCCGTTTTCCGGTCAATACTTACGAACAGGCGGAAACGGTATTGAAGAAGACGATCAATTACATGGAAAACAAAAACTACAGCGCATGGAAAAACACGGTAATCTTTACCGCCGACGATACCGACCCGCTTTTCGGCTACTGCGATTTTGCTAAAGACGCCGACGAACTGGCGCGTATCGTGGAAAATAATTATCCGTCCTTTATGGTCATCAAATCGTATATGGATGCTTTCCAGCCTGTCAATGAGAACGGCAAACGCACCTATCCCGATGCCAAACAGAAATTGATGAATACACTGAAAGAGGGTTGTTTCCTCTTCAATTATACCGGACATGGCAGCCCTTCTTCGATGTCGGCCAAAGATATGATGCATATTTCGACCATCCGCCAGATGAATTTTGAAAGTTTGCCGCTTTGGATTACAGCTACCTGCGACTTCGGCCGCTACGACGACAGCAAGATTTCGGCCGGCGAAGAAGTGTTGCTGAGAAAAAACAGCGCCGGCATTGCACTCTTTACCACTACACGGGTTGTATACGGATCACTGAATCAAATGCTGAACCGGTCTATCGTCTGGAATGTTTTTTCTAAAGTAGACGGTAAATACCGCACATTGGGCGACATCCTGCGCGACAGCAAACGGGATCAGGGAAGCGATAGTAATAAACTGAATTTTATCCTGATAGGCGACCCCGCCCTGCAACTGAATTATCCGGAATGGGAAGTGACGCTCGACAGCATCAACGACCAGGCGGTCGAAGACCATACGTCAACCAACTTTCGCGCACTGGAGTATGTAACCTTAAAAGGTTCGGTTAAAGACGGACAGGGCCATCGGATGGAAGATTTCACCGGAGGCATGCACGCTACCATCTTCGACGGGAAACAAGTGATTCGTCCGGTAACCGCCCCGCTCACAGAAACCGACGAATGGTCGTTTTCCGATTATCCCAACATTGTATATAAAGGCAGCGCCAACGTCGAAAACGGGCAGTTCAGTCTTTCGTTCAGGGTTCCGCTGGATATTTCGTATACAACCAATCCGGGCAAAATGAATCTTTATGCATGGGATAAAGACCGGCATATCGACGCCACCGGCCTTTTTATGGGCTACACGCTGTCGGGTACAGCCGACTATGCCAATACTCAATTAGGTCCCGAAATCGAAGAAATGTACCTCAATACCGCCGATTTCAGGAATGGTAACAGGGTCAATGAAACGCCTTTCTTCTATGCCTCCGTATTCGATGAAGACGGCATCAACCGGACGGGCAGCGGATTGGGACACGACATCACTATCTGTATTGATAATAATCCGGCATGGATTTACAATCTGAACAATTATTTCACTTCCGGATATGTATTTGGCCACGGAATGATTGGTTTTCCCATTCCGGAATTACCGGCAGGCACGCACGAACTGGTGTTCAAGGTATGGGATATATTGAACAATTCGACGACCGATTCCCTGCAATTTACCGTTGTCAAAGGACTGCAACCCCAACTGTCGGATGTACGGGCGGTACCGAATCCGGCCAAAGAAAAGACCGTGTTCTACCTCGATCACAACCGTCCCGAATCGGATCTGGAAATTGAACTCCGGGTGTATGACCTCACCGGTCGCGCGGTTTGGTCGCATTCCGAAACCGGCTCTTCGCGGTATTCGCAAGCCATTGAATGGGATTTAAGAAACGGAAGCGGACAACGGATAGCTCCGGGCATTTACATCTATCAGGCATTCATCAAAACAACCGGCGGTAAAGAAGTTACGCAATCAAAAAAATTAATTGTATTATAAGTAAATGATAAAAAGGAAGAATTATGAATAAAATTCAAGCAGCAACCCTCGTTGCCCTATTGTTCTGTAGCCTCCATCCGGTAAAGGCACAGACAAAAGAAGAGAAATTCAATCCCCTGCGAAGCGGCATCCCTTCGCTAACGATCGCCCCCGATGCACGGGGAGGCGCTATGGGCGATATCGGCGCCGCTACCGACCCCGACATATTTTCACAGTACTGGAATCCGGCCAAGTATGCCTTTGCATACAGTAAAGCCGGCGCCGGTTTCTCCTTTACTCCCTGGCTGGCCAAATTGGTCGATGACATCAATCTCAGCTATTTGACGGGATATTATAAAATCGGCGATAACGACAATCTGGCCATCGGCTCCTCGCTTCGCTATTTTTCCCTCGGCCTTATCCAGCTGACGGGCGAAGACGCCATGGTCTACAACGAAACCCGGCCCTACGAAATGGCTTTCGATGCGAGTGTGGCCTTGAAATTCACCGAAACCTATTCCCAATCGGTGGCTTTCCGCTACATCTTCTCCGATTTGGGCTCCGGAATGCGGGAAGACGGAATGTCTCCGGCCAGCGCGGTGGCAGTGGATGTGGCCGGTTATTTCAACAATTACCTGATGCTGGGCAGTAGCGAATGTCTGTTGGGATTGGGTTACAACATCTCCAACATCGGGAACAAAGTGTCGTACGACGGGGGCAATACCAATGTTTTCCTGCCGACCAATTTACGCATAGGAGCTTCCCTGCTCTATCCTATGGACGATTACAATACGTTGTCGTTCAATGCCGATTTGAACAAATACCTGATACCTACACCTCCCGATTTGGAAGGGGTGGATGATAAGCCGGCAGCCATGCAGCCCTATTACGACACTTCGCCGATAGCCGGCATCTTTCAATCGTTCAGCGACGCGCCGGGCGGAATGAAAGAAGAATTACAGGAAATCATGTGGTCGGTAGGCGCCGAATATGCCTACGACCGTAAATTCTTCGTCCGGGGCGGCTATTTCCACGAAAGTCCCAACAAAGGCAACCGGCAATACTTCTCGTTGGGAACCGGTTTCAAACTCACTTCTTTTCAGTTGGATGTGGCTTATCTGATTTCGACCGTACCGTCCAATCCCCTGGATCAAACCCTGCGCTTTTCGCTGAGTTTCGATATGGACGGATTAAGAGGACTCCTGCGCTGATGATGAAAATACGCACCGGTTTCGGATACGATGTGCATCCCTTTGCCGAAGGCCGCGAACTGTGGCTGGGTGGCATCCGGATAGCACATACAAAAGGACTGAAAGGTCATTCGGACGCCGATGTGCTGATCCATGCCCTTTGCGACGCGCTCTTGGGCGCCGCCAACCTGCGGGACATCGGTTTCCATTTCCCCGATACCGCCGGCGAATACAAAAACATCGACAGTAAGATTCTGTTGGCGAGAACCATGAAACTGATCCGGGCGCAGCATTACGAATTGGGCAATATCGACATTACGGTTTGTGCCGAAAAGCCTTCACTCAATCCGCATATCCCGTCCATGAAATCCTGTTTAGCTTCCGTGATGCAGGTGGCAGAGGAAGATATTTCCATCAAAGCCACTACCTCCGAAAAGATGGGTTTTGTGGGACGGGAAGAAGGAATGGCCGTTTTTGCCACGGTTTTGATTATGAAAGATTGAAATGAGCTTTCTAACGCTATCCCAACTCAACACCCTTGTTAGCGAGGAAATACAAAATGCATTCCCCGATACCTATTGGGTGATGGCGGAAACCAGCGATGTACGTTCCAATAAAAACGGCCATTGTTATCTGGAATTTATTGAGAAAAACGCTTTCGATAACAGTTTAGTAGCCAAAGCCCGTGGATATATCTGGAACAGCGTTTTCCAACTTCTCCGGCCTTACTTTGAAGCAAAAACCGGACAAGCCTTTGTTTCCGGCATCCAAGTGCTGGTAAAGGTTTCCGTGGATTTTCATCCGCTGTATGGCTTCGGATTGAATGTGCTCGATATCGACCCTACCTATACTTTAGGCGACAGGCAACGGCGCCGGCAGGAAATGCTCGACCGGTTGGAAAAAGAAGGAGTACTCATGCTAAACAAGGAGTTGGAAATGCCCTTGTTGACGCAACGGATAGCCATCATCACTTCGCCCACTGCCGCAGGATACGAAGATTTCCTGGATCATCTGTTGAACAATGCTTCGGGGTTGGTATTTTATCCCTCCCTATTTCCGTCCGTTATGCAAGGCGAACAAACGGAATCCTCTGTGATTGCCGCATTGAATGCTATCTACGAGCGGCAGGAACAGTTCGATGCCGTCGTTATTATCCGGGGCGGCGGAGCAACTTCCGACCTGTCTTCGTTTGATAGCTACGATTTAGCGGCGAATTGCGCCCAATTTCCATTGCCCATTATTACCGGCATCGGCCACGAACGCGACGATACGGTGTTGGATTTTGTCGCTCATTACCGGGCTAAAACACCTACGGCAGCAGCCGACTACTTGGTGAATCGCCTGGAAACCGTCGGAGCAGAGTTGCAGGCCTGTGAATCGAATCTCATTCAGGCCGTTCGCCGGATGCTGGAGGAGGCGACCAAACAACTCCTTCAAATGCAACATTATCTTCCGGCTTATAGTCAAAACACGCTGGATAAACAGCATTTCCGGTTGATTGCTCTCCAAAACGACCTGGTCAAAGGGCATAAACAATTCCTCCTGAACGAAGAAAACCAAATAAAAGGGAAGGAGGCCTTTTTGAAATTATCCTCCCCCCAATACATTCTTTCAAAGGGCTATTCCATCACGATGAAAGAGGGTAAAGCGCTAAAATCGTCTTTGTCATTGGCAAAAGGAGATATCATTGAAACCCTTTTGCATGAAGGGAAAATCGCCAGCGTTATTTCCTCGTCCCACCCGAATTGACGTCGGTGATAATTTTCAGCGCTTTTTCGTACACTTTCACTTGAGCAGGCGTCAAATCAATTTTAATCCGCTCCATATCCGCAATTTTTTGTTGTACCTCGCCGGCCAATTTCTGGAATTTTTGCGGATCTTTGGTCAGATTGTTAAACGCTTCGCCGTATTCTTTAGCAAAAGCCTGAAACGCTTTTAACGCTTCGGCCGGAGTAGGTTCGACAACCGCAGGCGCTTCTTCCACAGGAGGCGCCACTACTTCGGTAGCCGTTTCTTGTACTGCTTCATCTGCTTTTTTATCCCCTTTACAAGCAGCGAAGGATACCAACAACAAAGTGGTAAACAGAATCATCGAAATCTTTCTCATTTTGAATTTGTTTTTTAAGATTAATAATAAAGAATCGCTTGTTAGCGACAACAAAAATAAGAAAAAGTTTTTAAATTCTTTGCCATTCCCATTAAATTCCTTACCTTTGCATCGTTTTTCAAAAAGAGGGCAGTCTTGGGTAAATTCGATATATATAAAGTAGATTTGAAAGGAATGCGGGAAGATGTTCAGACACAAAAATATCTGCTCGATAATCAATTCTTTACAAATATCGGTGGCGAAGACGTCCAGAAGGGAAAAGTGAACGTGGAATTAACCGTTACAAAAATAGTCCATACCTTCCGTCTGGACTTTCAGTTGAACGGTATAGCAGTGGTTCCCTGCGACCGGTGTTTAGACGATATGGACTATCCAATCGACACTACCGCACATCTGATGGTGAAATTCGGGAAAGATTTTGCGGAAGAGAGCGATGAAATTATTATTATTCCGGAAGCGGAAGGGATTATCAATCTGGCATGGTTCCTGTACGAGTTTGTCGCCTTGGCCATCCCCATCAAGCACATTCATGTGCCGGGCAAATGCAACAAGCAGATGAGCGCCAAACTGAAGAAGCACACGCCCAAAGCAGCGGACGACGACGATTCGTTCGACCTGGAAGACGACGATATCCTCGCGGACGACGAGAAAACGGACCATACACCCGACCCGCGCTGGGACGCATTGAAAAATTTGGAAATAGAATAGTAACTTAATAATAAAAGAAAACAATGGCACATCCTAAACGAAGAGTCGGTAAGACCCGAAGGGACAAAAGAAGAACTCACGACAAAGCAATCATTCCTCAGATTGCTTTGGATCCCACCACCGGAGAATATCATTTATATCATCGCGCGCATTGGTACGAAGGCAAACTGTATTACAAAGGAAAAGTCATTATCGATAAAACTACAGAAGCAACCGTTTAATGAGTAAAGTTCACGCTGTTATCACCGGTATAGGAGCTTATGTTCCGGAATACCGTTTGACAAATGCAGAATTATCCGTCTTGGTTGAAACCTCCGACGAATGGATTACCAAACGCATTGGCATCAAGGAAAGGCGCATCTTAAAACCGGAGGAAGGCGAAGGGGTTTCTTATTTAGCGCTTAAAGCGATTGAAAATCTGCGGAGCAAACGCGATTTTAATCCGCTGGAAATAGAGGCAATCATCTTTGCAACGGCCACCCCCGACTATATTCTTCCCAATACGGCCGCTTTAGTGGCCGCTCAGGCGGGAATGACAAACGCTTTCGGTTTCGACCTCGAAGCCGCATGTAGCGGTTTCCTCTACGGTCTGGAAGTGGGAAACAGTTTCATCGCTTGCGGCAAATACAAAAAAATCATGGTAATTGCCGGGGATATTCTTTCCATTGTAACCGATTACAAAGATCGCAATACCTGCCCGATTTTCGGCGATGGATGCGGTTGCGCTTTATTGGAAGCCACGACCGAAGAAGTGGGAATAATGGATTCCATCCTGCGTTCCGACGGTTCTCAGCCGGAAATCCTGCACATGTATGGCGGCGGTTCCAAAAACCCGTCATCGCATGAAACCATCGATCAACGGTTGCATTACATCTGGCAGGACGGTAAAATCGTCTTCAAACACGCCGTAGCCAACATGGTAAACACTTGTCAGGATGTGCTTCAAAGAAATAACCTGTCGATAAACGATATTGCGTGGGTAGTACCCCATCAGGCCAACCTGCGGATCATCGATTCCGTAGCCGGTTATTTAGGTATTCCCCGCGAAAAGGTGATGATCAACATTGAAAAATACGGTAACACCAGCGCAGGAACCATTCCGATTTGCCTATGGGAATGGGAACCTCAACTTCGCAAAGGAGATAAAATCATTCTGACGGCTTTTGGCGGCGGTTTTACCTGGGGAGCTACCTATTTAATCTGGGGATATTAAATCCCATCCCATGCACAAGTCCGGATTTGTAAATATTGTCGGTAATCCGAATGTAGGAAAATCTACCCTGATGAATGTATTGGTAGGGGAAAAATTATCCATCATCACCTCCAAAGCGCAAACCACCCGCCACCGGATTATGGGCATCGTCAATACCGCCGAAATGCAAATCGTTTATTCCGATACGCCCGGCGTTCTACGACCCAATTATAAGTTGCAGGAAAACATGCTCACCTTCTCCGAATCGGCCCTGGGCGATGCGGATGTATTGATTTATGCAACCGATGTAGTGGAAACCGTCGATAAAAACGATTTCTTCCTGAAAAAAGTGCAAGCCCTTACCTCTCCCGTATTGCTTGCAATCAACAAAATAGACCTTTCCAACCAGAAAGAACTCGAACGAATCGTAGCCGGATGGCAGACGATTGTGCCGCAAGCGGAAATAATTCCCTTGTCGGCGACCCACTCGTTCAATACCGATTACCTGCAAAAACGAATCAAAGAACTACTTCCCGAATCGCCACCCTATTTCGAGAAAGATGCGATGACCGACCGCCCCGCCCGGTTTTTCGTTACCGAAATTATCCGGGAAAAAATCCTTTTGTATTATCAAAAGGAAATCCCCTACTCGGTAGAAGTAGTCGTCGAATCGTTTAACGAATCCGAACAGACCATTCACATCCGGTCGGTGATTATCGTGGAACGGGAAACGCAAAAAGGCATCCTTATCGGCGACCGAGGACAAGCCCTCAAAAAAGTCGGTTCCATGGCGCGGAAAGATATGGAGAAATTCTTTGAGAAAAAGGTGTTTCTGGAACTGTTTGTCAAAGTGGAAAAGGATTGGCGAAACCGGGATAATCTGTTAAAAAGGTTTGGGTATACATTGGAGTAGCGCAATTCCATCCCAAGACAATCGTTCCGCTCTTATTCTTGCCAGACACAACGCACGGGTAACGCCATCTGCCTGTCGCCGGTCTCAGTACTCGGATATATTGAATACACGAATCTAAAGTAATACATAGAGACTACCCCATAGGACGAACCGCTCATGTATGAGCCAATGCTGGCAACGTTGCCCAGAGAACCATCTGCACTACTACGCCTCCCCGACGTGGGGAAGATTGCGTAACAGCTATAATTACCACCGGTATTCAAACCGGTGTATCGCCCTGTGGCATCCGTATAAGTAGAGGAAAGATCAGTCCAAGCATTGGCGTCGCCGTTGATACGCGCCCAATTACCATTAACGGGCGGAGACGTCCATTGAGTAAAACTAACGGTACCAACGCTAGTACCCTTTATCATTCCTAATTGCAATTCATAGGCTGTCGGCAGCCGGTAATTGCCCGACACCGCACCAATATGACTCAGGTAACGGCAGATATCGCCTTTTTTATTTGCATAGTCCGGTGTATAGAACTCAAAATAATCTATTTGTGGGCCTTCATTAGTTATAATAGGCTCTCCGGATAACGAAGGTATATTTGTATACAATCCTCCCCTCACAGTACTCCAGGAATGAGTCGACGGATCGATGTAGGAGGGAACGTAAGTAGCCGTACCGGTACTCGTATTAGTATTCCAAACAGTTAGACTGGTAGCATCCGAAGGCGATATCCCCACCAGCGAACCCCAATGAAAAAATACACCCTGGCAGTTATTCTCCTCGCCTACATAGCCGTGAGGCTTAAACGTGAGTTTTGTGCCGTCCCAATACACATTCGAACCCGCCCAGGCTACGCCTTTCATTATATCCACCCGAAGAATATATGATTTATTGGGTTCCAACTGTTTATTAAAGTATGCCGTGGGATTGGTGTATGTTTTACTGTTGATTGTAATAGACCCTATCGTTACAGTGGTGGTCGTCGACCCGTTGGTACAGACTAAACAGTTGTCGGTTTCTACCGCAGTTGAAGGAAGCGTGGAGGATGCAAGTAATGTAACCGACTGCGGAATCGTACTTGCCGTCGAGGTAAAACTGCCGTCCTTTAAACTCATATCCACGCTATGACCGGGACCGATTGTTATACCACTAATAGCAATGATGGGATAGGAAGAAGACGGGGTCGTAATCCTTACGCTTGCTCTCGACAACCGGCGCTTCATCGTAATACTTACCGTACTGCTGCCCGCTGATACGCTTGCATCCGTCATACCCCACAGGAAATTGCCGTCGTCTGCGTTGGCGGGCGATAACGGAATCGTTTCGGAGGCGCTGTGTGTCAATGGGGATGAACTGTTGTAAGAATAGGCCACAAATCGATACGTTTGTCCGGATGTAACCGATAATTCGGGACCGGAATTGTAGGGAGTAAAAGCGCTGCCGTTTACCTCGTAGACGGCGCTGGCCGTAGCGGTCGTATTGGCGCCTAAATAGGCCGCTATAATAATTAGTGTGCCACTGCTAAAAGTCAGCGGGGCGCGGGTCGGTTCCGGTGGCGCTACTTCCAGCGACGCATGAAGATACAGATTATCGCCCAACGGCACTACCGACGACGCTTCTTCCCCTGTCCCGGAGGCGGAACTGCGTGTTACCAATTCCCCTTCGTCGGAAGGCGCCTGTTGCAACAGGAAACGGACGGGGATGGTTTCACCTGC
>JAISYG010000155.1 GCA_031270075.1 Dysgonamonadaceae bacterium
CCCGGCAAGACGCTGCTGATAGATATCCGCCTGACCGACGAGTATGGAATCAGGCAATATCCTTTCGGGAAAAACGGATTGCTGGATATTCATTGCCGCAAACGCGCGAAAGTTACCGATAGGCCGGTCGTTACCGTGCAGTCGAATGTGCCGTTGAAACTGATTGTGAAATGGCAAGGTGGCGAACTGATCAAAGAAATTAAATAATCAAGGAATGAAAAAGATTTTTGTATTACTCATAAGTACAGCTTCAATCGCTTTAGCTTATTCGCAATCGACAACTATCCGCATATCGACCGATGAAACGGATTTGATACTGAAAGTAGCGCCCGGCGGACAGCTCTGTCAATCGTATTTGGGCGAAAAGCTGAATACGGCTACGGATTTAGACCGGCTTCCCGCCAATTACATCGAAAAATACGGCAAAAGGAAATGGGAGGTCTATCCCGCATCGGGCGGACAGGACAGCTTTGAGCCTGCTTTCGCCATTCGCCACAACGACGGAAACCTGACGTCGGTTTTCCGATACGTTTCGCACGAAGTGAAAAAGGTGGACGACAATGTTACTTTAACAACTATCCTGCTGCGCGACGATGTCTATCCGGTGGAAGTGCAACTGTTTTACCAAACATTTGCCAAAGAAAACATAATAAAAGCCCGGACGGAAATCAGGCACCGGGAAAAGAAACCGGTAACCATCAGCCGCTACGCCTCTTCCATGCTGTATTTTGAGGCCGGCAAATATTTCCTGACGCAATTCAACGGAAACTGGAGCGGCGAAGCCCAAATCCATACGCAGGAACTGCTGTTCGGAAAAAAAGTGATAGACAGCAAACTGGGAACGCGCGCCGCTATTCAGGCGCAACCGTTCTTCCGGCTAGGCTTCGACCGGCCGGCCTCCGAGCAAGCGCAGGTTTTGATGGGGACAATCGGCTGGACAGGTAATTTCCAATTCACCTTTGAGGTAGATAATCTCGGCGCACTGCGCATCGTTTCCGGGATCAATCCTTACGCTTCCAACTACGAACTGAAACCGGACGAAGTGTTCGTAACGCCCGAATTTATTTTCACCTTGAGCAGGGGAACAGGCGCGGCGACCCGCAATTTCCACGCCTGGGCGCGTAACTATCAGTTGAAGGACGGAACCGGCGACCGGCTGACTTTGCTCAACAACTGGGAAGCCACGTTCTTCGATTTCGATGAGAAAAAACTGGAGGAACTCATTCCCGACGCACGTTACCTCGGTGTGGACATGTTTTTGCTGGACGCCGGCTGGTGCGGCAACAAATATCCGCACGTGAACGAAAGCCAAGGACTGGGCGACTGGGAAACGATGCACAACCGGCTGCCGCGAGGTATTCCCCATCTGGTGAAGACAGCCCGCGATAACGGCCTCCAATTCGGCCTCTGGATTGAACCGGAAATGGTACACCCCCGCAGCGAACTGTTTGAAAAACACCCCGGCTGGGCAATGACCATTCCCAATCGCGAAACATACTACGAACGCAACCAACTGGTACTGGATATGGTAAACCCGGAAGTACAACAGTTCGTTTTTGGAATCATCGACCGTTTGATGCAAGAAAACCCGGAGCTGGCCTATTTGAAGTGGGATTGCAACAGCCCGATGACCAATATTTATTCCAATTATCTGAAAGACCGGCAGAACAATTTATACATTGATTACGTCAGGGCTTTGTATCAAGTTCTCGACCGCATAAAAGAAAAATATCCCCGTTTGCAGATGATGCTCTGCGCCAGTGGCGGTGGCCGGTGCGACTTCGAAGCCTTGAAATATTTCACCGAACTTTGGACAAGCGACAACACCAATCCGGTTGACCGGCTCTATATTCAATGGGGCTTCTCGCAAATCATGCCGGTGAAAGCCCTGGCAGCGCACGTAACCGCCCAAAACACACAGGCAAGCATCAAGTTCCGGGCCGATGTAGCCATGATGTGCAAATTCGGCTTCGATATCGATCTCAATCATTTGACGGAAAACGAGCGGATATTCTGCCGGCAAGCAGTATTGAATTATAATCAAATAAAAAAGACGGTTTTAGACGGCGATATGTATCATTTAGTGTCGCCTTACGAGGGCAATCACCTTTCGGTCATGTATGTCGATGAGGCAAAAGAAAAAGCGGTCCTTTTTGCTTACGACATTTTCCCCGTCAGAAACGAAACGATTTTACCGGTAAAGCTACAGGGTTTAGACCCCGGCAGCCAATATAAAGTAGAGGAGATAAACCGCTTGCCGGACGAAAAACCGGACTTCGAATCACACGGAAAGATCTTTTCGGGCGATTACCTGATGAAGCTTGGCTTTCCGGTCTTTACCGCCCGCCACATGAACAGTAAAATAATAGTAATCCATAAACAATAATAAACAGTAATAAACAATGAAAATCATTTTTGTACTCCTGTTAAGCGTCGCTTCGGTCGCCTGCGCTTATTCACAATCGACAACGATCCGTATATCGACCGATGAAACGGATTTAGTATTGAAAACCACTCCAAGCGGGCAGCTATGCCAGTCGTATCTGGGCGGGAAACTGAACGCGGCTACGGATTTAGACCTGCTTCCGGGCAATTACATTGAAAAATACGGCAAGAAGAAGTGGGACGTTTATCCTGCTTCGGGTTGGCAAGATGCTTTCGAGCCGGCTTTTGCCATACGCCACAACGACGGAAACCTGACGTCGGTTTTCCGCTACGCTTCCCACGAAGTGAAAAAAGTGGACGGCAATGTTACCCTGACAACGATCCGGCTGAAAGACGATGTCTATCCGGTGGAAGTAACGATCTTCTACCAAACATTCGCCAAAGAAAACATCATTAAAACCTGGACGGAAATCCGGCATCAGGAGAAGAAACCGGTCATCATCAGCCGCTACGCCTCTGCCATGCTTTATTTTGAAAGCAACCGGTATTTCCTCACCCAATTCAGCGGGAACTGGGGCGGCGAAGCGCAAATGAGTACGCAAGAACTGCTTTTCGGTAAAAAAATAATTGATACCCAATTGGGAACGCGCGCCGCTATTCAGGCGCAACCGTTCTTTCAGGTCGGCTTTGATCAACCGGCTTCTTTAAATCAAGGCAAGGCATTGCTGGGAACGATCGGCTGGACGGGAAACTTCCAATTCACCTTCGAAGTTGATAACCTCGGCGCGTTGCGTGTGATTTCGGGCATCAATCCCTACGCATCGGACTACGAGTTGAAAGCCGGCGAAGTGTTTCCGACGCCCGAATTTATTTTCACACTGAGCGACAAGGGAACCGGCGCCGCCTCGCGAAACTTCCACGCCTGGGCGCGAAACTATCAACTGAAAGACGGCAAAGGCGACCGATTGACACTCTATAACCCCTGGGAAGCCTGGTATTTCGATTTCGACGAGCAAAAACTGGAAGAAATGATGAAAGAAGCCACCTTCCTCGGTGTAGATTTGTTTTTGCTGGACGATGGCTGGTTTGGCAACAAGTATCCGCGTTCCGACGAAACCGCCGGACTGGGCGACTGGCAGGCTACGGCGAAAAAACTGCCGCACGGCGTTCCCCATTTAGTGAAAAAATCGAAGGAAAACGGCTTCGAATTTGGTATCTGGATTGAACCGGAAATGGTCAATCCCCCAAGCGAACTGTACGAAAAGCACCCCGAATGGGCATACACCATTCCCCATCGCGATACATATACCGAACGCTGCCAATTGGCGCTGGACATGACCAACCCGGAAGTGCAGGACTTCGCTTTCGACGTGATAGACCGGCTGATGAAGGAAAATCCCGACCTGGGCTATTTCAAATGGGATTGCAACAGCCCCATCACCAATCCTTATTCGCATTACCTGAAAGACAAGCAAAACCATTTGTACATCGACCATGTCAGGGGTGTTTACAATCTTTTTAAGCGGGTAAACGAACAATATCCCGACCTGCCCATGATGCTTTGCGCCAGCGGAGGCGGCCGTTGCGACTTTGAAGCCCTGAAATACTTCACCGATTTCTGGACAAGCGACAACAACGACCCCGTCAGGCGGCTGTTTATCCAGTGGGGCTTCTCGCAGTTCATACCCGTCAAAGCCCTGAGCGCTCACCTGACCAATCACAATCCCGCGGCAAGCCTTAAATTCAGGACCGACGTCGCACTGATGTGTAAATTCGGCTTCGACCTCGATACAAGAGATCTCAATGAAAACGAACGGCTGTTTTGCCAACAAACAACCGTGAATTACAACCGCTTCAAACAGGTAACGCTCAACGGCGACATGTATCATCTCGTTTCGCCTTACGACGGCAATCACGTCTCGGTCATCTATGTCGATGAAGCCAAAGACCGCGCCGTCTTTTTCGCCTACGATGTTTTTCCGGTAAGGAACGAAAAGCTCCTGCCTGTCCGATTGCAAGGCTTAGACCCAAACCGCCAATACAAAGTGGAAGAAATAAACTTGATGCCGGGCGAAGAATCCGGTTTTGTATCGAACGGGAAAGTATTTTCGGGCGACTACCTGATGAAAATCGGCCTGGACGTATTCACATCGAAACACATGAACAGTAAAATCATCGAAATAACA
>JAISYG010000029.1 GCA_031270075.1 Dysgonamonadaceae bacterium
TTCAACAAGCACAAAATTCAATTTCCCCGTATTGAAATTGGTTATTAAATCCAGGCTGGATACATCGTTCGAAATCAACCGGAAGACATACCCGTATGCTAAAAATGCACTGTCTAACTTCAAGTCGAAATCAATCGAAAATCCCTGCGGCAACTGGAATGAGTTCTCGGATGTCAAATCAAGACAGGTTCTTTCGTCCTGATTGAATGTATGGGAACGAAACGTCAAGCCGTAATTAACATTGTTTCCGTAAAAGGTTAACCACCAGCCGGAAAATATCAAAAAAAAGTATAATTTCTTTGGCATCAAATTGAATTTACAGTATAATTGCCTTCTGTCCCAAGTCATCCATTTATAAGTCAAATAAACCGTCACAAAAATACATAAAAATATTGAGAGTGATGGCATTTAAGATATTAAACTTTAATAAAGAATTTTTAAACAGGGTGCTGCTGTCCGGTATCCGGCTGGAAGATTACCGATATTCTGTATAGAGAGATAGCCGGATGTGAAACATCCGGTAATGTTATAAATCAAAACAAATCCAGTTCCAACTGTACCAGTTTGTTTTCCGGTTCATCCGAAGCGTTACCGACCCCGAAGCCAATTAACCGCACAGGTTGCCCCGACAAATCAATCTGCTTCATCATTTCACGCGCAACTGTCCACATCGGACGAAAATCCATGATTTTGTGCTGTAAAGTTTTGCTTCTGGTAATCATTTTGAAATCGGCATATTTGATTTTGATGGTAATCGTCTTACCAAAAAAGTTTTCTTCCTGCATCCTCCCGAAAACTTCTTTGGCTAAATGGTAAAGTTCGACAGTCAGTAAAATACGATTGTCCTTGTCCTGCAAAAAAGTAGTTTCATTGCTGATGGATTTGGTGATGCGGTCAGGCTCCACTTCGCGGTTGTCAATAGCGCGAGCGTTGAGGTAAAGTGCATGTCCCATTTTCCCGAACAGCCTTACCAGCGAGTTTTCCGAACGTTGTTTCAGGTCGTAACCGGTAAAAATGCCGTTGTCGTGCATCTTTTTCGCCGTTACTTTGCCGACACCGAAGAATTGTTCGATTTTCAGGCTTTCGACAAACTTTTCCGCATTTTCCGGCAGGATAACAAAAAGACCATCCGGCTTATTATAATCCGATGCGATTTTTGCAAGAAACTTATTAATGGACACGCCTGCGGAAGCCGTCAATCCGGTGGTTTCAAAAACCTTTCGACGGATTTCTTTGGCAATCAATGTCGCCGAAAGGTTATTTTTGTGATTGACGGTTACGTCCAGAAACGCCTCATCCAGCGAGAGTGGTTCGACCAAATCCGTATATTCCAGGAAAATTTCACGGATTTGTGTTGAAATTTCGTGGTAAACGTCAAAGCGCGGCGGGACAAAAATCAGTCCGGGGCATTTGTTTTTAGCGGTCAGGGAAGGCATGGCGGAACGCACGCCATACTTCCGAGCTTCGTAACTGGCGGTGGAAACAACACCCCTCGCCTCGCCATAACCAACGGCAATGGCTTTACCCCGAAGTTCCGGATTGTCGCGCTGTTCTACCGAAGCGTAGAAAGCGTCCATGTCGATATGGATAATCTTTCGCATAAAAAAGGACCAAATACAAGACAAAATTAAACATATTTTCCGGTTGTCCGGCGCTGTATCCAACAGTAATCTTTGAATAAAATATATTAATGGGAGCCGATCTTTGTGATTGTGCACATATCGAAATGTTTTAAAATACCTCGCAAATATTTGACTCAACGGATATTTTCCCTGATTGCAAGTCCGTCATTTCGTTTGGAATTGTATTTCTCAGAGAAATTTCTAAAGCATCTCCCCGTCTGATTTATGGGTATTACAATCATTTTTGTTGCCATGAAGTGGATAAAATTGAGAATGGCTTCGTCAATCAAACACTTTGCCGAGCCCACCGCTAAGGGTCAATTCTGACGAGCTACCCAAAGCCCAAACCCTTCCGAAACTTTTTCCAACAGATTCCCTTTTTCATCCGAATAAATAAAAAGATAATCCAGGCCGGGAATAGAATCGGCTACGGACAAGGCCCTTTCCAGCCCCATTGCCATGAAAGCCGTGGCGAAAGCGTCGGCCGTCATGCAATCGGGATAGAGGACAGAGGCGCTCAGGAGGGTTTCTTCGGCCGGATAACCGGTGTGCGGATTGATGATGTGTGCATATTTCTTCCCGTCCCGGAGGTAGAAATTCCGGTAGTTGCCGGAAGTGGCTAAGGCATAATCGCTCAGGTAGATTACTTCCTGTCTTTCGCGGATTTGCCCGGTTGCATCGTCAATCGGTTTCAGGATTTCGATGCTCCACGGCTTTCCCGCCGGGTTTTTCCCCTGTGTACGGATTTCCCCACCGATTTCAACCATATAATCGCCGATACCGTGCGACTGGAGCAATTCCGCAACGACATCCACCGCGTATCCCTTGGCGATGGACGAGGCATTGAGTTGCAGGCGGGGATCGGCCTTCACTACCCGCCGTCCGTCCAGCCATACTTTCCGGTAGCCGACGAATTGTTTCAGGCTGTCGATGACTTCCGGACGGATACTGTCCGTTCGTTCATAACCGAATCCCCAGAGGTTTATCAGGGGGGCGCAGGTTATATCGTAATATCCGTCGCTTATCCGGGACATTTCCTGCGCCTGATGGAATACGGCGATGAACCGGTCGTCGACTTCCGGCGCTTCGTTGCGATTGACTTTACAGATAATCGACTGCGGGTTGAAAGGATTCAACGACAGATCGATACTATCTAAACGAGCGTATATTTCTTCTCCCAGATCATGTTGATACCGGTATTTGATGTGCAGGTCGGTTTTGAATATCTCGCCCTGTGTCAGGTAATACCTTTCCTGTTTCCCGCAGGAAAAAAGGAGGAGGACAAGAAGCGGCAGGAAGCATTTGTTCATCGGATTACATTCTTTCGGGCACACGGATTCCCAACAGTTGGAAACCGGTGCGGATGACTTTAGCTGTATTTTCAGACAGTATCAGGCGGAGGGTGCGTACCGCTTCGTCCGTTTCACCCAGAATGGAATAATCGTGGTAGAACTGATTGTATTCTTTTACCAGATCGTAAATATAATTGGCTATCACCGCCGGGCTAAAGGTATCGGCGGCTTCCTGCACGATGATGGGAAATTCCGATAACATCTGAATCAGGGCGACCTCTTTTTCATTCACCGTCGTGTCGAGCACACACTGACGGAAGGCCTGTTGTCCGCCTTTCCGCAAAACCGATTGGATACGGGCGTAGGTGTATTGAATGAACGGCCCTGTATTCCCATTAAAATCGATGGATTCTTTGGGATTGAAGACCATGTTTTTCCGGGGGTCTACTTTCAGGATAAAGTATTTCAGGGCGCCGAGGCCAACGGTATGGGCAATTTCCCGGGCTTCGTCTTCGGTGCAACCGTCTAATTTTCCCAGTTCGTTGGATATTTCGCGGGCGGTGCAGATCATTTCTTCAATCAAATCGTCGGCGTCGACAACGGTTCCTTCGCGCGATTTCATTTTTCCTTCGGGCAATTCGACCATGCCATAGGAGAAATGGACAAGGTCTTTACCGAACCGGAATCCCAGTTGATCGAGCAACAGCGAAAGCGCCTGGAAGTGGTAATTTTGTTCGTTACCGACCACATACACCATCTTATCAATCGGGTAATCGTCGAACCGGAGTTTGGCGGTTCCGATGTCCTGAGTCATGTAAACGGATGTGCCATCGGCGCGGAGGAGTAATTTCTCGTCCAGGCCGCCGGCGGTTAAATCGGCCCAGACCGATCCGTCGTCTTTCCGGTAAAAAACGCCTTTTTTCAAGCCTTCCAGCACTTTTTTCTTGCCTTCGAGGTAAGTTTGGGACTCGTAATAGATGGTATCGAAATCGACTCCCAGGGCTTTGTATGTTTCCTCAAATCCGGCATACACCCAGGCATTCATCTTTTCCCAGAGGCTCACGGTTTCGCAGTCGCCGGCTTCCCATTGGCGCAGCATCTCGCGGGCTTCCGCCATGAGTGGCGATCGTTCTTCCGCTTCTTTTTTCGTACAGCCGGCCGCTTCCAGTTCGGCGAGTTCTTTTTTGTATTCCCGGTCGAACCGGACGTAATAATCGCCAATCAGGCGGTCGCCTTTCTTCCCGGACGATTCGGGCGTTTCGCCCTCGCCCCAGCGTTTCCACGCCAGCATGGATTTACAGATATGGATGCCTCGGTCGTTCACGATATTGGTTTTCACTACACGGTTGCCGGTCGCTTTCAATATTTCCGAAATACTGAAACCTAACAGATTATTGCGGATATGCCCCAGGTGCAGGGGTTTATTCGTGTTGGGCGACGAATATTCGATCATCACCAGCGGGGAATCCGCAGGCGCTTCCTGTGTTCCATACTTGGGGTTTTGGTGAATGCCGTTCAAAACGCTAATCCAGTAAACGGGCGAAACCGTCAGGTTCAAAAAGCCTTTGATCACATTGAAACCGGCAATAAGCGGCTGGTTTTTCGTCAGATATTCTCCGATTTCGATAGCCGTTTGTTCCGGATTTTTCTTCGACAGTTTCAATAACGGAAAAACGACCAGCGTGAGATGTCCCTCAAACTCTTTCTTGGTTTTCTGGATTTGCACCATCGTTTCCGGGATTTCGACGGCATACAGGCGTTCGATCGCTTGCAGGATTAATTCTTGAATTGTCATATCATTGTATGATTTTTAGTTTTGCGGCAAAGGTAAGTATTCTGCCTTAAAACTCAAAATCGGTATTTGGCTAACACTCCTGTTACACACCGGTCAATATCACGCCGATTTTCAATTCAGGCAGAGGTTGGTGTGTCGTGCTTGTGGAGGGTGTGTCAAAACTGAGTTTTTGGCGCACCCTCTAATGTTGGAGGACGCAACGGACGGAGAAGGCATACCCACGGCCGGCGTTACTTGTAATGACACCAGTACTGTTGAAGTTGAAGTAGTAGACGAAAGTGTTATCTGTCACCGAACTACTCCAGTAGTAGCCGTAGTTGCCCGTATCTCTCAACCCACCACTGTTTGAACGATACCCCGAGGCAGGGAAGACAGTAGTACTACCAAAGTAAGATGCGCCCCAATCCCATCCATGGTATGTACCATCGGTGTTAGTACCGGTCTGTGTATTATCACTCGTAAAACCGCCATTTTGAGGCTCCCGATACCAATAAGTACCACTCGAAGGAGCAGTACCCGTCCAAGCACTCATACTAGCCGAAGTAAAATCAGCTCCAGTAGGCATCACCCAATTACCGGGAGGAACACCATTATTCTGGTCGGTAAGGTATTTACATATATCCCCTTTGTAAGTAGAAGGA
>JAISYG010000040.1 GCA_031270075.1 Dysgonamonadaceae bacterium
TCGGCGGGCGGTTTTTGATAGGCGATGAAGATTTGTGGAGCACGATGGCGCCCGAAGGAATCGGCGTCCTCTACTTCGAAGCCGGAGCATTGCAGCCCGACAACGGCGAAAGCTTGACCGGTTACCTCATCGGCTTGGTCAACAAAGGCAACTGGCGAAAACCCGCCGACTGGGGTACGCTGGTTGCGTGGTCGTGGGGCGTCAGCCGCTTCATCGACTTCTTCGTGCAAAACAACTCGCTCGTAGATGCGAAGCGCGTAGCCCTTACCGGACATTCGCGCTACGGAAAAGCGACTTTGGTAGCTATGGCTTACGATACCCGTATCGCTACTGCGTTCCCCAGTTCGTCGGGGGCGATGGGTGTAGCGCAAAGCCGCAGGCATTGGGGCGAAGACCTTGAGAACTGTGTTTGGGATTCGGAATACCACTGGTTGGCAGGCAACGCCATGCGCTATGCCGGTGTGGACGAAAGCAGCACGGACGGCTACCTGCCCCGCAAAGTGTTGCAAATGCCGGTCGACGCCGAATCGCTGGTGGCGCTTTGTGCGCCGCGACCGCTCTTTATCGGCAGCGGTGACGCGGCCAAAGGCGAAGCGTGGGCTGACCCGTACGGACTTTACCTTACCGCTGTGGCGGCAAGTCCGGTATATGAATTGTTGGGTAAAAAAGGGATTGTAATGAACGACGCAATGGACTACAATGGAAAACAAATCCCCCTGCTGGTCATCGACAAAGCCTATCTTTCGGGCGACATCGGCTTCCGCCAGCACCACGGCGGGCACGAAGCAGGGCCGAACTACCCGGCATTTAAGGAATTTATTTTGAAATACTGGTAAACAATATGAAACGAAGAACAGCTATATTAAGTATTTGGATGCTCGTCGCCGCGGGCGGCATCCTGCACGCTGAAGACGGCAGCCGACTCTGGCTACGCACCGATACCACGGCGCAAGCCCAAGTAATCGCGAACCAGCAAAGCGCTACCGTTGCGGTGGCGAAAAAGGAACTGCAAACCCAATGGCAGGGCGCGCCGGTACAATTGAAGATAGCTCGCACCGCCGCCACGCGGGCGTTGGGCGACGACGGTTACACGCTGGCTGGCAGTCCGCAAACAAGCGTAACCATTACCGCCGCTACCGAAAAAGGATTGCTCTACGGCGCATATCACCTGCTTCGCCTGCAAGACACGCAAAGCCTGCCTGCCGTATTGGATATGGCCGAATCGCCCAAATATGCGCGACGTATCCTCAATCATTGGGATAATTTGGACAGAAGTATTGAGCGAGGCTACGCCGGACGTTCCCTCTGGGAATGGGAAAAATTGCCCGGCGAAATCTCTCCGCGCTATGCGGAATATGCACGGGCCAACGCTTCCATCGGCATCAACGGATCGGTCTTAAATAATGTAAATGCCAATCCGCTAATACTAACGAATGAATACTTGATAAAAGTAAAAACCATCGCCGATATATTCCGTCCTTACGGCGTGAAAGTATATCTGTCCATCCATTTTGCCGCTCCTAAAACACTGGGCGGACTGCCGGACGCCGATCCGCTGAACAAGGAAGTCATACAATGGTGGAAAGACAAAGTAAAGGAAATCTATGCATTGATTCCCGATTTTGGCGGTTTTCTGGTCAAAGCTAATTCGGAGGGGCAGTCGGGTCCGCAGGATTACGGGCGCACCCATGCCGACGGCGCCAACCTGTTAGCCGATGCACTGAAACCGTATCATGGCATTCTGATGTGGCGGGCGTTCGTTTACAATCCTACGAAAGAAGACCGCGCTAAACAAGCGTATCAGGAGTTTGTGCCGCTGGACGGGCAGTTTCGCGACAATGTAATGATTCAGATAAAGAACGGTCCCATAGACTTTCAGCCGCGCGAGCCGTTCAGTCCGCTGTTCGGCGCTTTGCAGCACACACAAGAAATGATAGAGTTCCAAATTACGCAGGAATATCTCGGATTTTCCAACCATCTGGTTTACCTCGCGCCGCTTTTCAAGGAAACGCTCGACAGCGACACTTACGCCGACGGCCAAGGTTCGACCGTGGCGAAAATCACGGATGGCACGTTGCGTCCCGCCCAAGTAACCGCCATTGCCGGTGTTGCTAACACCGGCGACAGTGTGAACTGGTGCGGACATCCTTTCGCGCAAGCCAACTGGTATGCTTTCGGTCGCCTCGCATGGAACCACGAACTGACCCCGGAGCAAATCGCCGACGAATGGCTGCGCATGACGTTTACTTCCGATGAAAATTTCATACGCCCGGTAAAAGAAATGATGCTTGCTTCGCGCGAAGCCTGCGTAGATTACATGATGCCGATCGGCTTGCACCATCTCTTTTCCTTCCATGTGCACTACGGTCCGGAGCCGTGGGGATATTTTCCCGATGGGCGCCCCGACTGGATGCCCGTGTACTACCACCGCGCCGATTCCATTGGCGTTGGTTTCGACCGCACGGAGGCGGGGAGCAATGCCGTGTCGCAGTATTTTTCGCCCCTGCATGAACAGTTTAACGATATAAAAACATGCGACGAGCGGCTGCTGTTGTGGTTTCATCATGTTCCGTGGACGTATACATTACAATCGGGCAATACGCTGTGGGACGAGCTTTGTTACCGCTACGACCGTGGCGTTCAGGAAGTGCGCGATTTTCAAAAAACATGGGACAGGCTGGAACCGTACGTCGACGCCGAACGTTTTGCCGTCGTGCAATCGAAACTGCGCGTACAGGCGCGCGACGCCGTATGGTGGAAAGATGCTTGTCTGCTCTATTTCCAGACATTTTCAAAGCTTCCCATTCCTTACGATATCGAACGCCCTGTGCATCAATTGGACGATTTGAAAAAATAGTAGAAATACTTACAGACCATCCAAATAAAACTGCATCAACCGGTGAACCGGATAGTTGTCTATTTCCGCAGGGGTGATTTGAATAAAGCCCTCCGGCGGGTCGGACAAATGTTTCACTGCTAACTCAAAAAAAGTAGCATACAGCACCCGGTGCGACAAGACATGCTTCCGGTTTTCAATCCTTACATGAAAAGCACCCGCCGGTTCGTCCGTAACCCATTCTTTCAAAGGAGTTATACGAATGAGTTCTTCAAATGTCAACGGTGTTTCCGATTCAATGACCGGAAATTCAAACAGATTTCGCCATATCCCTTTTCCACACCGTTGCTTTATATATAGGTGTTCCGTATCGTGAATATGGAAATAGTATAAATAGCGATCTTGGGTTTGGGTTTTATTCCGTTTCACGGGATAACGGGCAATCGACCGGCTTGCATAAGCCATACATTCGTTTTGAAAAGGACATACCCCGCAATCGGGAGCAGACGGGATGCATTGCAAAGCGCCGAACTCCATAATCGCTTGATTGAAAGCGCCGGCTTGCGACCGGTCCATCAATTCGGCGGCCAACTCCGTAAAATATTTCTTGCCTTGGGCGGTATCGACCGGCTCGTCGATAGCGAAGAGGCGCGAAAGGAAACGAAACACATTGCCGTCCACCACCGGATAGGGCTGATTCCACGCAAACGAAACAATGGCAGCTGCCGTATACTCGCCAATGCCTTTCAAACGAAGTACATCGGCATAGTTATGTGGAAACTCGCCACCATATTCATCAACCAGGGTCCGGGCTGCCGCGTGTAAATTCCGCGCACGGGAATAATAGCCCAAGCCCTGCCAATATTTCAACACTTCCTGTTCCGACGCTTCGGCCAACGCCTGCACATCGGGAAACCGGAGGACAAAACGATTGTAATACTCCAAACCCTGAATTACCCGCGTTTGTTGTAAAATAATTTCAGAGATCCATATACGGTATGGATCGGTGATGTTTCGCCAGGGTAATTCTCTCTGGTTAAGATCATACCAATCGAGTAGTTTTTTGCTAATAAAAGAAAAATTTTCCATATAAATTGCAAATTTACGAAAATTTAAAGTTAAAACTTTTTTAATCAAGAATAAATACCGTATATTTGCACTCCGAAAAGGAATTTTTTTTATTTTTTAATTTTTTATATTATGACAAAAGCAGATATCGTAAATGCGATTGCAAGAAGCACTGGCATCGACCGGGCAACTACACTGGCTTGCGTTGAAGGATTTATGGAAGAAGTTATGAACTCTATGAATCAAGGTAACAATGTCTATCTCCGTGGATTTGGCTCGTTTGTAGTCAAGAAGAGAGCCGCTAAAGCCGCCCGTCACATCAAAAATGAAACTACCCTGATGATTCCCGAACGTTTTGTTCCGACATTTAAACCTTCGCAGTATTTCGCTGAAAATTTGCGAAACAGTTTAGATCCGAAGAAGTAATTGAGCAATTATTAATGCAAAATTAAATAAAATGCCCAGCGGAAAAAAAAGGAAAAGACATAAGATGTCAACGCATAAGCGCAAAAAAAGGCTTCGCAAGAACAGGCATAAGAAGAAAAAGTAAATAATCTGTTCTCGTAGTTAAGGCTTAAAAAGGTTAAATGTGCAGCATTTGCACCTTTAACCTTTGGTGTTTATTAATAATTAAAATAGATCAACATTGTGAAAAGCGAATTAGTTATTGATGTTCAACCGAAAGAAATATCCATTGCCATGATGGAGGACGACAAGTTAGTCGAATTTCAGAAAGAGGCACGCAATATATCATTTTCGGTGGGGGACATCTACCTCGGCAAAGTAAAAAAATTGATGCCGGGACTAAACGCTGCTTTTGTGGATGTTGGGTATAAAAAAGATGCATTTCTTCACTATCAGGATTTGGGGGCGGATGTTAATACGCTGACTCAATTCCTTAAAACGATTTCCGAAAAGAAAAGAGTGCCGGCTATCGGCAAATTCAACCGGTTGCCTGCCTGTTCAAAAGACGGCAGCATTTCAGACATTCTACAACAAGGCGACGATATTTTAGTCCAGATTGCCAAAGAGCCGATCTCGACCAAAGGACCTCGCCTCACATCGGAACTTTCTTTCGCCGGCCGTTTTTTGGTTGCGCTTCCTTTTGGGGACAAAGTCAACGTGTCCACTAAAATTAGCTCCAACGAAGAACGAGCACGGTTAAAACAACTGATTCTCAGCATTAAACCGAGAAATTTTTCTGTCATTGTGCGCACTTCGGCCGAAGGTCGGCGAGTAGCTGAATTGGATGGAGAATTGAAAGCATTGGTTAAACGTTGGGAGGATAATATTCCCAAACTCCTGAAGAGCAAGGCGCCGGCGCTTGTTTGCGAAGAAACCGGCAGAGCGGTCGCCTTACTGCGGGATATTTTCAACTCTTCGTTTCAACACATTTATGTCAATGATGAAGACGTATACAAAGAAATACGCGACTACCTGACTTATATCGACCCGGAAAAAGAAAAAATCGTCGAACTGTATAAAGGCGAAATTCCCATTTTTGATCATTTTGCAATCACCAAACAAATCAAATCGGGGTTCGGCAAAATTGTTACTTTCAAAAACGGGGCGTATCTCATCATTGAACACACGGAAGCGATGCATGTAATCGATGTTAACAGCGGCAATCGTTCCAAATCCAGTTCCGATCAGGAAAATACGGCTATTATGGTCAATCTGGCTGCTGCCGAAGAAATCGCCCGGCAATTACGCCTGCGCGATATGGGAGGAATCATTGTCGTCGATTTTATAGACATGCACGACCAGGGGAATCGTCAGAAATTGTACGAATCGATGTGCCATTTTATGGCTAACGATCGGGCAAAACACAACATCCTTCCGCTCAGTAAATTCGGAGTGATTCAAATTACCCGTCAGCGGGTACGTCCGGTGCTCGATTTTACTACGGTGGAAATCTGTCCGGTTTGCTCCGGAAAAAGTGAAATTCGTCCCTCCATCTTTTTTATGGATGTGTTGGACGAAAAAATACAGGATGTTATCAACCGGTTGCAAGTGAAGAAATTCAAGCTGTACGTACATCCATACATTGCAGCTTACATTCATCAGGGATTGATTTCCCAAAATGTGAAATGGAAATTCAAATATTCTTTAGCGATGAAGGTGATTCCCGACCAAAGTCTGGGATTCCTCGAATACCGCTTCGTCGATAGGGATAAAAATGAATTGGATTTGAAGGACGAAAGTCTTACCTAGTGAAAGAGTCGTCAAAAGTGGCACCTTCGCTAAACAGGTAAAATTAAGAACCGGAGAACGGATAAAAGTCGGACTTTTTTTTGTTTTCCGGTTCTTTTTTGTTTATTGAAGTGTATTCACTCCGCAAGTCGTTGACTTGCGGTTATGAAAATGTTGTCTTTCAGACAACAAGCATGACACACTAGCCACTGCCTGCAAGGCAGGACTTTCATAACCGCAGGTCAGCGACCTGCGGCATAAACGATCTGCGGCACAAGCACGACACACCAACCTCTGTCTGAAAGGGAAAAGTGAATGCAGGCGACCAAAGGATGATTGCAAACGCTAATGTGATAAGGATAACCGTAGTATCCCCCGGACAATGGTTTAAATCACCTCAATCCCCTGCTCCAACAGCATCTTCAATCCAATCTCTTTCAGTTTGAATTTTTGTATTTTCCCGCTACCCGTCAATGGAAATTCGTTGACGAACAAGACGTACTTCGGGATTTTGTGCCGGGCGATTTTTCCCCGGCAAAATTCCCGGACTTCTTCGGGAGTCAACCGGGCGCCTTCCTGTAAAATAATGAATGCGCCGACTTCTTCGCCGTATTTTTCGGAAGGGATGCCTGCTACCTGAATGTCTTTTATTCCCGGCAGGTGATACAAAAATTCTTCTATCTCACGCGGATAAATATTTTCGCCTCCGCGGATAATCATGTCCTTGATGCGTCCGGTAATGCGGTAATAACCGTTTTCGTCTTTTATACCCAAATCGCCGGAATGTAGATAGCCGTTCCGGTCGATGACTTCGTCCGTCGCCTGGGGATTCTTGTAATAGCCTTTCATCACCAAATACCCTTTGCAACAGACTTCGCCCTGTACGCCGGACGGACAGACTTCACCGGTTTCGGGGTCGAGGATTTGGACATCGGTAAACGGGTATTCCTTGCCGACGGTGGTACAACGGACTTCAAACGGATCTTCAATGACGGAGTGAGTCATTCCGGGCGAGGATTCGGTCAAACCGTAAACGCTGGTGATGTGCGTAATGTGGAGTTTGTCGGTTACCCGACGCATCAATTCGATGGGACAGAGCGATCCGGCCATAATGCCCGTGCGCAAGGAGCTGACATCGAACATCGGAAACATCGGATGGTCTAATTCGGCGATAAACATGGTCGGAACGCCGTACAGAGCTGTACAGCGCTCTTTATGGATGGATGCCAGCACCACCAGCGGATCGAAACGTTCGACCATCACCTGGGTGGTTCCGTGCGTCAGGCAGGCCATTGTGGCCAGCACCACGCCGAAGCAGTGGAAGAGCGGCACGCAGCAGCACAATTTATCGTCCTGCGTGTAGTGCATTCCCTCTCCGGTGAAATAGCCGTTGTTCACAATATTGTGGTGGGTGAGCATCACGCCTTTGGGAAATCCGGTTGTGCCCGAGGTGTATTGCATATTCGCCACATCATGGCAATCGACTTTTGCTTTCAATTCGTTGAGCTTGTCGTTGGAAACCGTTTTTCCGAGCAGCAGCAGTTCGGCGGTGTTGTACATGCCCCGGTATTTTTCCTGTCCGATAAAGACCACGTTTTTTAAGCAGGGGAAACGTTCGCTTTTAACATAACCGCGTTGCGATGTTTTCAATTCGGGGAGCATGGTATAGACCATGTCGATATACGAACCGTCGAAAACGCCTTCGGTGATGCACAGCGTATGAATATCGGAATCGCTCATCAGGTATTCCAATTCGTTTTGCTTGTAATTGGTATTGACGGTTACGGCCACCGCGCCGGTTTTGGAAATGGCATAGAGGAAAGTCAGCCAATCCGGGACATTTGTCGCCCAGATGCCAACGTGCGTGCCGGTGGTTACGCCAATCGAAATCAATCCCTTGGCCATATTATCGACCCGTTCGTTAAACTGTTTCCATGTGAATCGCAAATCGCGGTCGGAATAAACCACGTATTCTTTATTGGGCGTTGTTTCGGCCCAATATTCCAGCCATTGGCCGATGGTTCTGTCGGAGAGAGTCATGGTTGTTTAAATCGGGGTATAAACTACGGCTAAAATTTGAGCGCCCTGCGCATCGGCGGCATGAACGTGGTGGGCTACGATGGAATCGTAATAAATACTGTCGCCCGCTTCCAAAATATACGTATCGTCGCCGTAAGTAATTTCGAGCAAACCGGCCAGGCAGTAGATAAATTCCTCGCCTTCGTGGGAAGAAAGCTGGAAAATACCGTTTTCATCACGCGGAGCTACCTGGATAATAAACGGTTCGAGGTGTCGTCCCGATTTGTCGGCTGCCAAGGAATAATAATCCATATGCGTATGGGAAGCCGTTTGATTGGTCGAAAAACTGACACTTTCTTTGTAATTTCTTTTCCGGGAAACAACCGGGCCTAAGGCATCCTCATCGTCCAAAAAGGTACCCAGCCGAACGCCCAGTACGCGGGCGATTTTAATAAGCGGAGCCAGTGACGGAAAATCTTTACTTTCTTCGATACGAGTGATTTGTCCAATATCCAAACCGGTGCGATCGGCCATCTCTTCTCGCCCGATGGACTTGGATTCTCGCCAGGATTGAATTCTTTTTCCTACTAATTTATTAGCATTCATCATGATTAGATATTAATCTATTGTAATTTTATTTATTTTTACATGAATTTTTAAGTCGCAAAGATAAAACAATATTTTCAAATAACAAAAAGCGGTGCATTAACATTTTTATTTTCTCACCGGAAAACCGTATCTTTGCCAATAGTTGCATTATTCACGGTGTAACGCTTACAAGCAATGAACCCGCAAATCTTTGAAAAGTTAAAAATTCTGGCCGAAGCGGCTAAATACGACATTTCCTGCTCTTCGAGCGGAGCCTCCCGTCCCAATACGGAGAAAGGGATCGGATCGGCTGCGGGTTGGGGCATCTGCCACAGTTTTACGGAAGATGGACGTTGTGTGTCGCTGCTGAAAATCATGCTGACCAACCATTGCATCTACGACTGCGGCTATTGTGTCAACAGGCGAAGCAACGATATCCCGCGCACTACTTTTTCGGTGAGTGAACTTGTCGAACTGACCATCGAATTTTACCGGCGGAATTACATCGAAGGATTGTTTCTAAGTTCGGGCGTCGTTCGTAACGCCGATTATACCATGGAACGTATGGTGCGGGTGGCTAAAGACCTGCGAACCATTCACCGGTATAACGGCTATATTCACTTGAAAAGCATTCCCGGAGTCAGTCGCGAATTAGTGGCCGAAGCCGGATTGTACGCCGACCGCTTGAGCTGCAACATCGAATTGCCGTCGGAACAAAGTCTGCGCCTGATTGCACCCGACAAAGATTATCAAAGTGTTTTTCGTCCCATGCACTACATCCAGCAGGGATTTTTAGAAAGCAAGGAAGAAAAAAAGAAATTCCGCCACGCTTCACACTTCGCTCCTGCGGGACAAAGCACGCAAATGATTATCGGCGTTTCACCCGACGACGATAACCGGATTTTGCACCTGGCCTATGCCATGTACCAGCGTCCGGCTATGAAACGGGTGTATTATTCGGGTTATATCCACATCAATACTTACGATTCGCGCTTGCCTGCCCTGTCCGCGCCGCCGTTGGTTCGTGAAAACCGTTTGTATCAGGCCGATTGGTTGATGCGATTTTATCATTTCAAAGTCGATGAAATAGTTAACGAAACGCATCCCAACCTCGAATTGGAAATGGATCCGAAACTTTCGTGGGCTTTGCGTAACCCGCATTGTTTTCCGGTGGATGTCAACACCGCCGATTACGAAATGATTCTGCGCATACCGGGTGTTGGTGTGAAGTCGGCCCAATTGATTATCGCCTCACGGAAATTCGGTCGTCTGACTTCCGAAAACCTTCGGAAAATGGGTGTCGTGATGAAACGGGCAAAATATTTCATTACCTGCCATGAATTGCCTGCGTATACTATCCACGAGGTGTCACCCGAACGGCTCCGACAATTACTTACTTTATCCGCTAAAAAGAAAAAGGACGACAAACAACTGATAATTCATTTTTAATGCTTTATTATTTATATGACGGAACTTTTGAAGGCTTTCTAACTGCCGTTTTCGACGTTTACTACCGCAAGGAAATACCCGGTCGCATTGTAACTGCAGAAACCGCCCTTCCCTTGTTTACCGATATTCATAACGTGATAACCGCCAAAGACAAAGCCGAACGGGTTTTCCAAGGATTGCAAAAGAAAATTTCCCAATCGGCCATCCACATGCTTTATATCTGCTATTTATCTGAAATACAAGATATCGAACGAATCCTTTTGCGCTATATCCAAAAAGCTTTAACCTCGCCCGTTTCCATTGAGATCAATTTTGCCGACGACGATGTACTGACTTTGTCGAAAATCTACAAGAAAGTGTTGAACGAACGGACTCATCTCGTGCAATTTGTCCGCTTTCAGAAAACGGCCGATGGGATGTATTTTGCCCTGACGGATCCGGTTTATAACGTGCTGCCTCTCTGCGCCGATTTTTTTCAAGACCGCTATGCCGACCAGCAATGGTTGATTTACGATTCGCGCCGCAATTTTGGTTTGTATTACGATTTAACGGAAACGGAAATTGTTCGTTTTGAACATCCGCCGGTCGATCTGAAAACCGGCAGCATCGTGCGCGAACAACAGGATGATGATGAAAAGGCTTTTCAAGATTTATGGAAAGAGTATCTGCAATCCATCACCATCCAATCGCGGAAAAATCTGCGCCTGCAACGACAATTTATGCCCCAACGATTTTGGAAGTATTTGATTGAGAAATAAAGGGTCAAACGGCTCACCTGCAAAAAATCCACAGATGCCTGAGCAGGATAGCCCACCGCAGCTACTCCTTCACTATTTCGTAAACCCCATTTTCTTCAACGACTTTCCATCCTTTATTTAATTGAATTTCATAGTCATCTCCTTTAACAATACTTGAAGTTATTTCTTTAGGAGGAAGGAGATAAAATGCAGACCAGTCATTCAGGCGTACAATACCATTTTTAGCATTGATTTGTCCCCATTCTCCCATAAGCGACATGTTGCGTAGCAACACTGCGTTGTTCAATGCGATTACCCTATCATGAGGATTATAGGTAAAATTGACTCTATTATTTGTAATGCATATTTTACTTGTTTCAGGTTTAAGTAAGTCTTCAAAAAGAACAATATCTCCAAAAGATTTTAACTCATCTTCTTCATCGGATAATATTTGTTCATAATTATATGTATCAAGTAGTTCTTTCAAAAAAGTATCGTTCTGTATAACAATATATTGTGGATTTGTTTTTTGTATCAAATAAATCATTCCCTTGTTTAAATCTTTATCATACCTCCATTTCGGATATAATTCATCCAAGAGAGTTGCATAGGCGGAACCAGTGAAATACCCGAATGCATTTGTATATCCTCTTTTGATATTGTAGTTAAGCCTACCTTTTACGTATTCACGCAAATTTGTGGCAGATAGTTTTACTCCAGTATATTCGGCTAAGCCCTCATTCAGTTCATATAAATCTTCGTTGTTATTCAGATACAAACTTTGACGATAGGCGCGTATGTATAATGCATCATGCAGGCTTTGTGAATCTCTATCCAATGCTTGTTGTAATGCTTTCATTTCAATTTGAAGCAACGCCCTGCCTTGTACTTCGTCCATGTGATAATTGGCAGATAAAGTATTCTCAATACCGATGTCGTTTTGGTGTAGATGGAATATTTCATGCGTTAGAAGATTTACTCGCTCATCACATGGAGTATTCATCAATGCCGCATGAATAATAGTAACTATTGCTGTCCGCTAAACTTAAAAACCGCACAAATCACCTGTCCGAGATGCCGATAAAACAGCATTTCGAATTTGTTTTTGAAAAAGTAAGCCCCCCTACTCAAAATGGATAGCAAATTGGACAATTTTAGGTGGCGATTTCGCATGTTCTTCGGAGATAATT